>CALUPL010000036.1 GCA_944322635.1 uncultured Mailhella sp.
CTTCAGGACGGTTTCGCGCTCTTCCACAGACAGCTCCGGAGAAAGGAGCAGCAGGGTTTCCATTTTGCGCATGTAGGATATCTCCTTACGGTCAGAGGTCCGCCGCTTCCGACTTCCTGCCGGAAAACCATACGGCGAACAAGGTGAACTGTCGTATTTACAAGGGAGCCGCCTTTCTGTCAAGTCCCGGAGAACTCCTTCAGAAAGGCGGCTTATTCGAGCGTGCCATTCAAGATGCGACGCGCCGCCGCTCTAGAATGCAAAAAGATCGTTGATGGTCACCGCACCCACCACGGGCGCGAGCAGTCTGTCGGAAATGACGACTCCGGTGGTCGTTTCAGGCGTTACGGGCAGAGTCACGCCGCCGAGCACAAAGGCCTTCTGCGACCGATCGATGAAGGCTCTGAGATCGATCATGTTGGGATTGACGCCGTCGATAAGCTCAGGAGCCTTTTCCCGGTACTCCACCACAAGCTTGTCCGAAAGTGTGGAATTCGTCCATTCATAGCGCGCCACAAGGCTCGGCCCTTCCCACATGCTCTTTCCGGCCTGAAGGAAAAGCGACGTCCAGGGATCCATGGATGCGGGCCGCAGATAGACGTGTACCGTGGCATCGTTTGCGCCGACACCGTTGCTTTCGTAAAAGACCTTCAGCGTCTGGAAATCCACGCCTATGGGGCGCACTTCCCAGACCACGTCGGAAGCACACTCGGCAAGCATGCTGACGAGCTGGGACCCTTCCTTTTCCTGCAGAGAGAACCACACTCTCGCAGGAACGGTATTCATGAACCCGTTTTCATAGGGTACCTGAGTAAGCGCTCGTCCAGAGAGCACGTTTTCATACCCTTCCGCAGCCGTTACGCTCACCGTCGGAGACCCCGTGGAAACAAAGCTTCCCGTGGAAGCATCCACTCCTCTGTATATGGCGGAACCGGCACATCCTCCGAGGAGCATGGCAAGGGAAAGCGCCGCGCAGGCCAGAAGTCGTTTCATAAAGACACCTCTTTCTTCAATGGGTTGCCCTTTTTTCCGCATCTGCGGGAATCTTCAACATAAATCGTTCACCGGCAATTGGCAACGACCCGTGCCTTCCATCTCCTGCAAAAAACGCCTTCTGCGAGCCCCCGAAAAATTTCTCTCCCAGGCCATTGGAAAACGTTCTTGCCCTCTTCGTCTCCCGATGGCACACTCCGGGCATGAACATTACAGTTGCCATAAGCGGCGGAACCGACAGCCTGTTCGCCCTGCTTCATCTAAAAGAGGAAGGACATTCCGTCACGGCTCTGCACGCACGCTTTCTGCCCGCACCTGCCGAAAACGATGCCGTTCCGGTCATGGAGTCCCTCTGCCGGAGCATCGGAATTCCCCTGTACGTGGTCGATCTTTCCGAAGACTTCCGCCGTCTCGTCATGGTCCCCTTCGCCATGGAACATGCCAGGGCACGCACGCCGAACCCCTGTGCCATGTGCAACCGGGCCATGAAATTCGGCCTGCTTTTCGATCGAGCCATGAGGTTCGGCGAGATGTTTGCCACGGGACACTACGCAGCCATGCGCGATCACCCCCGGTACGGACTTTCACTGCGTGCCGGAAGCGACGGAACGAAGGATCAGAGCTATTTTCTCGCTCTGGTGCCCGCCGCCCGTCTCCGCCGCTGCATCTTTCCCCTTGCCGAGTGGAAGAAGTCCGACATACGGCAGTGGCTCTCCTCCAGAGGCCTGACGCCCCCCGTCCCCGCCGAGAGTCAGGAAATATGCTTCATTCCGGGTGATGATCACTACGCGTGGCTCAGGGAAAAGGAGTCGCAGGGGCTGAAGCTCCCCGGTCCCGGTCCCGTGCTTCTTGCCGGAGAAAACCGCATCATCGCTCAGCACCGGGGCTTGTGGCGATATACCGAAGGTCAGAGGCGAGGCCTCGGCATTCCCTGGAAGGAGCCTCTCTACGCCCTGAAAAGACTGCGCGAAAGCAATACTCTTGTCGTGGGGCCGAAGAATCTGCTGCCCGTGACCTCCTGTTCCGCATTCTCTCCCAATCTCATGGTGTCCCCTGAGCTCTGGCCGGAAAAACTGCTGGTGAGGGTCCGCTATCATCAGAGGCCGGAACCGGCCCGTGTGGAGATTTCCGAGAAGCGCATGGACATTTTCTTCGATTCTCCCCAACAGCCCCCGGCTCCCGGTCAGATTGCCGCCATCTACGACGAAGACGGCTTTCTTCTGGCAGGGGCCGTTCTGAACTGATCCGTCGATTTTGCCGAAGACACGCGCAAGAGTGACGGCGTCACTTGATTCCCGACGCCCGTGCGGCTATGATGTTGCCCGGCCTGCCCCCGAAAGGCGGCGGACAATCGTTTTACGAACCATGGCGGCGGAGCGGAAATCGCCCCGCCTTTCCCATACAACGCCCAGTGAGGATCTTACATGATCGGTATTTCCAAGCTTTACTGCGGACAGGTGGAACCGTCCGACGCACTGCGTTACGGTCGCCAGTCCGGCAAGCTTCCTTCTCATCTTCTTCAGTTCTCCGCCGACAAGAAGCCGGTCGTCGTCTGGAACATGACGCGCCGCTGCAACCTCAAATGCGTGCATTGCTACGCCCAGGCGGAAACCGACAAGGGCACCGACCCCATTTCCACCGAACAGGCCAAAATCATGATCGACGACCTTGCCGCCTACGGCGCGCCGGTCATGCTCTTTTCCGGCGGTGAACCCACCATCCGCAAAGATCTGCCCGAACTGGCGAGCTATGCCACGTCCAAAGGCATGCGCGCCGTCATTTCCACCAACGGCACCCTCATCGACCGCGCCATGGCCAAGACTCTCAAGGAAGTCGGTCTCTCCTACGTAGGCGTTTCCCTCGACGGCGGCGAAGACGTGCACGACCATTTCCGCGGCGTGAAGGGGGCCTTCCGCCGTGCGCTCGAAGGTCTCGACTACTGCCGCGAAGAAGGCATCAAGGTCGGTCTGCGCTTCACCATCAACAAGCGCAACGCCGTGGAAATCCCCAAGATTTTCGATATCCTGCGCGAACGCGACATTCCCCGCGTGTGCTTCTATCATCTGGTGTACTCCGGCCGCGGCACCGAACTCATCAATGAAGACCTGAACCATCAGGAAACCCGCGCCGTGGTGGACCTCATCATGGACAAGACCCGCGAATGCTTCGACGCGGGCACGCCCAAGGAAGTGCTCACCGTGGACAACCATGCCGACGGCCCCTACGTGTGGATGCGCCTGCTCAAGGAAGATCCCAAGCGAGCCGAAGAAGTGTTCCAGCTTCTGCAGTTCAACGAAGGCAACAGCTCCGGCCGAGGCATAGGCTGCATTTCCTGGAACGGCGACGTTTCCGCCGACCAGTTCTGGCGTCATCACGTGTTCGGCAACGTGCTCGAGCGTCCCTTCTCCAAAATATGGGACGACCCGAACATCGAACTTCTGCACAAGCTCAAGGACAAAAAGCCCTACGTGAAGGGCCGCTGCGCCAAGTGCCGCTTCCTGAACATCTGCGGCGGCAACTTCCGCTCCCGCGCCGAAGCCTACTACGGCGATGAATGGGCCGAAGATCCGGCCTGCTATCTCACCGATGAGGAAATAGGCATCAAGTAACCGCATCGTCAAAAATGGGGAGGCTCAAAAGGCCTCCCCGTTTTCTATGCTTTTCTTTTTTCAAAAATATTGTTTTCAGTAAGTTCAAAACAAACAATTAAAAAATTAACAACGTGATATCCATGGCCATTCCCTCTCTTGACAGTTATCTTTTCGCAACGCTTTCCACAGCACCTAAAGAAAAGACTTTTTCTATCAATGAATTGTTGGATCCCATCGCTCACACCTTAAATATTTCCAATGATGATCTTGCTATAACTTTATCTAGTGGTGGATCAAAACATAAAAATCAAATTCGTTGGTCTCTTGTTTTCCTTACTATGGCTCATTTAGTATCACGTGTACGTCGCGGTATATACCAAATAACACCTGAAGGTATCGCTTATCTTTCCACTCATAAACGATTAACTAGAAAAGATTTATATAAATTTCCTGATTATCGTTTATGGATTACAGAAACAAATAAATCTAAAGACAAATCAATTGCTGAAGATTTATATATTCATCAAGACCACACTTCAGATGCCACACCTGAGGAAGATATAGATAACGCCATAAATACTATTAATGGAGCCCTAGCTTCAGAATTACTAGAGGCTATAAAAAATAACAGCTCACAATTTTTTGAACAACTTGTCGTTGATGTCATGCTGGCTATGGGATACGGAGGATCTATACAAGATGCCGGAAAAGCCTTCAAAACAACTAATGACGGCGGCATAGACGGCTTCATCAAAGAAGATAAGTTAGGTTTAAGCAGCATTTATCTTCAGGCAAAACGCTGGGACAATACTGTGGGGCGTCCTGAAATCCAAGCTTTCGCAGGGGCGCTTATGGGACGTCACTCCACACGCGGTGTGTTCATTACGACATCAAAATTTTCCAACGAAGCCATAGAATACGCAAAACTGCTTTCACAGCCCACCATCATTCTTATTGACGGCGAAAAGCTTGTTCAACTGATGATCGAATATAACGTAGGCGTGTCCACACAGCGGACGTATGAAGTAAAACGCATTGATTCCGACTACTTCAATGAAGACGCCTAACCGTCGCACACCGTTTCCCAAAAGAGCCTTTCCATGATCATTTCCCTTCTTCTCGGCAAGCAGATAGCCGCCATGCTGCTCATGGTGCTCATGGGCTACGCCGTAGTACGGCTTCACCTGCTCCGTGCCGAAGCCAGCGCGCCCCTTTCCGCCGTGGCCCTGTACATAGTCGGCCCGTGCATGATGCTCGACGCCTTTCAGGTGGATTTTTCCGGGGAAAAACTGCACGGCCTCTTTCTCTCTCTCGCGGCGGCTGCACTTTCCCAGTCTCTGGCCATAGCCTTCAACGTACTTGTTCGCCGTCCGCTGCGCCTCGACCCCGTGGAACAGGCCTCCGCCATCTACTCCAACGGCGGCAATCTCATCATTCCCATCGTCACCTATGTTTTCGGACCGGAATGGGTGCTCTACACCAGCGGCTTTCTCATAGGACAGACGGCCCTTTTCTGGACGCACTGCTACACGCTTCTGAAAAAGAACGGGCAAATCCATCTGCGCAACATTCTTCTCAACGTCAACATCCTGGCCATGATGGCCGGAGCACTGCTCTTTGTTTCCGGCCTGCATTTTCCCGAAGTGCCCCGCCTTGCCGTACACGCCGTGGGCAGCATGATAGGTCCCCTGTGCATGATAGTTACGGGAATGCTCATCGGCTCCGTCAACTTCCGGCGCATTCTGGCCTACAAAAAACTTCCGCTCATCGTAGCTCTGCGCCTTCTCGTACTGCCGCTCATCACGCTCGTCGTGTTCCGCCTCAGCCCTCTTGCCGGGTGGACGAAAGACGGCGGAACCATTCTGCTCATCAGCTTTCTGGCCGCCGCGGCCCCCTGCGCCTCCACCGTCACGCAGATGTCCCATCTCTACGGACACAACGGCGAATACGCGAGTCTCATCAACGTGGTCTCCACGTTGCTTTGCGTCATTACCATGCCCGTCATGGTATTTCTCTTCCAGCTGTAAAGGTCTGCGAGACGAAGCGGCACTTTTCGCCACAGGACGACCACGCCGAATGCGCCTTCTCAAGACGCATCTTCGGAAAATCCGGTCTGTCCAGCCGAGGCCGAAGCAAAACGCCGCAGAATGCTCCGACAGGAAAAAAGTTCTATCAGTCGAAGTGTGACTCCGACCCTTTTCAAAGCCGGGGGGCGGTGTTATCTTCCTTCACGTTTTCATCGACTGCTGACGCGCCCTTACGGCGCAAAGGATAATCGAAATGACCAATCTTTCCTTCCATCGCGGCCGCCGTCTGCGCCGCACTCCCGCCATCCGCGACATGATTCGCGAAACGTCCCTCTCCGCCGCCGACCTCATCATGCCCTACTTTGTGGTCGATACCCCCGACGAGCACTTCCGCCAGCCCATAGCCTCCATGCCCGGCCAGTATCAGCTTTCCCTCGCCGAGCTGGAAAAGGAAATAGGCGAAGCCGTGAAGCTCGGCCTGCGCGCCGTGCTTTTGTTCGGCATTCCCGCCGAAAAGGACTCCGTGGGTTCCGGAGCCTATGCCAGGGACGGCATCGTGCAGCGCGCCACGCGCATGATCAAGAAAAACTGGCCCGACCTTGTGGTCGTCACCGACCTGTGCCTGTGCGAGTACACCTCCCACGGTCACTGCGGCATCATTGCCGACGGCGACAAGACCGGTCACGTGCTCAATGACCAGACCCTCGACCTGCTGGCGAAGACCGCCGTTTCCCAAGCCGAAGCCGGCGCCGACATCATTGCTCCTTCCGACATGATGGACGGCCGCGTGCTTGCCCTGCGCACCGCGCTGGACAAGGCCGGTTTCGAAGAAACCCCCATCATGTCCTATGCCGTGAAGTACGCTTCCGCCTACTACGGCCCCTTCCGCGACGCCGCGGAATCCGCTCCCCACTTCGGCGACCGCCGTACCTATCAGATGGATCCCGGCAACGTGCAGGAAGCCCTGCGTGAAATGCAGGCCGACATCGACGAGGGCGCGGACATCTTCATCGTAAAGCCCGCCGGTCCCTATCAGGACGTCATCCGCCTCATGCACGACACCTTCGACGTGCCGCTCGTTTCCTATCAGGTCAGCGGCGAATATTCCCTCATCTGCGCCGCCGCCCAGAACGGCTGGATCGACCGCAAGGCCGTCATCATGGAATCGCTCCTCGGCCTCAAGCGCTCCGGCTCCAAAATGATCATCACCTACTTCACCGTGGAAGCCCTCCGCGAAGGATGGATTCGCTGATGAACGGCCACGACTCCGCCCTCTCCTCCCTCGGCGCCTGCCATCCCGGCGGACACCCCATGGGCCGGCCTGCCGACGGAGCCCCCGGCGGTCATCCCGCCACGTCCAGGCCCCGCTTTCTGCCCGACGGCTCTCCCAAGTGCCGCCTCATCGCCTGGGAAGTGACGCGCTCCTGCAACCTTGCCTGCAAGCACTGCCGTGCCGAGGCCCATCCCGAACCCTACCCGGGAGAACTCTCCACGGAAGAGGCCAAGGCTCTCATCGACACCTTCCCCGAAGTGGGCGAGCCCATCCTCATCTTCACCGGCGGCGATCCCATGATGCGAGCCGATGTCTATGAACTGGCCGCCTATGCCCGCGACAAGGGCCTGCGCTGCGTCATGTCTCCCAACGGCACGCTCATCACGCCCGAGTCCGCCCGCAAGATAAAGGAAGCCGGCTTCCAGCGCTGCTCCATTTCCATAGACGGAGCGGACGCGGAAAGTCACGACGCCTTCCGCGGCGTGCCCGGAGCCTTCGACGCCTCCATGCGCGGCATCGAATACCTGAAGGCCGAAGGCGTGGAGTTCCAGATCAACACCACGGTGACCAAGAGCAACCTGCACTCGTTCAAGGACATCTTCCACCTGTGCGAGAAAATCGGCGCCGTGGCCTGGCACATCTTCCTGCTCGTGCCCATGGGTCGGGCCGCCGAAATTCAGGAAGAGGTGATCACCGCCGAGGAATACGAGGAAGTGCTGCACTGGTTCTACGACTTCCGCAAAACCACCTCCATGCATCTCAAGGCCACCTGCGCGCCGCACTACTACCGCATCATGCGACAGAAGGCCCGCGAGGAAGGCGTGACCGTGAACATGGAAAACTTCGGCATGGACGCCATGACCCGCGGCTGCCTCGGCGGAACGGGCTTCTGCTTCATCAGCCATACCGGACAGCTTCAGCCCTGCGGCTACCTTACCCTCGACTGCGGCAACGTGCGCGATACCCCCTTCCCCGAGCTCTGGAAAAAGACGCCGTGGTTCCTCAAGTTCCGTGATCAGAGTGCCTACAAGGGCAAGTGCGGCGTGTGCGAGTATCACAAGGTGTGCGGCGGCTGCCGCGCCCGCGCCTACAGCATGACCAATGACCCCATGGCTCAGGAACCCCTGTGCCTGTACAAGCCAAAAACGGTAAAATAACGAGGGAAGAGCTCTTTCCTCCTTCCGGCCCGCCTCGCCTGAACAGCGGGGCGGGCCCGCATTTCTTTCCGGGCGCGGCTCTCTTCCCCGCCCAAGGAGAACAGCCATGGCTCAGAACGAAGCTCTGGACACTATCGACAGAAAACTGCTGGACATCATCCAGACGGCCTTTCCGCTGGTTCCCCGTCCCTATGAGGCTCTCGGCAGACAGCTCGGCATTTCCGAAGAGGAAGCCCTTGCCCGCGTGAAGGCCATGAAGGAAAAAAGAATCATCCGCCGCCTGGGGGCCAATTTCCAGTCGGCCAAACTCGGCTTCCGCTCCACGCTCTGCGGAGCCCATGTGCCAGAAGACAAGCTCGACGCCTTCATTGCCGACGTGAACGCCCTGCCCGGCGTCACCCACAACTACCTGCGCAACCACGACTTCAACGTGTGGTTCACCCTCATCGGTCCCTCCTGGGACAGCGTGTGCGAAACCATCAGGGGCATCGAAGAACGCACCGGCATTTCCATCATGAACCTGCCCGCAGAAAAGCTGTTCAAGATACGCGTGGATTTTCAGATGGAGGAATAAAGAGAAGCGGGGGAACGAAGGAAAAATGTTGAAAAATTTTTTCCTTTCCCCGGGTCCCATCCTTCCTTTCAAAACTTTTCATCAGAGAGTCGGCACGGCTTCGGGACAGCTTTTCCGGTCGTGCCGACTCCCGTTTTTTATGGAAGCAGGAAGCAAGAGCGTTGCGCCGCAGCAGACGACGTCGCGTTGACACGGCATCTTCCGTCCTGTACGCTTTATTATTCCGCGCACCTTGTCACAGAGGAGCCGACATGCTGGACACCTCACGCCTTCAGAACATGTTTGATCTGCTCGGCTGCGAAGAGCCGCTGGGCGTCTTCTACGCCGAAAAGGCTCCCCCATCCTCCCTCACTCCCCCGCCGGGCAAGGGACACGCCTGCATCATCAACTATCTGCGCATGGCCTTCGAGCGGAAAGCCTGCGTCCACTTTGCCTCCGACGCGTGCTCCTGCATGGGCGGATGGGTCTATCTCGGCTACCGGCTTCCCGCGCCGGAGCGCATCGTCCACTTCGTCACCACCGGCTGGGAAGGAGGAGAAGGCGAACGCTATCTTCCCTCACCCGACTCCATGCGTCGCTTTTTGCGCGACATCGACGTGAAGCCCGCCCCTGCCCCCTTCTGCGCGGCACGTCCCCTCTCCCAGTTTGCCGAAGGCGAAGAGCCGCTGCTCGTCACCTTCCGCTGCCGGGGGGAAACTCTCACCGGTCTTTCCATGCTTGCCGGATTCGCCCTCGATGATCACAACGCCGTGGTCATGCCCTTCGGGTCCGGCTGCGCCAACATTTTCGCCTGGCCGCTCAGCTATCGGCGGCGAGGCCTTAAAAAGGCCGTAGTCGGCGGCTCCGATCCGTCGTGCCGCCCCTTCATGGGGACGGACGAGCTTTCCTTCACCGTAACAGCCGACATTCTTATTGCCATGCAGCAGGCCGCTCCGAAGTCATTTCTCTCGGGAAAAACCTGGACGGGCGTAAGAAAAAAGATTGACAGAAGCCGCAAAGTCTGGGAAGAGGCCGCGTCGAGATGATGTGCGAACTCTACCCGCACACCCCACTTTTCTTCTCGCCGCGGAAAACGGCTTTCCCTGTGAAGCAGCGTTTCCCGCATCAACCGACGGCCGGAAACATTCCTTATGACGCCTTTCTGTCCTTTTCCGGAAAGGCATATAAGGACAACAGCCGGCTCTCTGGAGAGAACGACGCGCAAAAGTCGTCATGTTCTGCTCCGGTTCTTGAAAAAAAACGGGAACGTGTTTCCGCAAACGGACTGTCCGCCCTCCGCTTACAATGCAAAAAGTCCGTCTGGACGGCCGGAGGAAAAATTTTCCGAAGGCATGATTTAGTGCTTTCTTTCCCCCGGGCTATCAAGTATAAGGGACAAGAGCGCAATGCGTCATCGGGGTGCCTTTCCGCTGAAAGCAAGGCAGGAAGGTACGTTTATTATTTAAATTTCCCATCAATTTTTCATAGAAGGGCTCATTCATGAAAACCAAATTCATTTTTGTTACCGGCGGTGTGCTTTCCTCTCTCGGTAAGGGACTGGCCTCGGCTTCGCTTGGCGCTCTGCTGAAGGCCCGCGGCCTTTCCGTGACCATTCAGAAGCTCGACCCCTACATCAACGTCGACCCCGGCACCATGAACCCCTTCCAGCACGGCGAAGTCTATGTGACCGATGACGGCGCGGAAACCGACCTCGATCTCGGCCACTACGAACGTTATCTCGACGTTTCCCTTTCCCAGAACAACAACACCACCTCCGGACGCATCTACTACAACGTCATCAACAAGGAACGCCGCGGCGACTATCTCGGCGGTACCGTGCAGGTGATTCCCCATATCACCGATGAAATCAAGCGTACCATTCTGAGCCTTACCGAAGGCGATAACGCTCCCGATGTGGCCATCATAGAAATCGGCGGCACGGTGGGCGACATCGAAGGTCTGCCCTTCCTCGAAGCCATCCGCCAGCTGCGTTCCGACATCGGCCGCAACAACTGCCTGAACATTCACCTTACCCTCGTTCCCTATCTGCACGCCGCCGGCGAGTACAAAACCAAGCCCACGCAGCACAGCGTGAAGGAACTGCTTTCCATCGGCATTCAGCCCGACATCATCCTCTGCCGCTGCGAGCAGACCATACCTTCCGAACTCAAGAAAAAAATCGCCCTGTTCTGCAACGTGGACGAAGACGCCGTATTCACCTCCGTGGACGTGAAAAACGTGTACGGCGTACCGCTCAAGTTCTATGAGGAGGGCTTCGACCAGAAGGTGGCCATCATGCTGCGCCTGCCGGCGCGCAACGCCGACCTTTCCGGCTGGATCAAGCTCATGCACGACTTCGACGAAGCCGCCAAGCGCGATGTGACCATAGCCATCGTGGGCAAGTACGTCGATCTCAAGGAAGCCTACAAGAGCCTTCATGAAGCCCTCGTGCACGCCGGCGTGGCCAATCATGTGTCCGTCAATCTCAAGTACGTCAACTCCGAAGAAGTCACCGCCGACAACACGGCTGAAATCTTCAAGGGCTGCGACGGCATTCTCGTGCCCGGCGGCTTCGGCTACCGCGGCGTTGAAGGCAAAATTGAAGCCATCCGCTATGCCCGTGAAAACAAGGTTCCCTTCTTCGGCATCTGCCTCGGCATGCAGTGCGCCGTCATCGAATTCGCCCGCCACGTGGCAGGACTCTCCAAGGCCAATTCCGAAGAATTCGACCCGCTCACCGATGAAAAGGTCATCTATCTCATGACCGAATGGTACGACTTCCGCAAGAACGCCGTGGAAGTGCGCGACGAAGCCAGCAACAAGGGCGGCACCCTTCGCCTCGGAGCCTACCCCTGCACGCTGCTTCCCGGCACGAAAGCCGCCGAAGCCTACAAGCAGGAAAACATTTCCGAGCGCCATCGCCATCGCTACGAATTCAACAATGCCTTCCGCGAAACCCTCAGCCAGCACGGCATGGTGTTCAGCGGAACCTCTCCCGACGGAACTCTCGTGGAAATCGTGGAACTGCCCGATCATCCCTGGTTTGTAGGCTGCCAGTTCCATCCCGAATTCAAGTCCCGTCCCATGCACGCCCATCCTCTCTTCAAGGACTTCATTGCCGCAGCCATAAAGCAGCACGCAAAGAAGAAGTAATCCGAATCTCGTTCCCGTTTTTCGAAAAAAGGCGGGGCGGAACTTCATGTTCCGCCCCGCCTTTCTATATTTCCAAGCAGATTGAGACCGCCATGTGCGGACAAAAAGCCGCTCCGAGCTCTCCGCCTTCCCTCATCTTATTGCTTTATTGCTGCGTCATCCTTTGTCCAATTCTCCCATCTTCATGCCGGATGCTGCATCCCCCCCGAATCTCCGCTTCACATCACGGGCTTACTTTCCCTCAGAAAATGAGTTCATACGGGAACACCTCCAGCAGCAGATCAGAGTCCACATGCAGGTCCACGGTTTCATACCCGGGAACAAGCCTCTCAAGATCAACGACATCGCCGGAATGAAAAAACAGAGGCTGCTGAACAGGCATTCCCGTACTCAGATAGTAATCTTCGAACTTCTTGTTCGCATTGCCCATGAGGGGATGATCCACCACAACAAACTGCCGTGCAGGAATGCCGTACGCATGCGCGACGATGATTCCATGAAGCGACGACGAAACTATACGTCTGCACTCGCATATTTCATCAATGAATGATTCTATGCCGTCAACGTCACGCTCTATGTCCACGACACGGATGCCTTCTCCGAATCTGAGCAGATTCTTGTGACTGTAATGGCACACGACGCCTACGTCGTAGCGGACATGCCTTTCCTTCGGCTGATAGAAACGGGGAAGCAGCAGCGCCGGATCCCCGTATATGCGTGGACAGCGATATCCGGCACGAAGCAGAGTTTCCCGCGTGAGCGGTCCCCGGACGGCCCTAAAAGAGGCCGTGTGGGGAAGAAAGGGGAAAAGGCTTCTTCCCCGAAAAAGCCTGACATCCTCATGCAGACATCCCGTTCCCCAGAACACGCTGCGGCTGCGCAGTGTGCGGCTGTTGATGATGCTGCCTACGGCACAGAGTTTGCCCGGCCTTTTTATGCCTGCCGGAACGGCCTGCGCACCGGATACTTTTTCCACAATATAAGGAGAAAGATTGTCTCCAAAGTTTCTGTTGTCCGTCCACCAGTAGAGCGGAATGCTCTTGAAGCCTTTCATGTTCATTCCCGACGGGTTATGCATCCTGTACGTTGAAGTATTATCATATGTGTACAGGACCTCTGTTGTTTTATATGCGCTTCTCAAAAAAAATCAGATTTTCGGAAATGGCGTTCTCAAACAGCACAGACGCCTTTCCGGCATAACGAAAGCCGAGGCGCCTATACATATTGGCGGCCGGTTCATTGTTTTCCCAGGTATCGAGCCGCATAACATTGCAGCCCCGGCGGGCGGCCTCTTCAAGCGCAAACTGCACCATGCGCGTACCAGCCCCCTTTCCGGCATGAGAAGGCGGAACACAAAGCGTGTGTATGACAAAAACCTTGTCCGGTTCCGCTTCGTAGAGCCAGGGAATGGATGCGTACGATTCCAGCTGCACCTGATTGAGGAGCATGCTTGCACAAAGTTCCCCGTTTTCCTCCATGACGTACAGCGTACCGTTTTCCACCCCGTTCTGCGCCACACGTCTTGTAGGATACACGCCAAGCTGCCAGTTGGTATGACTGCCGTGCTCCTTTTCAAAGATAAGAAGTTCCGTATAGTGGCTCTCCACGGCATCAATGTCTTTTTCCACCGCTCTGCGTATCACAATGACCTCCTCCCACGTCGTTTTTCTTGTCGATTCAAAACAGGCCGGCACGAAAAACAATGCACCTGCGCTGAATCCTCAGCTTCCCTGCTTTTATCATACCATAGCCCGGACTGACCAGATGTCCGACGACACCATGCACCATGTATTGCGACTATCGACACATTTCTGCTGATTCCGCTCCCTTTCAGGGAAAGCAAAGGCTCTTTTCAAAGAACATGCAGGCATTGCGGAGCCTTCACTTTTTCTTCTTCCGAAGTACGCGGCACATCCTGCGGACGTTCCCCGGTTTTGTCCCTCTGTCTCCGGAAAGCATCCTCCTTTTTTCAAGCGACGGCCATGTAAAACAAACAGCCTCGTCTGCCTCCATTTTTCCCGGCAGTCATCAGAGAGCCGAGCGTAAAGAATCTGCAGTCCGGAAAATTCCGACAAAAAAATCCCCGCGGGGGCAACGCCGCCACGGGGATTTTTCTCATATCGTTACAGATTTCTGCCGCAACACTTTTTGAACTTCTTACCGCTTCCGCAGGGGCACGGATCGTTCCGCCCCACTTTCACGCCGTTATACACGACATGAGGCTCTTCCTTTGCCGCCGAGGCTCCGCCGTCGCCCATGGCTGCGGGATCCGTCTTGTGACGCAGGTTCAGCACGGGCTCGGCCTTTTGGGGCTCCGGTTCGGCTTTTGCCTCGGCTGCCGGTTCCGCGGCAGGTTCCGGCTGCCGGGGCTCGGCAGGCGCGCTCTCCGGCGCGGATTCCTGAGAAGGAGCCTGTTCGGCAGCCCCTTCGACGGGCGCCGTTTCGGCAGCCTGCGCTCCGGCTTCAGCTTCCGCGCCTTCGGCAGGCGCAGCTTCTTCGGCCTCCACCCTTCTCATGCGGACATGGGTAAGCGAAGTCAGCGCGCCCTCATGAATGCGGAAGAGCATGTCCTTGAACATGGCCAGCCCTTCGCTCTGATATTCACGCTTGGGATCGCGCTGGGCATAGCCGCGCAGACCGATGCCTTCGCGCAGATAGTCCATGGCGCGCAGATGATCCTTCCAGCAGCGGTCGAGGGACTCCAGCAGGAAGTAGCGCAGAATGTCGTTGTACACCGGGCCGGCTTCCTCGCGCAGCTCCTGAAAGATCTTCTTCACGGCTTCGAGGGACTGCTCGCGGGAAGGAATGGCGCTCATGGTCATTTCGGGCATGGCACGCGCGATGTTGAGCGTTTCCATGAGACGGGTGTTGACCTCCGTGCACATCTGCGCATCGGGAGCTTCCCTGAGGGATTCCACGGGCTGATAGATGTTGTCGAGCACTTCATCCACAAAGTCGAAAAGCACACCTTCCACGTCAGGCAGCTGCATGAGATCGCGGCGCAGGGTGTAAATGACTTCGCGCTGCTGATTCATGACGTTGTCGTAGTCGAGCAGCGTCTTGCGGATTTCGAAGTTGTGGCCTTCCACGCGCTTCTGGGCGTTTTCAATGGCCTTGGACACCATGCGGTTTTCAATGGGTTCGCCTTCCTTCATGCCCAGCTTTTCCATGAGGCCGGAAATTCGTTCCGAACCGAAAATGCGCATGAGGTTGTCTTCGAGCGAAAGATAGAAGCGGGAGGAACCGGGATCGCCCTGACGGCCGGAACGACCACGGAGCTGATTGTCGATACGGCGGCTTTCATGGCGTTCCGTACCGAGAATGTGCAGGCCTCCAAGCTCCTTCACGCCCTCGCCGAGCACGATGTCGGTGCCTCGACCGGCCATGTTGGTGGCAATGGTCACATGGCCCTTCTGACCGGCCTGCGCCACAATGGCGGCTTCCTCGGCATGATGCTTGGCGTTCAGCACGCTGTGCGGCACGCCTTCCTTCTTGAGCATGGAAGAAAGAAGCTCGGAAGTCTCAATGGATATGGTGCCCACAAGCACGGGCTGACCGGTCTTGTGGAGTTCCTTTATGGACTCGATGATGGCGTGATACTTCTCGCGCTGCGTACGGAAGATGAGATCGGGAAGATCCTTGCGGATCATGGGCTTGTTGGTGGGAATGGTAATGGTTTCCAGATGATAGATCTGGTCGAATTCCACGGCTTCGGTCTGCGCCGTGCCGGTCATGCCCGCCAGCTTGTCGTACATGCGGAAGTAGTTCTGGAAGGTGATGCTGGCCAGAGTCTGGTTTTCGGCCTCGACCTTCACGCCTTCCTTGGCTTCCAGAGCCTGATGAAGACCGTCGCTGAAACGGCGGCCGGGCATGAGACGACCCGTGAACTCATCCACGATGACCACCTTGCCCTCGTCGCTCACAATGTAGTCCACATCGCGCTTGAAGCAGTGATGCGCCTTGAGCGACTGAAGGATGTGATGCTGATAGGAAATGCTGGCCGGATCAAAAAGGTTGTCGATGCCGAGTATTTTTTCACACTTGGCCACGCCTGCGTCGGTAAGCATGGCAGTCTTGGCCTTTTCGTCCAGCGTGTAGTCCTCTTCGGCTTTAAGCTGACGCACCACGGCGTCCATGGCCTGATAAAGATCGGTGGACTCGTCGCTGGCGCCGGAAATGATGAGCGGCGTACGGGCTTCGTCGATAAGAATGGAGTCCACTTCGTCCACGATGGCGAAATTATGGCCGCGCTGCACGAGCTGCTCGGCATAGAACTTCATGTTGTCACGCAGGTAATCGAAGCCGAACTCGTTGTTGGTGCCATAGGTGATGTCGCAGGCATAGGCCGCCTTGCGCTCATCGTCGTTCAGCCCCTGCACAATGACGCCTACGGAAAGACCGAGGAAGTTGTAAAGGCGTCCCATCCACTCCGCATCTCGACGGGCGAGATAGTCGTTCACGGTAACCACGTGCACGCCCTTGCCGGAAAGCGCGTTGAGCACCACGGGAAGTGTGGCCACAAGGGTTTTACCTTCACCGGTCTTCATTTCCGCAATCTTGCCCGCATGCAGCACCATGCCGCCGATAAGCTGCACGTCGTAATGGCGCATGCCCATGACGCGGGAAGAAGCCTCGCGCACCAGCGCAAACACTTCGGGCAGCACATCGTCCAGCGAGCGGCCTCCATTCTGCACCTGATCGCGGTATTCCGCGAGCTTTGCAGGAATCTCCTCATCGGAGAGGGCCTTCATCTGCGGTTCAAGAGCATTGCACTTCTTCAGCTTGGGGCGCAGAGAACGAAGATAGCGTTCATTGCGGGTACCGAATATTTTGCCGATCAGGAACTTGATCATGGGTATCTCCAGAAAAAATCGTTGGAACAAGGCAGAAGATAAGTCATGCCACTCTGTTTGGCAAATGCTGATCCGCCCCTTTTTTCCATATTTTGGCGACCGTCGAAAAAAATTTTTCTGCCCCGACCGTTCCGAAAATGAAAGTATGCGGAAAGCCGCACAGCACCCCCCGAAAGGCTCATGTCTGGACAAAAGCTTCCGCATGCTTCATGATGACGGGAAGCCTGTCCGCCCTTCGGGCACATGGTGTGCCGGGCTTCCGGGCATCTTCCGTTCGCTTCAGGCAGAAAACATGTCCAGACACTATCGACCGCTTTTTGCTTTTTTATGTTTCCTGGTTGCCTCCGCCCTTATTCTCGGCGGCTGCTCTACCAGAAACACCGGCTACCAGAACGGCCGCTACCGGGGCACTGCGGCCTACACGGTGCGCGGCAAGACCTATTATCCGCTCAAGTCCGCCCACGACTTCGTGGAAACCGGCGTGGCATCCTGGTACGGCCCCGGATTCCACGGCAGAAAAACCTCCAACGGGGAACGCTACAATCAAAATGCCATGACGGCGGCCCACAAGCTGCTGCCCTTCGGCACGCGCCTTCGCGTCATCAATCTGGAAAACGGACGCACCACCGAGGTGCGCGTCAACGACCGCGGCCCCTTTGTGGACAGCCGCATCATCGACCTTTCCCGTGCAGCCGCCAAAGACCTCGGCATGCTGGGCAAGGGCACGGCACGCGTACGCCTCATCGCTTTGGAAAACGGAAGTGAACCGTCCTTTCTTACGCCGGACGGCGATATGCTCGGCCTCTTCTACGTGCAGATAGGCTCCTTCCGGGAACGTCCCCGGGCCGTCAATCTCGCCGACTTCATGCGCACGCAGGGCTACGGCTGCCGCATAGCCACACACGACGGCAACGACCTCAACTTCGTGCAGCTCGGCCCCTACCACTCCCGCTCCGTTGCCGAAAGAACGGCCCGCAGCCTGAGCCTTAGGTATCGCGGTCTCTTCGTCGTGGCGGAATAACAGGCTGAGCCTCGGTTCGCCGAAAAGCCTTCCGACTTTGCCGACAGAGACTCCGTGCATTCTCCTCTATAATAATCATATACTCGTGTCCTGTTTTCCGCTAATCAGAAAACAGCGGAACGCGTCTTTTCACGCCTTTTCTGCCCGGCGATTACAGCATTCCCCGGACAGGACGACACAAAACAAGTCGCAACAGGACCTGTCAGGGATTCCGCGGAGAAAGCAACGTCTCTTTTTGGCAACAATACGACACTTCACCATAACAGGCCGTAAACACAAAGAGTCTTCTGATGATTTCCAAGACGTCGGGCAGTCGTTTCCGGAGTGGAAATTTCCATCCTTTTCTGGTAGTTTCCAGTATCCGTCGATATGTCGGCGCAGTCTTACGAGCCCGCGCTTTTCCCGTTCACAAATAAATCCGGCAGCGGCCCGAAAGCCGCCTTGCGGCCCCACAGCAACCTCATGCCGACCAGGGGGATGAAATGAAAGGCATACTTCTTGCCGGAGGAAGCGGCACACGTCTGTACCCGTTGACGAAGATCACCTCAAAACAGCTTCTGCCCGTGTACGACAAGCCGATGATCTACTACCCGCTCTCCACGCTGATGCTGTTCGACATCCGTGAGATTCTCATTATATCCACGCCGCAGGACACGCCGAACATCGAGCGCCTTCTCGGCGACGGTTCGCAGCTCGGCCTGACGCTCTCCTACAGGATTCAGCCGGAGCCCAGAGGCATAGCGCAGGCCTTCACGCTGGGGGCCGATTTCGTGGGCAACGATGACGTGTGCCTCATTCTCGGGGACAACATCTTCTATATGGGCAATCACATGAAACTCTACAGTCGTGCCGTCGAGCGCAACAGAGGCGAACGGGCCACCATATTCGCCTATCATGTGTCCGACCCCGAACGCTTCGGCGTGGTGGAATTCGATGAAAACCGCAAGGCTCTGAGCATTGAGGAAAAGCCCGCGCATCCAAAATCAAACTACGCCTCCGTGGGGCTGTATTTCTATCCACCCGACGTATGCCGCAAGGCGGCGCTTCTGACGCCCTCCGCACGCGGAGAGCTGGAAATAACCGATCTCAACAATATGTATCTCTCCGAAGGCCGCATGAGCGTGGTTCCCATGGGACGCGGCATCGTATGGCTGGACGCGGGCACGCCGGATTCTCTGGCCGACGCCACTCACTTCATGCAGGTCATTGAAAAGAGACAGGGACTCAAAATTGCCTGCGTGGAAGAAATTGCGTTTGCCAAGGGCTTCATTAACGAAGATCAGATGAAAAATCTCATCAACGACATGACGAAAGGCGCCTACCGCGAGTATCTCACGAAAGTGCTGGAGGAAAAGCATGAACTTTATTAAAACGGCCATTGAGGGCGTATTCATCATAGAGCCGCGCGTTTTTACGGATGAACGCGGCTACTTTTTCGAAAGCTACAGCAAAGCCGCCTTTGAAGCCGCCGGGCTTCACTATGATTTTGTTCAGGACAATCAGTCGAAGTCCTGCTACGGCACGGTAAGAGGACTGCATTTTCAAAAGGGCGAACACTCCCAAGCCAAGCTCGTGCGCGTGCTCGAAGGCATTGTGCTCGACGTGGCCGTCGATCTGCGCCGTGCCTCCTCCACCTACGGGCAATACGTGGCCGTGGAGCTTTCTGCGGAAAACAACCGTCAGCTCATGATTCCGCGCGGATTTGCCCACGGCTTTTCCGTACTCAGCGACACGGCGGTATTCGCCTACAAGTGCGACAATCTCTACTGCAAAGAATCGGAAGGCGGCATACGCTTCGACGACCCCACGCTTGCCATCGACTGGCGTATCGACATGAAACGGGCCCTCACCTCGGAAAAAGACAAAATGCATCCCTTCCTTTCGGAGTTTGAATCATGCTTCTAGTCACGGGAGCCAACGGACAGCTCGGCCGGGAGTTGCGTCGGATTCTTGGAGACCGTGCCGTATATGTGGGACACAATGAGCTCGACGTTGCCGATGAAAAAGCGGTGAAGGAATTTTTTACAGCCAGTTCTTTCGAATTCGTCATCAACTGCGCCGCCTATACCGCCGTGGATAAAGCGGAAGACGACTCCGAGGCTGCGGACCGGGCGAACCGGCTCGGTCCTGCGCTGCTTGCCCTCTACGGCCGCCGCATCATTC
Organism: uncultured Mailhella sp.; assembly: GCA_944322635.1. GTDB lineage: Bacteria > Desulfobacterota > Desulfovibrionia > Desulfovibrionales > Desulfovibrionaceae > Mailhella. Next base: position 19,785 of record CALUPL010000036.1, read on the forward strand.
ATATATCCACAGACTACGTGTTCGACGGCACATCCTGCCATCCTTATAAGGAAGAAGATGCCACGCATCCCGTTTCCGTTTACGGCAGCACCAAACTGGCCGGAGAAAAGGCCGTACTTTGCGAAGCGGAAACGGCCGTCGTCATCCGTACATCGTGGGTCTATTCTTCGTTTGGAAAGAACTTCGTCAAGACCATGCGCCGTCTCGGGTCGGAACGCGACAGCATAGGAGTGGTGTTCGACCAGGTGGGAACCCCCACATATGCGGCCGACCTTGCCGCCGCCATCGTCGTCATTCTACCGCAGATAACTCCGGGAATGAAGGAAATCTACCACTACAGCAACGAAGGAGTGACCAGCTGGTATGACTTTGCCGTGGCCATTATGGAAGAGTCCGGCTTTTCCTGTGCCGTTCACCCCATTGAAAGCTCTGACTATCCCACCCGCGCCGCGCGTCCTTCCTTCAGCGTGCTCAACAAGGCAAAAATCAAAAAGGCCTTTGGTCTTGTCATCCCGCACTGGACGGACTCTCTCAAACGGTGCATGAACACCTTGGAAAACTAACGCAAAAAAACGCATTCCACAGCACGGCGCGGCCTGAACCTCGCCTTCCATGCCGTCAAGGAACAATACCATGAAATCCATACTCGTCACCGGCGGAGCCGGCTTCATCGGCTCCAACTTTGTTCCGTACTTCTGCGCAAAATATCCGGAATATCATGTCGTCAATCTCGACAAGCTCACCTATGCGGGAAATCTCGACAACCTGAAGGAATGCGAGACCATGCCCAACTACACGTTCGTGCATGGCGACATATGCGACGAGGCGCTTCTGGAAAAGCTGTTCACGAAATACGACATTCGCGGCGTCATCCATTTTGCGGCGGAAAGCCACGTGGACAATTCCATAAAAGGTCCTCGCGCCTTCATGGAAACCAACTACATGGGGACGTTCACTCTCATGGAAACGGCACGCCGACACTGGATGGACGCGCCGGGCAAGGTAAAATCCGGCTATGAAGACGCACGCTTCCATCACATTTCCACCGATGAAGTGTACGGAACGCTCGGGGCGACCGGCTACTTTACCGAAAACACGCCCTATGCCCCCAACAGCCCCTATTCCGCCAGCAAGGCAGGATCGGACTTCATCGTTCGCGCCTATCACCACACCTACGGCATGAACGTGACCACGTCCAACTGCTCCAACAACTACGGGCCCAAGCAGCATCAGGAAAAGTTCATTCCCGTCATCATAGACAGATGCCTTGCAGAACAGCCCATTCCCGTGTACGGCAACGGCTCCAACATCCGTGACTGGCTTTACGTGCTCGACCACTGCAAGGCCATAGACCTCATTTTCCATAAGGGACGCAGCGGAGAAACCTACAACATCGGCGGCCACAACGAACGGGACAATCTTCAGATTCTGCACAGGGTGTGCTCAATTCTGGACAAGCGCCGTCCGCGCAGGAACGGAGCGAAGTATGAAGAACTCATGAACTTCGTTTCCGACCGTCCGGGACATGACAAACGCTACGCCATCGACCCCACCAAAATAGTGACGGAACTCGGCTGGAAGCCCGACGAAAACTTCGATTCCGGCATTGAGAAAACCGTGGACTGGTATCTGAGCCGACAGGCCTGAACGCTGAAGAACGGATCAGCGTCCGTCACGGATGCGGCGGGCCTCGGCACGCTCGGCCTGTTCCTGCGCGCTCTTCCGGTCCGCCTCGTCGCGGGGTTCGAACAGCCGGCCGCGCATGACGGCGTTGCCCCCGTATCGGGAACGCAGGGCATCCACGGCCATGTTGAGCCGATCCCTCCTTCCCTCATCCTTTTCCGGTTCCTTTTCCGGCAGAAGGGAAAGCTGCACGGGGCCGCCTGCCTCAAAGCCAGAAACGCCCACGCCGATAAGCCGCACCCTGTCGGCCAGCTCCAGAGAATCGAAAACGGCGCAGGCTGTTTCGTATATGCTCTCCGTGCTGCATATTCGATGGTCCAGCGTGACCTGCCGCGTAATCTGATGAAAGTCGGCGTACTTTATCTTGAGCGTCACGGTTCGCCCGGCCAGCCTCTGCCCGCGCAGAGACGCCCCTACTCTTTCGGCATGGCGCAGTATCCAGGTTTTCAGAAGCTCCCTGTCCCTCGTGTCTTCATCGAGCGTCACTTCCGCGCTTTCCGACTTGGGCGGCGACCACGGCACGACATCCCGGGCATCTTCGCCGTGCGCCCTCTCCCAGAGCAGCGCTCCGGCCTTGCCGTACCGGTCGTGCCAGAACTGTCTGCCGTAACGCGACACGTCCCCGCACATTCTCACGCCGAGCCGGGCCAGCTCTTCGGAAAACCTTCTTCCCACTCCCGGCACGGCGGTCACGGGAAGCGTTGCCAGAAAACCGGGCACAGCTTCGGCATCAAGCATGAAAAGCCCGTCGGGCTTGCGCTGTTCCGAGGCTATCTTGGCCAGAAACTTTACAGGGGCTATGCCCACGGAGCAGGTCAGACCGCCCGTGGACTCCCTCACCGCGGCCTTGAGAGTACGGCCCATGTTCTGCACCGGTCCGAACAGACGCTCCAGCCCCGTGGCATCGAGATATGCCTCGTCCACGGAAGCCATTTCCACCTTCGGAGAGAATTCCGCCAGAGTCTCCCGCACAATTGCCGACATTTCCACATAGCGACGCATTCTGGGGCGCACGTACACGGCCTGCGGACAGCGTCTCTTCGCCTCGGCAATGGGCATGGCAGAACGAACGCCGTAGCGGCGCGCCTCGTAGGAACACGTGCTCACCACTCCGCGGTGATCACCGCCCACGACCACGGGACGCCCCCGCAGCGACGGATTGTCGAGCTGCTCTATGGACGCAAAAAAGGCATCCATGTCCATGTGCATGATCCAGCGCTGCAGTGAAGCCAAAGACCGCTCTCCCGAAAAGCTCGCCGCGAAGTATGAAATTATCGTTACAGAAGGCCCCGTTTCAAGGATTGTCCTTGACAAAGGGGGGGGGTCTCTCTAAGGAAGAAGTACCCGTCCTCATCATGCCCTTGAGCTGAAAAAAGGGCAACCTCGGGGCCATGCGGCCCCTCTTTTTCCATTCCCATAAGGAGTCAGGATCGTTGGCCAGAAAGAAATCTATGCAGAAGTGGACCGTGGAGGATTCCGTCGATCTGTACGGCATCCGCAACTGGAGTTCAGGATACTTCGACATCTCTCCGAACGGCGAGGTGGTCATTCGCCCCTTCGGTCGCGACGGCGGCCCGGAAGTCAGCGTTCTGGAAATCATCCGTGAGCTCAAGGCCCGCGGTTACGATCTGCCCGTGCTGCTCCGCATCGAGAACATTCTGGATTCCCAGATATCCCTTCTGCATCAGACTTTCCGCGCCGCCATCAACGAGCTGGGCTACAAGGGCGAGTACCGCGGCGTGTTTCCCATCAAGGTGAATCAGCAGCAGCAGGTCGTGGAAAAAATCGCGCAGTACGGCGCGGCCTATCATCATGGTCTCGAAGTCGGATCCAAGGCCGAGCTCATTGCGGCCATAAGCCAGCTCAAGAGCCGCGAAGCCTGCCTCATCTGCAACGGCTACAAGGACGAGGAATTCATCGATCTTGGTCTGCATGCGCTCAGCATGGGCTTCAACGTCATTTTCGTGCTGGAAATGCCCGGCGAACTCGACGTCATTCTTGAAGAGGCCAAACGCCTGAACATACGTCCGCAGATCGGCGTGCGCGTCAAGCTCAGCACCAAGGCCAGCGGTCACTGGTCGGAATCGGGCGGCGAACGTTCCGCCTTCGGCCTCACCTCCGCGCAGATCGTGGATGTCGTGGACATTCTCAAAGAGCACGACATGCTCGACACCTTCAAGCTCATGCACTATCACCTGGGTTCTCAGGTGCCCAACATCCGCGACATCCGCGCCGCGGTCATGGAAGCTACGCGAATCTACGCAAGCCTCGTGCAGGAAGGCGCGGCCATGGGCTATCTCGACCTCGGCGGCGGTCTTGCCGTGGACTACGACGGTTCGCATACCAATTACGTGAGTTCCCGCAACTACACCATGATGGAATACTGCACCGACGTCGTGGAAGCCGTCATGACCATTCTCGACGCGCAGGGCATCGCGCATCCGCACATCATCACCGAATCCGGCCGTGCCACCGTGGCCTACTATTCCATACTGCTCTTCAACGTGCTCGACGTGAGCCTCATCGAGGTGGGGAGCCTCCCCGAAGAGCTGCCCGAAGATGCGCCGGAGCCCGTACGCAACCTGAAGGAAGCCCTGCAGAACATCAATCCGCGCAATCTTCAGGAAGCCTACAACGACGCCATCTACTACTATGACGAAATGCGGCAGCTCTTCATCACCGGCCGCGTCACCCTGCGTCAGAGAACGCTCGCAGAACGTTTCTTCTGGGCCATCATGCGCGTGCTCTCCGAAGAGAAGAACCGCGTGAAGTACATTCCCAAGGAGCTCAACGAAATAGACTCCATGCTGGCGGACATCTACTACTGCAACTTCAGCGTGTTCCAGTCTCTGCCCGACAGCTGGGCCATCGACCAGCTTTTCCCGGTCATGCCCATACACCGTCTCAATGAGTTCCCCGAAAGACAGGGCATTCTGTCCGACCTCACCTGCGACAGCGACGGCCGCATTTCGCACTTCATCGATCCGCAGGGCCTCAAGACCACCCTGGAACTGCATCCTCTCAAGGAAGGCGAGGAATACTATCTCGGCACCTTCCTCGTGGGCGCCTATCAGGAAACGCTGGGCGACCTGCACAATCTGCTCGGTGACACCAACGTGGTTTCCGTGCGCATTCAGGAAGACGGCAGCTACGATTTCGTGCGTGAAATCGACGGCGACTCCGTATCCGACATTCTCGCCTACGTGGAATACGATCCGCACCGCGTGCTCGTGGGCATACGCAAGTCCGCGGAACGCGCCGTACGCGAAAACCGCATCACGCCCGCCCAGCGCTATCAGCTCATGCAGGCCTTTGAAGACGGCCTGCGCGGCTACACCTACTTTGAACGATAGGAAACACGGAGGGAACCTTCCCTCCGCCTTTTTCCTTCCCGGCCGAGAACCTCGTTCTCCCCTTTATTCCCAAGGCATTCAGAGAACGGTCTTACTCCGTCTCCGAACCCTTCATCTGCAAGGAGCAAGAACATGGCAAAGGTACTCATCATAGGCGCAGGCGGCGTAAGTTCCGTCGCCACGCACAAGTGCGCACAGGCCGCTGACGTTTTTACCGACATCGTGCTGGCCAGCCGCACCAAATCCAAGTGCGACGCCATTGCCGCGAGCGTGAAGGAACGCTACGGACGCGACATTGAAACCGCCCGGGTGGATGCCGACAACGTGCCCGAACTGGTGGAACTCATCCGCCGCGTGCAGCCCGATCTGGTCATGAACATCGCTCTGCCCTATCAGGACCTGCACATCATGGACGCCTGCCTGGAAGCCGGCGTGAACTACCTCGACACCGCCAACTACGAACCGCCGAACGACGCCCATTTCGAATACAAGTGGCAGTGGGCCTATCAGCAGAAATTCAAGGATGCCGGTCTGTGCGCTCTGCTCGGTTCCGGCTTCGATCCCGGCGTGACCAACGTTTTCTGCGCCTACGCCCAGAAGCATCTTTTCGACGAAATCCACGTTCTCGACATCATCGACGCCAATGCCGGCGACCACGGCCTGCCCTTCGCCACCAACTTCAACCCCGAAATCAATCTGCGCGAAGTGTCGGCCAAGGGCCGCTACTGGGAACGCGGCGAATGGGTGGAAACCGATCCCCTTTCGTGGAAAATGAACTTCGATTTTCCCGAAGGCATAGGCAGGCGAAACTGCTACCTCATGTATCATGAGGAGCTGGAGTCGCTGGTGCAGAACCTCAAGGGCATACGCCGCGCCCGTTTCTGGATGACCTTCGGCGATTCCTACCTGAACCACCTGCAGGTGTTCAAGAACGTGGGCCTCATCGGCATTGAGCCGGTGAAGTTCCAGGGCCATGACATCGTGCCGCTGCAGTTTCTGGCAAAACTTCTGCCCGACCCCGCATCCCTCGGTCCCCGCACCGTGGGCAAGACCTGCATCGGCTGCCTGATGCACGGCGTGAAGGACGGAAAGAAGCGCACCGCCTACATCTACAACATCTGCGACCATCAGGAATGCTACCGCGAGCTCGGCTCGCAGGCCATTTCCTACACTACCGGCGTACCCGCCATGGTCGGCGCCATGATGATGGTGACCGGCAAGTGGAACAAGCCCGGAGTGTGGAACATGGAACAGATGGACCCCGATCCCTTCCTGGACGTGCTCGGCAAGTACGGCCTGCCCTGGAAGGTGACGGAACCCGACCTGTAGGCGTCCGGCGGAGTGAATTTTCCGCCGCCTGAAACAAACGTATCCGAGTACCGGGGAGCGGGCGGGATAAAGTCCGCCCGCTCTTCTTATCCGACGGAGGCGACATGACGTCCGAAGAACAGATCGCCAGACTGGAAGAACTGGCCTATTTTCAGGAAAAGCTGCTCTCACAGCTCAACGACGCCCTCACCGGACAGCAGAAACAGATCGACACGCTGGAAAAGCGTCTGGCCGAACTGGAAGAAAACGTGACCACTCTGCTCGACGCCTCGCAGGACGGCCCGGTGAACACTCTGCCGCCCCACTACATGCCGGAACGCTACTAGCTCGTCTTCGCTCCGCATTCCCGCATGCGAAATTCCCTTCGGGCGTTTTGCCTGACGGCTTTTTCCAGAACCGCAGATTTTCGCCTTATTTTGCAGACAAAGAAAACCTTCAACCAGCCGAGCGCCATGAACGACTACCTTGCCAGACTACGCCCCGAACAGTGGCCCTCCCCCTGCTTCGTCACCGACCTTGCCCTGCTTCGAAAGAACGCCGCCGTTCTCGACGGAGTACAGAAACGCACGGGCGCGAAAATCATGCTTGCGCTCAAGTGCTTTTCCCAGTGGATGACCTTTCCCGTGCTCTCGCGCGCCATGCGCGGCCCTCTGTACGGCTGCTGCGCAAGCTCGCCCGACGAGGCCAGACTGGCCAAGGAAGACTTCTGCGGCGAAGTGCATGCCTTTGCCGCGGCCTGGAGCGAAGAAGAACTTGCCGAAACCCTGCGCTATGCCGATCACATCGTGTTCAACTCCTTCGCCCAGTGGAAAAAATTCCGTCCGCTGGTGCAGAAGGCCGAAAAGGAACGCGGCATTGCCATAGAGTGCGGCCTTCGCCTCAATCCCGAACACTCCGAGGGCGCGGTGCCCATTTACGATCCCTGCTCCCCCGGTTCCCGGCTCGGCATCCGGCCGGCCGCGTTTCATGCCGAACTGGAACAGGACCCCCATGCTCTTGACGGCATAAGCGGCCTTCATTTCCACACCCTGTGCGAACAGAATGCCGACAGCCTCGCCCGTACGCTGGAAGCCGTGGAAAAGCACTTCGGCAAATATTTTCCGCAGATGAAGTGGATCAACTTCGGCGGCGGCCATCACATCACCCGCGATGACTACGACATCGAGCTTCTGTGCCGCTGCATCGAGCATGTGCGCGATGCCTACGGCGTACAGGTCTATCTTGAACCCGGCGAAGCCGTGGCCCTCAACGCGGGCGTGCTCGTGGCCACCGTGCTCGACGTGGTGCAGGCCGACATGCCCATAGCCATTCTGGACACCTCCGCCGCCTGCCACATGCCCGACGTTCTGGAAATGCCCTATCGCCCCAACGTCATCGGCGCGGGAGATCCGGGGGAAAAGAACTTCACCTGCCGCCTTGCGGGCAAGTCATGCCTCGCGGGCGACGTCATAGGCGAATATTCCTTTGACGAACCGCTGAAGTGCGGCGACAGACTTGTTTTTCTCGACATGGCCATCTACAGCATGGTGAAAACCACCACCTTCAACGGTCTGCGCCTGCCTTCCATAGCCATATGGGATTCGGAAACCGACCAGCGCCGAGTCACCCGCACCTTCGGCTATGAGGACTTCCGAAGCCGCCTGTAAGGCAGAAAACTCGTCAAAAGCATTGCCGCAAGAAAAAACGGGGCCCCTTCCGCGACCAGTACGGAAGGGGCCTTTTTTCAGCGTTTGAACGTCAGTCCGTCGGCCTCGAAGGGAAGATACTTCGCTTCCTTCCCCTCGGCGCTGCCGTAATAGGCCATCCAGTACGGCCGGAAAAACGTCTCCACGCCTATCTCGCCGAATGTCGGCAGATTGCGGCACATGCGCATGATGATGCGCCGTGCAAAATTCACGGCAGCCTCCACGGCCTCCCGATCTTCCATTTCAAAGCACCCGTTCTGAAAGTGTTCCCCCTGAACGGGAGCAAGGACAAGTTCCGCATCCTTCACGGCGCAGCTGCCGTAAAGCGCATTCACCGCCACGTTCATGACGCCGCCGGTTTCATGTCTGCGAAAGGGAAAGCGTCGGGCTTCCACGGCATAGGGCAAAGAACACATGTAGAAACGCACATACTCCAGGCGGAGTTCCGTAAGCGGTTTCCGAACGAAAAGCCTGCCCAGAAGCCCCCCCTTGCCTTCGGCCCTGCGCACGACTTTTTCTCTGGCAAGTGCGACGGGAGTAGCCATCATATCCATAAGAACTCCGAACAGCGCTCAGTTCCGAAGGAATGAGCGGAAAAAGACCTCATCCGTGCTGACGAAAAAAATCGCGAATGGCAAACACGGTTATGGAAAGGCATACCACGGCCACTATCCCCGGCAGTATGTAGCCGAGCAGACTCACGCCGTTCACCAGTCCCCACACGAGAAACACGGCTTCCACAATGATGGCCGCAACGAACTTGATGTCGGCAGAAGAGCTACGTTCCATATCACACTCCTTATCAGCATTCATTGACGGGTTCGGCGTTGCGGTCAATGGGCTTTCCTATCATGTTTCCAACAAGGAAAAGAAGGAAGGACACCGGAAGCGCCACAAGTATGGGCTTGAGAGAGAAAGGATTCCCAAGGGCCTGCCAGACAAGCGTAGTTCCCATGCCCCCGAGCATGCTGAGAAATCCGCCCGTCACGGTAAAGCGCCATCTCCAGAACAGACCGCCCAGTACGGGCACGAAGGCGGAGGAAAGATAGAGTCCGCCGAGGAAAATGACGGCGTCGAGCACGGCGGAGAACTGGAAGGCCAGAAGGCAGCCGCTCAGACCTATGCAGACCATGAAGATTCGCGTAAGGCGTATCTGCTCCCTGTCCGTCATGCTGGGGCGGAACATGGGCTTGATGAGGTCGCAGGTAAGCGTGGTTGCGCCCACAAGGAAGAAGGAACTCATGGTGGACATGATGACCGCAAGAATGGAACAGATCCAGAGCCCCGTCAAAAACGGAGGCATGGCGTTGATGGCCATGGTGAGGAATGCTTTGCTGCCCTGAAGTTCGGGATACATGACTCTTGCGCCGAGACCGAGCATGGTCATGACGGTATCGAAGGCCATCCATATGAGAAGGCAAGTAAGATAGGCGCGCTTGGCGGTTTTCGCACTGTTGGAGGCGCCGAAGCGCTGATAGGCGGCAGGATCGGCATACACCTGGAAGCCGAGCAGGAAAAAGACAAGCAGCTGACTCACGGGCAGGCCTCCCGTGGGAGAAAAGTGACCGGCGGGAAGCGCGGCGCGAAGCCCCTCGAAACCGCCGACGCTGCTCCACACGCCCGGCAGAAGCAGAAGCGTGAGGCTGGTCATGAGGAAGAACTGCAAAACGTCCGTCATGACCACGGACCACAGGCCGCCGAACATGGAATAACATATGACCACGCCCACGATGACCGCGCCGATGATCCAGTTGGGCAGTCCCGTAACGGTATTGCCCATGATGCCTACGGAAACGATGTCCATAAGTCTGCTGGAATAACATACGATGAGAATGGCGCCGAGCACGGCCACAGGCCGGGCGTACAGCCTGCCGAGCAGCGCGGGAATGGTGTTTTCCTTCACGCCGCGAACGCGGGGAGCCACCCACAGAGCCAGAGGAATGCGGCCGAGATGCGCGGGCACGCACCAGACCACGAATGCGGCGATGCCGGCGTTGAAGGCCAGTTCCGCCGTGCCGAACACGGCTCCCGAGCCGTACCACGTGGCGGCAACCGTGGCCACCACCATGGGATACGACAGGGCTCTGCCTGCCATGAGATAGTCTTCCGAATTCTTTACTTTTCGGGACACGTACCAGCCCACCAGAATCATGATGCTAAGGTACATGAATATGGCCAGCCAATCGAGACCGGTCCAGTTAACTACCACTTCCTGCATAAGGCTCTCCAGGTTGAAATGTCGTTTTTTCAGGCATCCTGGGCGTACGAACGGGCTATGTCCGCAAGTCGCCCCGAAGCCAGCAGTTCATAGCCGGTCCGTATGTCCGCGCTGATGACGCGGTCATGATCAAGGAAGGGAATGACGGAACGGACGGCCTCATACGCCTGCGCCGTAGCCTCGCCCAGAGAGAAAAGACGGCGCAGATCCACGGCCTGGGCGGCGTGATAGGCCTCCATGCCCAGCATGTAACGAAGGTTGTCGATGATTTTTGCCGTCTTTCTCACCACAAGAGGCGCATTGGAGGCATGATCCTCCACATCGCCGGAAAGGGCCATGTAATCCGCGCTGACGGGGTTGGACAAATGCCGTATTTCCGCCTCCAGAGCGGAAAAGGTCTTCTGATTGGTGGTGTAGGCCATGACGCTCGTGCCGTCCGGACTGAGGAAGCGGGGCAGACGGCTGAATGCCGGAGAATCCAGCTTGATGACCTGGTAGCAGATGTTGCGCGCAAGATGGCTCAGCGCCTGCCCCAGCATTTCAAGGCCCAGCACCCAGGAGGTGACCTCGAAATTGGAATTGTGCGCAAAACGCCGCTCTTCTGCGAGTACGCAGGGGTTGTCGTCGGTGGAATTGACATGCACAAGCAGCTGGGGCTTCAGGTAGGAAAGAGCATCGCGCACGGCTCCGTGCACATGGCAGGCGGAACGGAAGCAGAGCGGATCCTGAAGGGTTGCGGCCACGCCCCCATTCCACAGGAAGCTTCCCGCAAGGTAACGCCGCACGCGGGCAGCCGTTTCCGTGGGGCCGGGCACGGGACGACGGAGAAAACAGGCCTCGTCCAGAGGCGACACATTGCCGCCGAAACCTTCCAGCGCCAATGCGTACAGAAGATCCGCGGCGTCCATGAGCTTCTCGCAGTCGTCGAAAACGAGCGCCGCCATGCCGGCGGACATGGCATTGCTGCTCACTATGGCCAGTCCTTCCTTGCAGCCGAGCACAAGAGGCTCAAGATTTACCATTAAAAGGGCCTCCCGTGCGCTCATGCGCTCTCCCTGCAGCGTTACGTCGCCTTCACCCATGACGGCAAGACCGATATGCGCCAGTGAAACGAGATCGGCCTCTCCTATGGAACCGCGACCGGGAATGACGGGATGAAGGCGCAGATTGAGAAAGTCGCGATAGCGCTCCACAAGCTCCCAGGAAACGCCCGTGCCGTCGGCCAGAAGACAGTTGAGACGCACAAGCAGCGTTGCCCGCACTTCATCCTCGGCAAGATCGGGACCTGCGGCGGCACTGTGCGAACGGATGAGCATGGCATTGAATGCGGCAAGCCCTTCCCGGCTGATGTCCCAGTCCTTGTTCATGCCTACGCCGGTATTGAAACCGTAGATGCGCGGCATGTTTCTGTCCTGCGCCATGTCGAGAACCATGGCCCTCGTGCGGCGGATGCGCTCTTCCGCCTCCGGGGCGATTTCCACGGACGCGCCTGCCCTCGCCACGAGAGCCACCTGTTCGAGCGTGAGCCCGGAGCCGGTCAGACGAACAACGTTTTTCATATTCGCTCCACGGGCCTCAGGCCCGGCTTCGCCCGCGCAGCATAAGCGCCGCGGCAAGGCTTATGACGGAAAAGATGAAATAAATAAGAAAGGCCCGGGAATAGGCAAGTTCCGTACCGAGCGGAGCCAGCTTCTCCAGCACTGCGCCTATGGCGGCCTGAAGACAGGCCGTGCAGGCGAACATGGAAAAACTGAGCATGGATGTGGACAGTCCGAGCACCGAAGAAGGAAGCGCCTCCCTCACGGCAGTGAAGAGCACCGAGGCCGTGGCATTTCCTGCAAGACATATGCCGCCGAACTGCAGCCATAGCGCCCAGAGCGGCAGATCCGACGGACAGAAACAGAGGCTTGCGGAACTGGCAAGAGCGGCAACAGAGCCTGCCACCAGAACAATCTTTCGGGAACGTATGCGACCTGAAATCCATGCGCCTGCGGGAGTGCCGAATATGAGGCTGAGTGCGCCGAGCGAAAGCAGCGCTCCCGTGGACTCGGGGGAAAGATGATGCACGCTGCGGTAGTAGTCTCCCGCCCAAAGTCCGGCAAAGGAGAAAAACAGCGAGGCTCCGGTCAGATACCACACAATGATGAGCCGATACTGACGCGAGGAAAAAAGCACGCGGAACCCTTCCAGTGCACAAGATGCCTTCGGCGGCACGGCCGTGCGCTCTGCGGAAAAACCGGACTCCGGCAGACCGAGTTCCCGCCGCTGGCTTTCGGAAGGGGCATCCCTTACCAGAACAAAGAGCACTGCGCCCCAGAGCAGGGAAAAAACGGCGATGGCCCAGAACACCAGACGCCAGCCGAAGGATGCGCTGAGTGAAGCCAGAGGAGCCGCGGCAAAAAACGTGCCGAGACCTCCTACGGCCATGAATATGGACACGAGCCTGGCATACACGCTTTCGGAAAACCACCGGCTCATGATCTTGAACGACGCCGTGGTGACCACGGCCATGCCCATGCCCACGAGAGCGCGACCGACTACGGCCTGGCCGAGGCCCGAGGATGAGGCAAAAAGAATGCCGCCTGCGCCTCCGAGTCCGAAAAGAATCAGCATGGCTCTGCGCGGTCCCCAGCCGTCCACCATGAGCCCGGCGGGAATCTGAGTGGCCGCGTAGGCATACAGAAAGGCCGAGCCGAGCCATCCGGTCATGGAAGGTGCAAGCTCAAGCTCCCGCGAAAGCTCGGGCATGATGACTCCGAGGCTGAGACGCTGGAAAAATACAAGAAAGTACGCACCGCACAGAGCGGCAAAAAGCAGGCAGGCATAAGAGAAGGAACGGGAGCGCATGAACGTACCAGCTATGAAAGAACGTGGAAGATTGTGGCGCGGAGCACAAAAGCACTCCGCGCCCGGGCATCAGCGGTACCGCAGCTTCTGGCCCATGCCGAACCGTTCGGCCTTTTCCAGCATGGCGCAGCCGAGCGCTATGTCGTTGGTGCTCAGACCGCGATGCCAGAACAGAATGGTTTCCTCATCGCTTTCGCGACCGGGTCGAAGCCCTGCCACTATCTGTCCGAGTTCCGCATGGAGATTCTCCGCCGTGAGCTTGTCCGCCTCCACATGGGGTCGCAGAGCTCCGTAGGGAAGCCCCTTGCGGCACTGCCCCCAGTCGTCCACCACAACCTTGTCCATAATGTCGGTAAGCGAAAGCTCCACTGCGCTCATGGTGCCGTAGGGAACCACGAAGGCCCCTTTCTTTATCCATTCCGTCTTCAGCATGGGACAGGGGGCGGGCAGTCTCGTCGCCTCCACCACGATGTCCGCTCCCTCTACGCAGGAACGCCAGTCGTCCACCACGCGCACGGGTTTGCCGAGATCTTCGGAAAGTCTTTTGCCGAATGCCTCGCGGCTTTCCGGACGGCGGGAATGAACTCGTATTTCCTCAAAATCGAAAAGGGCATCAAGAAGACGCACATTCCAGTAGGACGTTCCGCGGGAACCTATGTGACCGAGCACACGGGAATTCTTCCGGGCCATGTACTTTGCGCCTATTGCGGTCACGGCTCCGGTGCGCATGTCCGTAATGGACGTGGCGTCGAGTATGGCCTTCACCATGCCGGTTTCCGGATCGAACAGATTCATGACGGCCAGTTCCGACGGCAGATGCTGCTTGTAGTTGTCCACATAGTCGCCCACGATTTTCACGCCGGCCATGTGCAGGGGCTGAACGTAACCACGAAGCACATTGAAGTGTCCCTTGGCGGAATCCTCGGGAACCAGGTGCACTCTCGGTTCTATGCGGGTCTGGCCGAGGCCCTGGGCGCGGAGACTCTCCTCCACGGCCGCAATGATTTCGGCATCGGTCATGTTCAGAGCGGCAACGTCGGGTCCATTGAGATAGGTAAGATAGCTTTCCTGCATGGTGGAACTCCAGAATGTTCAGGTGAAATCAGATCGGGCAGGGATAACCGAGACGCAGAGCCTCCGCTTCCTGCTCCGCAAGAACCGCGTAGTCGGAAGGGGAAGGCAGGACGAAGCCATGCATGCACAGTTCTCTTCGGACATCTTCGCCGCAGGAGGTACGGCTCCATTCCGCAAGCGCTCCTCTAAGATCTCGTACGACGCCGTCGTCCGCCTCAGGGGAGGACGCGAGAAAAGGCATGGCCGTCAGGGGAGAACGACCGATGATGCAAAACTCCTCCTGCCATTCCCGTTTGGCGGAAACAAGCAGGGCATACCAATAGCTGTCCAGAGGAACGACATCCACGCGGCCTTCCCTGAGTGCCTTCAGGCACTCGGCCGGAGTATCGAACTCCACGCTTTCCGCATAAAGCCTTCCCTGTGAGGCGAAAGGCGCAAGCATGAAGCGCAGGGCGTTGTACCCGGACTGAGAATGCGCGGGCAGATGGGCGAGTCTGCTGCCGAAGCTCTCTTCCACTCGTTTCCATCCGCTGGAAGATCGGGCGAGAAGAACCGTTCTGTACGCCGCCTTTTCCCCGGCTTCGGGACCGAGAGGCGCACCTATGATGCGATGCCTCGCTCCGGCCTGCACGTAAGGCCGCCCGCAAATGAACGCCAGCCCGAGATCCGGCCGCCGCCAGAGCTCTCCAAGAGGCGCGGGGGCCGCCCACTCCAGAACGCTGAGCCGTATGCCGGAAAGTCTGCTCACTTCGGCAAAAAGCATCCTCCATGCCTCCGCATGGCGGGTCGTAACGTTGTACAGTCTGGAACAGGCAACGAGCGTGGTCATACCGGCCTCCCTGACAAGAATGTTCCGCGCAAATCTGGCTTCATGAACCCTGCTTCAAAGAGCAGTCGAGCCCCCTTCTAGCATTCTAAAATTTTTTTTGTAAAAACAATTATTGATAAAATATACTGATTGATATATAGACTGCTTTGATACAGGTCCCAACATGCTGAAATGCAAACATTTTACCCGGCCGAGGCCGACGATCCCCTTGGGAGGAACCGTGATAGAACCCTTCAACGGAAATTTTCTGCAGTGGCTCCGCGGTTTTCAGGCCGTGGCGGAATGCGGCAACATGTCGCAGGCGGCTGAGAGTCTCGGCCTCCGGCAGCCTGCCGTCAGCTATCTCGTACAATGTCTTGAAAACGAGCTCGGCGTGCAGCTTTTTCACCGACGCAACAAGAGCATGGAACTTACAGCGGAAGGACGTCTTCTGCAGGAAAAAGCCATCACCATGTTCGATCTCGTCAAGGAAATCCGTTGCGAAGTAGGCAGCGGAAGCAGACAGGAATACAAGGGAGAGATTTCGCTTTCCACAACGCACAGCGTTTCGGCAAACATCATTGCCGGTCCCCTCGCGCGATTTCATCAAAATTATCCGCTCACAAGCTTCATTCTGCAGTCCGGCGGTGAATCGAGTTTCACCCTGGAGCTCGTCAACAGCTCTTCCATAGACTTCGGCATTCTGGCAGGAAAAGACTTTCCCGCCACCATAGAGGCTCGTCCCCTTTTCCTTTCGCGTCTCGTGCTCGTCAGCCGTCGCGATACCGTCTTCACCCGAGACGAACAGGGATTTCTCAAAAACTCCAGTGAACTTGACGACGTGCCCTTTGTGGCCTTCTCCTCGGCCAGCACCCTGAGCCGCGTGGTTACGGACGAACTGCTTGAATGCGGAGCCTCTCCGGCCGTGGCCGCCACGGCCAACAACTCGGCCGTCATTCTCTCCTATGTAAAAGCCGGCATGGGCGTGACCATTCTTGAAGACTTCACCGTGCGAAACTGCGGAGACGAACTCGACATCTATCCTCTTCCCGGTGACGAGGCGCTTCGCCAGTACTCGCTGATAACAAGGCGACGCAAGCATCTGCCGCCCCAGAGCGCGGCCTGCATCGACGCACTGTTCCGGGAACTGTCCGACAACGTCACTCCCCTGTAGAGCCTGTTCCCAACACAACGCGGCAGCACACTTTTCTTTCCAATCCCCGTGTTCGGCCCTAACGTCTCCCCGCTCCGCGCTTCCTTTTCCCTCCGCTTCTCATGCAGAAAGCCTCTCGGCATCTTGCCGCAGAGGCTTTCTGCATCTTGCCCGCACAAGAACGGCAAATAGAAATCGTTTCCCGGCAGCTCTTTTTCACGCTGAAATTCCAAAATCCGGATCAGCATATTCATAATAATTCAATAATACCCGGAACTAATTATTATAATATAACTATAATACAATTATAATTATTTTATAATACAAATGTAATTATCATATTTTTCCGCTAAAAAATACTCATTCATTAGCGTATAATAACGTGTAAAAAACTGAACATTCTAACAATTATCATATTGTTTTTGTCATAAAAAAGAAACTATACCTTTTCCAAGCCTTTCACAAAAGGCAATAACACTGCATTCTTTCTTCTGCATTATGCATGGAAGGTCATCCATGCTGAAAGAAGCAGACAAACAGTGGGAAGGTATGACATGAAAAAGATTCTCACCCTCATGCTGGCGGCAGGCATGACACTGACCGCAACCAGCGGAGCATCAGCCGTCGATGTCAAGGTCAGCGGAACCTATGACTTCTCCTTCAGCGGCTCCAGCAATCTCAACGGCGACAACTCCTTCATGGACGCTTCGGACTATCGCCACAACACCGGCAGAGAGCTGAATCAGCATCACTTCGACGCGTTTCAGCGTATGCGTCTCGGCATGGACTTCATCATGAACGAGCAGCTCTCGGCGTTCTATCAGGCGCAGATAGGCATCTTCAGCTGGGGCGGCCCCTACAAGGGCAACGGCAAGATGGAGAACGACGGCGGCGCTCTGGGCACCCGCTCCACCAACATCACCACCCGTCAGGCCTACCTCGACTGGATGATTCCTCAGACGAACGTTCATGTCCGCATGGGCCAGCAGGAAGTGCTTCTGCCCAACTACGTGGCCGGAAGCCCCGTGCTCGATGATCCCGCCACCGGCGTGTTCATCTCCGCTCCCGTGACCGACACCTTCAGAGCCAACGCCTTCTGGATGCGCGCCGTGTCCGATCCTCTGAAGAACGCCTACGGAGAATACGACTATAACGACGCCGACGTGGATCTGTTCGGTCTCATTGGCGATTTCAAGTACGACTATTTCCACTTCACGCCCTGGGCCATGGTCGGCCACGGTGGCGACAACTTCGACAACGTGTCGAACGCCGGTCCTACCGCTTCCGGCCTGCTGCCCTTCAACGGCATGAATCGCCTCTCCTGGGATAACGGCACCCTTGTGGCGACCCCCGACGGCACCGGTTCCACCGTATGGTTCGCGGGCTTCGGCGGCGACTTCACGCTCTTCGATCCGCTGCGCCTCGCCATGGACTTCTATTACAGCGGCACCCACAACGGCAATGCCTCCACGGAGCGCGAAGGCTGGTATCTGGCCGCTCTGGCCGAGTACCGTCTGCCCTGGTTCATCCCCACCCTGAAGGCCTGGTACGCTTCCGGCGACGACAGCAAGGTAACCAACGGTTCCGAACAGCCTCTGTACCTCTCCGGCGGCTTCAAGCCCGGCGCGAGTTCCTACTTCAAGGGCCGCTTCAACATCGCCAACACCATAGATAACGGCAGTGCCGGCGGCACCTGGGGCATAAGCGCCCAGCTCAACAAAATGAGCTTCATCGACGACCTGTCGCATGATCTGCGCGTGAGCTACTTCCGCGGTACCAACAGCAGCAACATGCCGAACATCATCAACAACATCTACGGAGGCTCCGTGTCTCCGGCCAACTACCTCACCACCAAGGACCATGTGGTGGAAGTGGATTTCGATACTTCCTATCAGATCTACAAGAACTTCGTCACCGTTCTGGAACTGAGCTATGCCTTCCAGGATTTCGACGGCGGAGTGTGGAAGAACGCCGCCGGTGACAGCAGCGACTTCTCCAACGCCTGGCGCGCCGCGCTGAACTTCCGCTACAAGTTCTAAAAAATCTTTCCGTCCTGTCGCCACCGCCTTTCTCTTCTGTCATTCCGGGAGAAAGCCGGACCCCTCTGGCGGGAGGATATGACAAGGCCGGCTCCTTGCGGAGCCGGCCTTTTTCGTCGCAGCAACGCCCACTGCAAGAACGCTTCTTTCTTCCGCTCGCTCAGGCTCTTTTGTCCCGTACCACTCCGGAACCGAAAAACATGACGGCGCACAGAAAGACAACCACGCCCATGGCAGCCTGAAGTCCCACCAGAGATCCCAGCATGCCTATGAGCGGAGGAATGAACAGCTGACCGCTGGCAGCCAGCATGGAAAGAAAGGCCGTCACCGTACCGGTGGGCATGTCATGCCTGCGTCCCGCCGCACTGAAGAGGATGGGCACGCTGACCGAAAGGCCCAGCCCCATCATGGCGTACCCCAGAAGACAGACAAGCGGCCACGGAGACAGAAGAGCCACCAGTATGCCGCACAAGGCACAGCCGCAACATACACGCAGAAGGCGTGCGTCGCCGAAGTGCTCGCGCAGCCGGTCGCCGAAAAAGCGCATGACCACCATGGCCACGGAAAACGAAGCGTAAGCCAGTGCTGCCGTATGCTCCGAGGCGCCCTTCACTTCGTGCAGAAGCAGAACGCCCCACTCTCCCACAGAACCTTCCGAAGAGTAGGAGCAAAGCATGAGAATGCCGAACGCCAGCACCCAGAGCGGCGGGAGAGAAAATTTTCCTTTCTTTTCCCTGGGACGAGGCACGTCGTGCAGAAGCTGTCCGGCAAAAAAGGGAAGCAGCGCAAGCAGCACCAGAGCTACACCGGCAAAATGCCCCAGAGGAGGAACTCCGCAGGCCGCCATGAGCGATCCGCCAAGGGCGCCCAAAAGTCCTCCCGTGCTGTAGAGCGCATGCATGGAGGAAATGACGGGGCGATGCATGGAAGATTCCACCAGAATGGAACCGGCATTGATGCCCACGTCGTTCATGCCTATGGCAAAGCCCAGAAGAGCAAAAAGCGCACACGCCGAAACAAAACCGGACGCCAGCCCCATGCAGGGAAAAAGCAGTATGAGCATGCCGCTTGCCAGCGAAAGAACGGTACGACAGCTCGTGCGGGAAATGGCCCATCCCGCCAAAGGAAATGAAAAAAGACCTCCCACGCCCATGCACAGCAGCATAACGCCCACGTCGGCGTCGCTCAAAAGCGCCTGCGCCTTGATGGCGGGCATACGGGACATCACGCTGCCGTAGGCCAGTCCCGTGACGGCAAAGAAAAAGGAACAGGCCCAGCGCGGCCCCACAACCGGAAAGCTCACAGTTCACCCCGCCGCCGTTTCCGGCGGACTTTCACAATATGTTCCGCCCTTCAAAAAGGACAAAAGGCCGAAAGACTTTTCTTTCGGCCGTGGAATCCTCACTGTTTATGCAGGGCCGTCCAGACTGTCAAGCAGGCTCTGTACTTCACGGAAAAAACAGGGCACCATGAATCGGGAGGATACAATTATGGAAAACTCCGGCTGTGCATGGAGCAGGAACGACGAGCTGCTGCGCTTCTATCATGATACGGAATGGGCGCTGCCCGTGCATGACGACAACATGCTTTTCGAGCATCTTTCTCTTGAAGTCATGCAATGCGGGCTGAACTGGCTTCTCATACTGAAAAAACGGGAAGCCTTCCGCCTTGCTCTCGCCCGTTTCGATCCGAGGCTTCTGGCTGCTTTTTCGGAAAAAGACGTGGAAGGTGCCCTTGCCGTGCCCGGCATGATACGTTCCCGCCGCAAAGTGGAAGCCCTCGTCGGCAATGCACGCGCCTACCTTGCCATGCAGGAAGAATTCGGAACCTTTCACGACTGGCTCTGGGGCTTTACCGAAGGGCATATGCTGGTCTATGAAAGCCATGCTCATGCCGTGCCGCCCAGAAACGAACTTTCCGACCGCATAAGTGCCGCCCTCAAGTCCCGGGGATTCCGTTATGTGGGCAGCATCACCACCTATTCCTTGCTTCAGGCCTGCGGCATCATCAATGATCACGAGCGGGACTGCCCGCGCTTCCGCGCCGTCATGCAGGGGGCAAAGGTACGACTCATTACGGACTGAACCCATTATCTTCGAGACCGCCATGAACAAAATTCTGCCTACGGCTCTTTTTCTCTGCGCCATTATGACCGCACACACTGCTTCTGCCGCCGAACCGGCCATCTCCACATATACGGAGCAGTCCTCCGCGCTCAGCGTAAAGGCCACGTGGCAGCGTTTCGGCCTTGCCCTCCCGGACAAGGAATCCGACGATCTCGTCAGAAACTTCGTGGATGAGTTCCGAACCTCGGCCGAGCAGGAACAGGAGGAAAGAAAAAGCGACCCTTCTCTGCCTTCTCTTCCCTTCGAAATGGTTCTTGAAGGAAACATTTCCGGCAATGGCAGGGTATCGGGCATACTGTGGAACGCCTACGAATACACCGGTGGAGCCCACGGAAGCTTACTTGTTTTTGCCAAGAACTACGCAAACGGCAAAGTCGTGGGTCTGAACGACCTTTTCCAAAAACCGGAGAAGGCGCTTGCCCTCATGAGTGAGCTGTCGAGAAAAAAACTCCTTGAGCAGGATCTTCCCAAGGACATGGTGGAAGCCGGAACCACACCGGAAAAAGACAACTTCAACACGTTTCTGCTGGAAAAGGACGGCCTCACCCTGTACTTCAATCCGTACCAGGTCGGACCGTGGGCCGCAGGCGTCATAACCGTGAAGCTGACTCTGAAGGAACTCGCAGCGGCCGGGCCGGACATGAGCTTCTGGAATTAACGGCAAAGGTCTCCGACGACAGCCGTACGAAAGATAGGCGGTAAAAAAGGCCCCAGGTCATATGGGAAAAAGGCTTTTCAGCCGGGAAACCGTGGAAAAAGGTCCACAACTTTCCCGCAGATTCCGCCCCGTACTCTCATGATGCACGCGACTGTTCCAGATTCCGCTTCATGTTCTCTATGCGACGCCAGGACGCTTCAAGCCTCTCACGGCTCACCGCGCCCTCGCGCACCAGATGCATGAGTGCCTGAAAGACCTTGTCGTGCAGCTGAGGATCATAGGAAAGATTGTTGCCGAAAAGCAGAATGTCGTTGCCGGCTTTTACGGCAAGTCTCACCCGCTCTTCAAGGGAACGCCCCCTGGCCACTGCGCCCATCTGAAGATCGTCGCTGATGACCACGCCGTCCCAGCCGAGTTTCCGGCGCAGCAGCTTTTCAACAACCTCAAAGGACAGGGAGGAAGGCAGGCGTGCGTCGAGTCCGCGATGATAGACGTGCGCCACGAGCACCATGCCCGGCCAGCCTCTCTGGAAGGCTTCCACATAGGGAAGAAGCTCCTCCTTGGTCCATGTTTTCGTCACATCCGGCAGCTCAAGGTGAGAATCCTTGCCGGCGCTGCCGAGTCCGGGAAAATGCTTGAGCGCGGGCAGAACGCCCGCCTCGCGCAGTCCGTCGGCAAAGGCGAGGGCCTGCCGCGTTACCTGCTCACTGCCCGCTCCGAACAGTCTTCCGGCGTCTCCGAGTCCCGGGCTCTGCGAAACGCGGCGCAGATCCACCACCGGTGCAAGATCCACGTTGATGCCTATTTCCGCCATTTCCACTCCAGCCTTGAACCCGAGGACACGCACTTCATCCTCACTCATGCGTCCCATGGCTTCGGCCGAAGGCAGCGCAAAAAAGCCGCGTTCCGGCTTCAGACGGCATACTTTGCCGCCTTCCTGATCCACGGCCACAAGCAGCGTTCGGGGAGCAACAGACTGAAGGGAAACAATCAGACGCTTCAGCTGTGAGGGAGACTCGACATTATACAGCTCTCCCTTCCGGCGCCCTTTGTCGAACAGAATGACGCCTCCGATACGCCCCTCGGCTACGGCCTTGAGCACGGATGTCGGGGCCTTCGTTCCATGAAAACCCACCATGATCATGGCGCCGACCATCTCTTCCAACGAAGGCGCGCGTGAAGACGCGGCGGCACACGGCCCGGGCAGAAGCCATGCCAGCGCCAGAACAACGATCAGAAGCAAACGCACGGAAACCTTATTCCTCCTCTTCCTCCCGAGGAGCCACGGCAGGAAGCTCTCCCTTCGCGTAGCGTTCGGAAAAGGCGCGGAGGGCTTCAAAAAGCAGCAGCTTGAAATGCCTGTTCACATCTTCCTTGCGGTACTCGAATACCGTGGTCAAAGAACGGGCCATGTCGCGCTGTACGCAAAGCATGAGAAGATACGGGGCCATCACCGTGATGATGCAGCTTTGCAGCGCCGGATTCTCACGGGGAATACCCGTCAGTTCCGAAAGAAGCGAACCTATGCTCCTTTCCTTGGACAGCGTGCTTTTCAGAAAATCCACGCCGCCTATGGGCGAAGGGGCAATGAGCTCGTGCGCCCATATCCTTGCATACCAGCTCTGTCCGTCGTAAGCCGCTCCCATGTAGGCGTCAAGCACTCGTTCCAGCTTTTCCTCCACGGAAAGCTCGGCGGAAGTGATGAGTTCCATCTGTCTTTCATTCACGATGTGCTCATGCACATCATCGAGAACGGCGCGGTACAGATCGTCCCGGCTGCCGAAGTAGTAATTGACGGCGGCAATGTTCACGCCCGCCTCACGACATATCATCTTGCTGGTCGTGTCGGCATAGCCGTGCTCGGCAAACAGCCGCACGGCGGTACCGAGAATCTGACGGCGCGTGGCTTCACCGTCCTCGCGCGAGTGCTTCTTGCGGGAAAAAAACAGCATACGGGAAAACCTCTCGTCAGGGAACGCTGCATCCAGCATACGACAGGAAGGGGCGGGCCGCAACGGCATTTCCCAAAATGCAGCGATGAAAAAAGGGTAAAAAAAGGCTGGGGCATCCTGGACGGCCATGCCCCAGAACCTTCACGGCCGCCAAGGGGTGGCAGACATCATGCGTATCTCTTTCATGACATCTCGCCGTCCTTCCCCAGAAAGCGGCCCGCGCGACAAAGGAATGGAGAGGTTGTATTCCCGCGCGCACCACGAGCGAAATTCGTCCCGTAAAACGGGAGAGCGCTGTTTTCAGCAATCTCAAATCTAAATTTGAATTTGAACAACTCCGTTCGTTCTGTCAAGTCAAAAATCACCGGGACACGCCTCATTGCTCCTTCGGAACGCATGAATATTTTCTGCCAATTCACCTGAAACATTCATAAAAGACAAACAATATCAATATACTGACACCATATTGACAAAACATGAAAACTGGCGGATGGCCAAAAGCAGCACTTTCATTTCAAAGGAAAAAGCGCCATGTCCTTTCTTCCATCCGCCAGTAGCAAGGCCACGCTCTTGGGACTCACCGCTCCCGTCTGCTGGGGCATGTCCGTCGGGCTGGTACGCAGCATCACGGAACAGTTCGGTCTTGCCGCCGGACTGTCCATTCTCTACGTGTCCACCTGCATTTTTCTCGTGTTCTTTCTCGGCCTGCCGAAACTGAGCGCCTACCCCAAAAAATATCTTTTTCTGGGCATTCCGACGGCCAATGTGTGTTCCGTCTGCTTCTGCCTGTCGCTGTATCTTTCAGACGGAGGACAGCAGACCGTGGAAGTTGGCATGGTCAACTATCTCTGGCCCTGCCTTGTGGTGCTTTTCGCCGTGCTCTTCAACGGTCAGAAAGCCAGATGGTGGATTGCCCCGGGCGTTGTCATCAGCTTTCTCGGCGTCATGCTGGTACTCGGCGGCGAAAGGGGGATTCAGCCCGCGGAAATATGGATGCACGTGCAGAACAATCCGTGGAGCTACGTGCTGGCCTTTTTCGGTGCAGTGGCCTGGGCCGCCTACTCCAACCTCACAAGGGCATGGTCCAACGGACAGAACCCCACGCTCATCGTGTTCGCCATCGACAGCGTCATTTTCACCTCTCTGTGGATTGCCGGTTTCGGCGACATCTCCCATGCCTCGCTCACAGGCTGGGTGAGCGTCGTCATCGGGGCCGTGGCCATGGGCGGTTCCTACGCCGCATGGAGTTACGGGGTCACAAAAGGCAACATCACCATTCTCGCCATTGCCTCCTATTTCACTCCGGTGCTCTCCTGTCTGTTCGCCACGGTATGGATAGGCGCGAAGCTCGACGGAGCCTTCTGGCAGGGCGTGTCCGTCATCGTGCTCGGTTCCCTTCTCTGCTGGAGCTCCACGGTCATGCGCAAATAACGCCGTACCGCGCATCAGAACGATACGAAAAAGGGGACTCTGAAATGTCGGAGTCCCTTTTTCCTCTGTTGATGCTGCAGCATTCTCCGTACAACGAATGTCGAAGATCAGCTTTTTCCCGCCGCAGCATCATGAGCGGCGCGAAGCTGGCCGCAGGCCGCCTCTATGTCCTGTCCCTTGCTCTTGCGCACGATGGCGGTAATGTCCTTGGCCCAGAGAGCCTTTTCAAAGCGCAGAAGCTCTTCCGGCGAAGGGGCGCGATACTCCGTACCCGGCGTGGGATTGTAGGGAATGAGATTCAGCTTTGCCTTGAGACGCGCACATATGCGGGCAAGCTGCCGGACGTGCTCCGGCTGGTCGTTGACCCCGGCAATCACAAGATACTCAAGGGTGATGCGCTCCCTCGTCTTGAGAGGATACTCTTCCAGAGCGCCGATAAGTTCCTCGAGCGGCCAGCTTGCGGCGCGTGGCATGAGCTTTTCACGGAGCTCCTGATTGGGCGCATGCAGCGACACCGCAAGAAAAGCCAGTCCGCTGTCGCCGAATTCCCTCATGCCGGACTTGATGCCGCAGGTGGAAACCGTGATGCGGCGCGGAGAAAAGGCCAGCCCTCTGGGATGCTCCAAAGTGCGCAGGGAATCCATGACCGTGGAAAGATTAAGCAGAGGCTCACCCATCCCCATATAAACGAGATTGCGGATGATGGGACGTTCCGGCTGAGTATCGTGCACATAGGCGCGCGCCACCTGTACCTGACCGAGGATCTCCCCCATGGTCATGTTGCGCCTGAATCCGAGCTTGCCCGTGCTGCAGAAGGAACATGCCATGGCGCAGCCCACCTGCGTGGACACACACTGCGTCATGCGCACGGAAAGATCATTGGGCCTCTTGGGGGCGTCACTGGGAATGAGCACCGTTTCCACGAGCTCACCGTCGGCAAGCTCAAGCAGAAACTTGGTGGTTCCGTCGGAACTTACGCGCACGTCGGCAATGGAAGGCCAGCGAATTTCGGCAATTTCCGCCAGCTTTGCCCTGTCGTTCTGGGAAATGTCGGTCATGGCCTCAAAGCCGGACACGTTCTTCACCCATATCCACTGCCATATCTGCACGGCACGGAATTTCTTGAATCCCAGCTCCTCCATGACGAAACGTTCAAGAGCGGGATACGGCAGATCGCAGAGATTCACTTTGCTTGAGGTGGACATGAACAATCCTCGGCCGCCGTGCGGTCAGTTGCTTGATCGTTTGAATGTCGCCCCAAAAGGCGGCATCGCATAATAAAAATTCGGCTCTTCGTCCGACCCGGAGAAGAAACAGATTTCGTTTCTTCTCCGAATGTACCGCCAACAGAAGTCTCTGTCAGCCCAGATAGCGGTTCAGGATGTCGTCGAGTTCATCCCAGCTGCGGCAGGATACGATTTCCTGTCGCAGTGCCCGTGCGCCGTCGAGATTTTTAACATAGCGCGGCACGAACGTGCGCATTTTCAAAAGCGCATGCTCCGGCGCATAGCGACGGGCCAGCGCAGCATGACGACGTATGACCGCAAAAAGTGCAGCACTGTCGGCCGGCAGATCATCAAGCACGTCGCAGGCGTGCTGAGCATCGAGCGTTCTGCCCTCCTCGCAGGCTATGCCTGACCCCTTCGGAAGATCTCCTTCCAGGGCACCGCCGGCAATCAGCCTTCCGTGTTCGGCAAATACGGCCGGATTCTTGAGCGCTCCACGCGCATACATGACGGATGCGGCACCTGTTTCCCTGATGGTGCGCACACCATCGGCCGCAGTAAAAAGATCGCCGCTCGCAATCACGGGAACGGAAAGCTCATGGGCGAGTTCGGCCACGGCCGAATGCCTGGGCCTTCCGGAAAATCCCTGAACGGCATGCCTGGGGTGCAGCGTTATCCATCCGGCCCCAAGATCGGCCAGACGGCGGGCAAGCTCCAGATAGACTTCATGTTCCTCGTCCCAGCCGAGACGTATCTTGAACCCTACTCTCCCCGGCCCGGCCGCCCGAATGACGGCTTCGGCCACGCGCAGTGCGCCCGGCACATCGCGCAGCATGGCCGCTCCCGCGCCCGTTTTCGTCACCTTGGGAACGGAACAGCCCATGTTCACATCGAACCAGGAAAATCCCCTGTGACGAAGAATGAGAACGGCCTGCTCCATGAACTCGACCTCGGCCCCGAAAATCTGCACCACCAGCGGGTGATCACAAACCGAGCTTCCGTCTTCCAGAGCGTCCCCTTCCAAACTTGTAGTGGCAAGAAGCTCCTCGGTATTACGTCCCCCGTACACAAGCCCCTTGGCACTCACCATTTCTGTGCAGCATACGGCGGCCCCCAGTTCTCGGCACAAAAGCCGGAAGGGAAGATCGGACCAGCCTGCAAGAGGCGCAAGCCACGGAGCATCGGGACGAATGGGAAGTTCTGACATGGACCATCCTGAAAACATGAATTTCCGAAGCCTGGGCTACGGAAACGAAAAACTGTGCGGGGAAAATTATCATCACCCGGAGAGACGGAAAAAAGCATCAGGCATGGTGAGAGGAGCAGGCGGCATCCGAACTCTCATACCCACGAAAAAAATCCGGGCAGACATTACTTTCTGTCTGTTGCTTCGCACAGCTTCCGGTACGACCGCGCGTAAAAACAACCTGAGTCATCACTCCCGGGCATTTTCGGCGTTATGCATAGCAGGCGAAGGGGGCTTATGGCAAGGCGGCGTTTTACGATTCGTGATTTTCAAAACGGGAAGAGCGTGCCAGCACGGCGACATCCACGCTTACGGCTCCTGCCGAAAGCAGGCACTCCGCAGCTCTCCTCAGGGTTGCGCCCGTCGTGCACACGTCGTCCACAAGAAGTGTACGCAAGCCCCTGGCATCAGCACATCCGAAAGGCTGCTTCAATTTCTGTCGCTCTTCCCGGTTCAAAAGCTCCTGCGGCGTCACCGAGCGGATTTTAGTCAGAAGATCCGATCTTACGGGCACTCCCAGCGCCGCAGACACGGGACGAACAATCTCCCTGCACTGATTGAAGCCCCTCTCATGCAGCCTGCATCCATCCAGCGGCATGGGAACAATAACGTCCGGCTTTGCCGTCACCGCATAGTGCTCGACGCAAAGCGCCGCCAGCAAATGGCCGAGCGCCTCTGCACAGGCCAGAGAACCGCCGAACTTCATGCGCAGGACAAGTTCCCGCAGCAATCCGCCGTACACGCCGAAAAACAGAAAATCGTTCCATGGCGGCGTACGGACAAGACACTGCCCGCAGGGGGCGCAGGGAGCTTCTTCCCATACCGACGGCTCTCCGCAGTACGGACAGAAGCCCGTCCTGCGGCGCTTCATCTTCTTTCTGCATTCCGAACAGAAAAAACGGCTCAGAACGCCTTCCGGCGTGTTTTCCCTCTCTGCGTCCGGTTCAAAGGGTTCGCGGCAGGCCACGCAGCGGCGCTCCCAGAAACCGAACAGACGAAGTGCTTCGGCGGCGCAGTTCCCAGCTGCCTCGCTCATGCCGCCGAACATCTTCACAGGCCGTGCCTCCCGGCCAGATTTCCGGCGAACTCTGCAATACGGGTGCAGGCTTCCCCGCTGGACGCAAGGTCACCCGGCCTGTCCAAACCGTAAATCCGCAAAGGATCCTCCCACGTCAGTCCCAGCGCGAGCGCCATGTAGCGAAACGTTCGTTCCGCCCCCTCAAAAAGCTTGTCACCGCGAAGACGTGCGCCGAAAAGAACAGCCGTCACGGCTTTTCCCCGTCCCGGTTTTTCCCCGCAGGTCCAGAAGCACTGGGCTCGATCTATCCACGCCTTGGCCTGGGCGGGTACATGATAAAAGTACACCGGAGAGACAATAACGCTGATCGGCGCGGCGAACATGGCGTCAAACAATTTTCTTGCACCGTCGCCCGGGGCATCGAGAGTGCATTGCCCGGGATGTGCGTCGCAGTATCCGCAGGAAATGCACGGGTGTACTCCCTCATCCGCAATACGCCACGTGCGGCACGGCACACTCAAGCTCTGCTTCAGAAGGGCAACGGCCGCATCACTGTTGCCGCCCCTTCTCGGACTGCACGAAGCAAGAAAGACCGGAGCCGTCATGCCCCCTCCTCATGATTCTTCGACCGCAATCGGCCGGGACGAAAAACCGGCACGCACGACGGAGCCTTCATCAACGTTTTTTCTGATCTTCAGGGCGAGACCTTCCGACCCCTTTCCCGCATTCAGCGCCGGCATCACCGGAAAAAAGCAACCGTTGGCCGGGCAAGCTCAGCCCCGGCAGCAGCAGTTGTGCACCTTCTCGTAACCGATGCTCGTTTCCGGCCCGTGTCCGGGATACACCACCACGTTGTCGGGAAGAGTGTAAATGCTCTCCCGCAGAGACGTCACAAGCTTTCCGCCGTCGCCGCCGGGAAGGTCGGTGCGTCCCACGGAACGGAAAAACAAAAGATCCCCTGTGATCACAAGTCCGAGGTCGGCGAAGTAATAGCAGAGACTTCCTTCGGAATGTCCCGGCGTATGAATGACGCGGCAGGACAGACTGCCCCAGGAAATCTCGCCCGGAGCGAGAATCTCCGCTTCAAAGGGCTTCAAATTCATGCCGAAGCACATGCCCTTGCACAGAAGAAGCCCTCGCTCCTCCCAGTCCTCCGCTCCCACGAGCGGCAGAAAACCCGTGGCCCGGGTCATGTCGGCGCAGCCTATGCAATGGTCGCAGTGCAGATGCGTAAGAGCCACGGCACGCAGGGTAAGCCGATTTTCGGCAAGGCTCTTCAATACCAGGTCCGTATCGTCGGAAGGGTCGAATACTACGGCATCCCTGCCGTTATGCACGATATAGCAGTTCGCTTCCAGCGGACCGAAAGGAAGGGTAATGACGGGCATGGAAGTCTCCTTGGAATCTGTTGTCGTTGCACGCCTGCCCCGCCGGTTCCGACAGAGCCGCGCAGAAACATCCGCGTCTGCGGCCTGCCCGCGTTGTGCCGCAAAAACGCTTTCATGAAAATCTGCGGCGGCGGACTCTCCTGCCTTATCCTGTTTGCCCGTCTTTCGCAATGAAAAGGCCCCGGCTTCCCGGGGCCTTTGTGCCGCATGACCGCTTCAGGCGCAACGGCCTCCGGCAGAACGCCACGACCGGCAGATATGCAGAAAAAACTCGTGGA
Source organism: uncultured Mailhella sp. (assembly GCA_944322635.1). Classification (GTDB taxonomy): domain Bacteria; phylum Desulfobacterota; class Desulfovibrionia; order Desulfovibrionales; family Desulfovibrionaceae; genus Mailhella. The sequence continues at coordinate 49,297 of CALUPL010000036.1, forward strand.
ACCTTTTGTCGGATGTAAGCTCGGGGTGAAACGACGTGGCAAGAATGCCGTTCTGCCGCACTGCCACGGGACTCAGGCCGAGCGGCCCTTCCACGCGGGAAAGCACCTCCACCTCCGGCCCGCACGACACGATGAGCGGCGCACGTATGAACACGGCCTCCACGTCGCCGGCAACACCGCCGACATCAAGTCTGGTTTCAAAGCTGTCCACCTGCCTGCCGAAGGCATTGCGTCTCACTCTGGCGTCGAGCAGGCCCAGACGCGGCTGATCCAGAGAATCTCCGTCCGGCCCTTCCACCTCGCGACACAAAAGTATGAGACCGGCGCAGCTTCCGTAAACGGGCATGCCCGCAAGTCCGCAGGCACGCAGGGGCTCAAGCAGCTTTTCTTCCACAAGCAGTCTGCCCATGGTGGTGCTCTCCCCTCCGGGCAGCACAAGCCCATCGAAGCTTTCAAGTCCCGCCCATGGAGAATCACCGAGAGGACGACGGATTTCCGTCACCTTGGCACCGCATTTCTCCAGCATGAGCCTGTGCTCGCGAAACGCCCCCTGAAGCGCAAGAACGCCGATATGAAGAGACTCTACCATCCCCTCTCCTGCATGCGCTGTTCCGGGGCGATGGTGGAAATTTCAAGACCAGGCATGGCTTCGCCGAGTCCTTCCGACACTTCCGCCAGTACGGCCGCATCATTATAATTGGTGGTGGCCTTTACAATGGCCCTGGCAAAACGCTCCGGATCCGACGACTTGAAAATGCCGGAACCCACGAAAATACCGTCACAGCCGAGCTGCATCATGAGAGCGGCATCGGCCGGAGTTGAAATGCCGCCCGCCGCAAAGTTCACCACAGGCAATCCCCCTTTTTCGCGCACCACGTGCAGCAGTTCAAGAGGAGCCCCCAGTTCCTTGGCATAGCCCGCCACTTCCTCTTCCGGCAGAGAAAGCAGATGCCGCAGTTCTCCCATGACGACACGAATATGCCTTACGGCCTCTATCACATTGCCGGTTCCAGGTTCGCCCTTGGTACGTATCATGGCCGCGCCTTCGGCAATGCGTCGCAGAGCCTCTCCGAGATTGCGGGCTCCGCAGACAAAAGGCACCTTGAAATCATGCTTGTTCAAATGATAGCGGTCATCCGCGGGCGTAAGTACCTCGCTCTCGTCGATATAGTCCACGCCAAGCTGCTCCAGTATTCTGGCCTCGGCCATATGCCCGATGCGCACCTTGGCCATGACGGGAATGCTTACCGCCTTCATGATGCTCTTGACGACGGCAGGATCCGCCATGCGGGCCACGCCCCCAGCCTTGCGGATATCCGCCGGAACACGCTCAAGAGCCATCACGGCGCAGGCTCCGGCCCGCTCGGCAATAACGGCCTGTTCCGGTGTGGTCACGTCCATGATGACGCCGCCTTTCAACATTTCCGCAAGTCCGGTCTTCAGCCGAATCGTTCCTTTCTCCATGATGCATTCTCCTTTTTGCCGGCAATGAGCGGGGCTGCGCACAATGCGCCTCCCGGCCTGCCGATACCCTGCGGAACTACGCCGTTTGCTTGCCGTTTTCCAGAAAATGCGGCAATATGGAGACAATTAATATTGTCATGCATACAAAGACACATTGCGTTATTTCAATGCGTTTTCCCATGAAACGAGCACTTCGGAGAATCCCATGCCAACAAGTGATGAACGGCTGAACAGACTGCGTCAACTTTATGAAAGCTCCGACGCCCCATGTCGCTATCAGAAAGTGGCGGCTGCCCTTGAAGAAGGCATACGCCAGGGGACCTTTCTGCCCGGAGACGCGCTGCCCACACAGCGCGCTCTTGCATCCCTGCTCGGCATTACCACGGGAACGGCCACGCACGGCTATGCCGAAGCAGCCAAGCGTGGACTGGTCACCGGAGTAACGGGCCGAGGCAGCTTTGTGTCCTCCTCAGGATCGGATGTGGACGTCATGCCGCCGCCTGCTCCTCTTCCTCCATCCACGGCATGGCCCGACAAAGGGGATGAAGAGACAGCTCCTCCCCGTGAAATCGACGACAACTTCTGCCGGAATCTCGGCTTCATAGCTCCCTTTGAAAGTCTGAACCCCTCGCTGCACGATGCGCTTGAGCGGATGCTGAAAAGAATGGATGCCGGAACCATGGCGGAGCTTCAGAGTTACCACAGACCGGCCGGCATGGAGCGGCACCGCGAGGCCGGAGCCCTGTGGGCTGGGCGTTACGGCGTACATGTGTCCGGTCGGGATCTGCTAATCTGCGCAGGCTCCCAGCACGCGCTCATGACTCTGCTCACTACGCTCTGCACCCCCGGCGACCGTCTTGCCGTGGAAACGCTGAGCTATCCGCTGCTCCGCCAGCTTTCCTGGCGTCTGCGTCTGCCGCTTGCGCCCATACGAACCGATGCCTGCGGCATGCTGCCGGATGCATTGGAAAACGTCTGCCGAAACGGGGGCGTGAAGGCCGTGTACCTCATGCCCTCCTGCCGCAATCCCACGCTTACGCGCATACCGGAGGCCAGAAGAAGGGAACTTGTGGAAGTATGCCGACGACACGATATCATCATCATAGAAGACGACGTATATGCTCTTGCTCTGAACGCACAGACGACTCCCCCTCTGGCCGAGCTTGCCCCGGAAAGAACTTGTTTTATTGCCGCCACAAGCGAAATTCTCGGGGGCGGTCTGAGAGTAGCCTACCTTTGTCCGCCGCAGCATATGCTGGAAGAACTGGAACGCACCGTGTCCTACACCATTTCCATGGTGCCTCCGCTCATGGCCGAGCTTGCCGCCCAGTGGATAACGGACGGAACGGCCGACAGAACCCTTGCCGCCAAGCGCCGGGAAGCCGCAGTACGCAACGCTCTGGCGCGGGACATTCTGGACGGATGCCCTCTCATGTCCCGCAGCAGCGGCTTTTTTTGCTGGCTGGGCCTTCCCGACTCCTGGACGGGGCTGAAACTGGCGGCGGAAGCGAGGAAAAGGGGCGTAATAGTGGCCGAAGGCGAACATTTCCACATGGGACACGGAACAGTGGAAAACGGCGTGCGCCTGGCCCTCGGCGGCGTGCAAAGCCGCGACGACCTGGCCGACGCACTCGGCATCATCAAAGACATTCTTGAAACAGGCTCACCGGAAGCGGGGGACTGATCCCTTACTCGTTATGGACGTCACATAGGCACAACGGCAACATTGACGCAGACTCATCAGCCGTTATTATGGCTCGTCAACGTCCCAAGGAGAGAGAGGATATGATAACCGCAATACTTCTTTACTGCTCTCTCGGCGCAGTAGCCGGCCTTCTTGCCGGTCTTCTCGGCATAGGCGGCGGAGCCGTGGTCGTGCCCATGCTCGTGTTTTCCTTCCAATGGCTGAACATCTCACCGGAAGTGGCCATGCACATGGCCATCGGCACATCGTTCGGCAGCATCATGTTCACGTCCATTTCCAGCGCCATGGCCCATCATCGGCACGGCGGCGTGGACTGGCATGTCTTCCGCTGCATAGCTCTCGGCATTCTGATCGGAACCTACGGAGGTTCCTTCGTTGCCGCCCGCATTCCCGCACGCTATCTCCAGATGTTCTTCGTGGTGTTCCTTTATTACGTGGCCACCAACATGCTCCTGAACAAAAAGCCCAGCGCCAGCCGCACGCTGCCCGGCTTCGCCGGAATGACCGGGGCTGGCGCGGTCATCGGCGCCGTGTCCAGCCTCGTAGGCATCGGCGGAGGCACGCTTTCCGTCCCCTTCCTTGTCTGGCACAACATGGATATGCGCCGCGCCGTCGGTACCTCCGCAGCCATGGGCTTTCCCATCGCCTTTGCCGGATGTCTCGGTTTCATAACCAACGGATGGAACAACCCCGAGCTGCCCGCCTACGCCTTCGGCTACCTCTATCTCCCCGCGCTTGTCGGCATTGTGGCCGTAAGCATGCTCACGGCCCCCATAGGAGCGGGCATAGCTCACAAGCTCCCCGTGCCCAAGCTTAAAAAATTCTTTGCCTGCTTCCTTTACGTCATAGCCACCAAAATGCTGCTCGACGTACTTTAGAAAATAGCCCGCACCAAAAGACGGAGGCCCGGCCTCCGTCTTTTTTTATTCTCCGCCCATCAGCCCCGAAGAGAACAAAACATATCATGCGGCCAGATCCCTCCATTTTCTCCTGTCGAAAGCCGAAGTGCGTTTTCCAAACAACATGCGTCACTGCCAGGCGATATTTTCTGCCGCAACATACCGAAAGGGGAACCGGCCAGCCGACCGATTCCCCTTCTTCATAGCCGAAAAAAGCTCTCTTCAATGCTTCGAAAACGTCCTTTCCGCGCTTTTCCGCAGCTTCCGACAGAAAATTCTTCCTGTTCACAGCTCCGGCGCCTGCGCAGCGTTTCCGAAACTCTCATGTTTCTCTCTCATTCAGGCCTGGAAAGCGGCAATGATGCGATCGCACCAGTCGTCCACATCGTCCCGATTTCCAGAATAATCTCCATCCACCTTGAGTCCTTCTTCCACGACAACGGCTCCAAGTCCGGCAAGCCTGTTTTCGATCACGTCCACGGCACCGCAGAAATGCTCGAAGCTGCTGTCACCGCTGGCAAAACAGGCGACCTTCTTGCCGCTTACACCTATGGCGTCGAAATCTTCGAACAGGGTATTGAAGTCATCCTGCATTTCCACCTCATCGGTGCCCCAGGCGGAACAGCCGAACAACGCGGCGTCATACCCGTTGCACAGCCCTTCGGCGGAGGCATCGGCGGCGTTCAGCACCGTCACGTCGAAACCTGCGTTGCCCATTCTCTCGCCGAGAGCTTCTGCGATTCCTGCCGTATTGCCCGTTGTAGAACCGTACACAATGAGAACCTTCATGTTTTTTCTCCGGTAAACTCCTTCGGAAGCAAAGGCGCAGGGCAGCAGCCCGACACCGACCCCGTGCCGATGACGGACGGCCTCCGCCTCCGAAGGAAATGAGAGTCCGATTTTTGCACGGCGGAGCATTGCCGCCTTTCTCCGCCGTGCACGACCAGGAGTACTCACCCCGCCCGACGCGGGATGAATGCAGGACAAAAATCTGGCCGGACCCCTGCTGTGAGTCAGAAGCCCGGCTGAGGGGGGAGGAGACTGGAACCTTGCGATTCCAGAGCAAATTTTGCCGGCATGTCATGGCGTGCATACCGGCAATGCGGAGGAGAGCTTTCCGGAATTACCTGTTTCTTCCGAAAAGCATGGCGAATGTAGGAATGAGCCGTCCCGGCCCATTCTCCTGCCGCAAGGCAGAGAAATTTTGCCGGAACACCCAGACACGTGTTCCGGCGTAAACGCCGCCTCGGAGTTTACGGCGTTCCGTATGGAGGCATGATCGACCTTGTGGTCATGCATGCGTGTTATGGCATTACTTGTTCCGATGCTTCCTCGGGCCGTCCCCCACCATGGGGAACGGCCCTCGCCGCACCAGGAGACTGAGGCTGACACCTCAGCACGGAACGCGACCCGGTCGCGCTCCAACATGACGCAGACACAACGTGCTGCATAAATTTTGCCGTCTGACGCCTCCGGCATGAAGCCGGGTCAAGCCATCGTCAGACGGCGTAGGGGGGGGGAGGTCAAAAAACGTCCCAAACCGGTCGTTGCGAACTCTGTTCATTTTTCAAGGAGCCGTCGCGGTGAAAAGCCTTTAAACAGCAATCTGAAATCGGCCGGACCCGCCGCGACTTCGAAAGACGCCCTTCCATTATCCAAATCGCTCGTCCTTCGTTGATTCAGAAACTAATGAAAACGAATTTCATTGTCAACTTAATTTCTTCAAAAAACATTTTCTTCTGAAAAATATTCTCAGAATATGATTATCATTTTGATTTTCTTTATTTTTTATAAAACTTTTCAGTTTTTCCGTACTCTGTCGAATCACACACCATCTCCCGGCAGAACTCAGAACCGGCAAAAAACTGTCTCGCCGGAAGAGAATTCCGACAGGCAGGCATATCGTTGCCGACAGGCCTGCCTCCTTCATGACTTCCGCTTTCACATTTACGGCTCGACAAGACGCCTCATCCGGCGAGGAAAACGAAACATCAAACGCGACTAAATTTCACTTTCCGGAATTCCGCAGGCCCGGGCTACCCCGACGCCGTAAGCAGGATCGGCCTTGAAGCAATGGCGTATATGCCGCAGCTTAATTTCTCTCGGAGCATCACCAAGCGCTCGGGCCGTATTGCCGAAGAGCTCCTCCTGCTGCTTCGGAGTCATCAGTCGGAAAAGCTTGCCGGGCTGCTCGAAATAGTCCGCATCGTCGCAGGGATAATCCCAGCGGGCGGCATCGCCGCATATTTTCAGGGGAGGTTCCGCAAATTCCGGCTGCTCCTTCCAGGCTCCCAGGCTGTTGGGCTCGTAACTCGCATAGCTGCCGTAGTTTCCATCCACACGCATGGCGCCGTCCCTGTGGAAACTGTGATAGGGACAGCGAGGTCTGTTCACCGGGATCATGTTGTGGTTGACTCCGAGGCGATAACGCTGAGCGTCGCCGTAGGAGAACAGACGCCCCTGAAGCATCTTGTCGGGAGAAACACCGATACCGGGTACCAGATTGGCGGGATTGAAGGCCGACTGTTCCACCTCGGCAAAATAATTCTCCGGGTTGCGATTCAGTTCCAGAACGCCTACCTCGATCAGGGGATAATCCTTGTGATACCAGACCTTGGTAAGATCGAAGGGATGGTACGGAAGCTTTTCGGCATCCTCCTCCGGCATGACCTGAAAGTACAGAGTCCAGCGAGGGAAATCCCCCTTCTCAATGTGTTCATACAGATCGCGCTGATGGCTGTCTCTGTCGCGACCTATGAGTTCCTGCGCTTCGGCATCCGTAAGATTCCGGATGCCCTGCTGAGTCCTGAAGTGGAACTTGACCCAGAACCGCCGGTTTTCCGCATTGATGAGACTGTAGGTATGACTTCCGAAGCCGTGCATGTGGCGATACGAGGCCGGAATGCCGCGATCGCTCATGACCACGGTGATCTGATGAAGAGCCTCGGGCAGAAGCGTCCAGAAATCCCAGTTGTCCGCAGCACTGTGCATGTTGGTGCGGGGATTGCGCTTCACCACATGATTCAGGTCCGGGAATTTGAGCGGATCACGAAGGAAAAACACGGGCGTATTGTTGCCCACCATGTCCCAGTTTCCCTGATCCGTATAAAACTTGACGGCAAAGCCACGAATATCTCTTTCGGCATCCGCCGCACCGCGCTCGCCGGCCACGGTGGAAAAACGGACGAACACTTCCGTTTTCTTGCCGATTTCTGCAAAAAGCGAGGCCTTCGTGTACCTTGTAACATCGTGCGTTACCGTGAACGTTCCGTACGCACCGGACCCCTTGGCGTGCATGCGCCTTTCCGGAATGACTTCACGGTCGAAATGTGCCAGCTTCTCCTGAAACCAGACATCCTGCATCAGCATGGGACCACGGGGACCGGCAGTCAGAACGTGATTGTTGTCGGCCACGGGCGCACCGGTGCCGGTCGTCAGAAAGTCGCTTTTATCAGCCATCTGCTTTCTCCTCTGGTTCGCGCACCCGAAGGTGCGGTTGAAAGCATCCCAACGCTGCCCAGTGAGGAAAGCATGACATGGCAGTCCGATTTTGTAAATAGTAAAAATTATCATTACTATTTAAAAACATTCATGTAATTCTGAGGAATGCCCCTTTGATGATACAAAATTGAATCAATTTCAAACACCTCACCAGGTTGAACGACATTAAAAATGCCGTTTCCCGTTCCGGACTTTTCAATCGAGGCACACGTCGTGGTTCTTCCGCCTTTTTCTGCCCTCCCGCACTATTTCTTTCTCTTTCCCACACGGTAAACGCCCATTTCTCTTGCTGCCGACAAACGATGTTTCCTACGCACAAGCGGGTTCAAGGGGCATCCGGCACAACCTCCTTTATTTCCGGCTTCCGCCTGCAGAAAGCCAATAAAAAAAGCCCCCGGGCCTTCCGGCTCAGGGGCAAGCGCTCATCGTATGGCGGCGTCTCTCACGCGCCGCGGGGCGGTCCGTCTTTCCGGGACGGACGCCTACCTTTCGGCCACGGCCTGAACGGCCGGAGCCATGGAGTTTTTCTCCGCAAGCATGATGCTGGCGCCGGGGTGGGTAGTGGCCACGCGCACCAGCGCATCCTGCGATTCCTGAAAGCTGTCGTACGGTCCAATGGCCATGACGCCGTCGCGCGTATGCAGCAGAGAAGCGGCGTCATACATTCCCAAGCATATGAGCCGGCGCAGCTGCTGCGCCACGGCATCGGAAGATACCTGCGTTTCCGCCAGCTTGACGAAGAAGGCCTGCGACCGCAACAGAGGATATCCCTCACGGTTTCCGACTATTTCGAGGGTCACTCGGGAAACTCCCGCCTCGGAAAGCCCGAGGCTGTCGGCGGCCGCGTACGACAAATCAATAATTCTGTTTTTGGAATAAGGTCCGCGGTCGTTGATGCGCACAATGACGCTTTTACCGCTGGCCTTGTTTTCCACTTTGACCAGTGTGCCGAGGGGAAGCGTGCGATGAGCCGCCGTCATGGCGAACATGTCAAAGGCTTCACCCGTAGCGGTTGACTTTCCGTGATGCCAGGGGCCATACCACGAGGCCACACCCGACTGGAAAAAGGCATCCTGGCCATAAGCCGACGGCAGAGCCAGAAGCAGGCACAAAAGCCATGCTCCCGCAAATGCCATCAGACTTCGGTAGGAAGATGATGTCATGCAGACTCCGGGTTAAGATGAAGTCACGCGGCCGATCCGTCTGCGATCCTGGCTGCGTGGAGCGGAAATCGCCCTTTTTTCCTCTGCCCGCCGCGATCACTCCCGGAACGGGGCGCGGCTCCGATGCGCGAAGGCAAGCCGAAAGTCCATCCTGCGGGGGACCTCGGGGAACGGAGGAAAACGACGGGAATCAGGCACGCCGGACGGCATCTGCCGATACCCGTACACGTCTCATAGGGGTCCGAATATCTCATCCCGTCGAATTTATGTCAAGCAGGTCTGCATAACGGGTCGATTTCTTCTGTAACACTATCATATTCCGGGGAATGAGACTGTAATTTTTTTCCTTCCGTCCGCCCCGTTCCGGGCCGGAAAACTTGCGCCCGTCTGCCCGTCGTACTATTATGGATGACCATTTCACTGCCGCAGGTACCGCCATGACACATCGTTCCATCCGCTTCGATCCCCAGGACTACCAGCTTCTCACCATGATCAACAGAACGGTGACGAAAAGCCAGAAGGGCCTGCCCAGCCTCATGCCCCAGCTCAGTCCTTCGGGCATCATGGAACTGGCCGTTCCCGTGGAACTGCGCATGGCTTCGGCCGTTCTGCGACTGCTCGACACGCTCTCCCAGGGCCGGGCCGACGACAGAATCGAAGCTCTCACCGCCCTGCGCGACGAGGTGCTCGTCATGGCGCGCACCTCGCTCCGCATCAACACGGGACGCGTACTCGTGCAGCTCATGAAGGAACTCGTGCGTTCCCACGGCGACTTTGAAACGCAGCTTCGCCTGGCTCACGATTTCCGGCAGGCGGCCAGCGGCCGACACGCCGTGGTACGTCGTCTGCTTCACCGCTACTTCATGCTGGAAATGCCCGAAGACTGGAACCAGGCCGTATTCGACAATCACGTTCACGACGCCAATACCAAGGGTCGCAAAAACGCCACGCACCTCATCATGGATGCCTGGCTCAAGGGCATTCGTTCCCTTACCGTCATCTATTACAACTACGTGGCCCCCGAAGCCGCAAGCGAGCTCATACGCGCCGCGCGCATCATGGGCATTACCGTGCGCATAGGACTGCTGTTCCATGCGCCCTACCTCGGCCGTCTGGTCGATCTCATATGGATACCGCGCGGCTTCACCAACGATGAGGACTTCATATCCTTTCTGTCCACACCGGCCATGTCCACGCTCATGAACGAGGGCCGTGCCGCCACGAGGTGGCTGGAAAAACGCATTCTGCACCTGCTCGACGACTGGAACAAGACCGAAAGGTCCCGTCTGGCTCCCATGCTGCACGCCGTGCCGGAGCCCCTCGACCCCCATGAATTTCTGCTCTTCGTGGGACACGGGCAGGCCTCTTTGCTGCACCTTGCCGAATACATACACAAAAAGATTTTTCCCCTGCTCAAAAAGCGGGCGGACGATGTCGGTATGGCTCTTCAGTCTCCCGACACGCCGAACGAAGAACATTCAGCTCTGCTGCATGAACTCGAAACGCTCGACAAGTTCACCACCGAAACCGTACTCGCCCGCCTGAACGACCCTGAACTTTTCCCCAGAACGGCAACGCTCCAGAACGCCTGCGACTCCTCCGACTGCCCGGATCTTCTCAATCAGACGCCTCTGCACCTGCTTACTCGTCTGTGTGATCTCAAAAGCGGCTGCCGCATCACTCTGAACCTGGCCCGCCTCACAGCCGAGGACGTGCTCAACCTTCTCTGGGACTGCCAGGGACGCATCACCCATCTTGAGCTTTTCAACCTCAAGGACTGGCAAAACGGAGACATGGAACACCTGCAATCCATCAACGAGCTGCAGTGCGCCATCAACGAAGGCAGCGTACCGAGACTCAAGCAGATCATCATAGGCATGCTCAGGGACGCAGGAGCCGTACCCGACGTTTCCGAAGAGGAAGGCTTCAGCACGCCGCGCGGCAGTGCCACGCTCCATTCCGCCGACGCCCCCAAGTCGCCGCGCGTACGCAAGCTGCGCATCATTCTTCAGAACATTCCCGTGCTCTGCGGCTACTATCAGACGGCCAAGCTGCGCGCCACCATGGGCACGGATTCCACAAGTCGTCCCGGACACCGCTACGGCATGGGGCTGGCCTATCCCGAAACGCTGCCGCTGCGCGCACGCAGGGAACTCAATGATCCGCGCCGTTCCGCCCATCTTCTGCTGCCGCTGCGCACCGAACTGCTGGAACAGGTGACCTACAGTTCCGACGCTCCCGGCGAGGAGCCTTCCCGACTCGTCTCATTTCTCCGCAGAATTCCCGGTCTGCGCCATTTCGGTAAAAACCGTCATACGGAATGGACTCCCGTGTCGGAAAACACCGTGGTCTGCAACGGCGGCAACTGTTCCATAGCCACTGCCGACGTGGGATCCACACAGGGCAACATCATCACGCTCGGCGGCACGGACTCCAACATCGTGAACGGGTTCATGCCTGCGCATCATGACAGGGAAAGCATTCTCGACAAAAGCCGCTATCTCAACACCGGCCTTGCCAACGCTCTGCGCGTCATTGTGGGATTCATTCCCGCCTGGCTCTCCTTTCTCTTCACCCAGACGGGCTGGCTTGCCTGGCTCGGTGCACCGCTCTGGTTTCTTATTTCCGGCCTGCGCAACATTCTTCAGGCCGTACTCGGCAGCGGCGGTCTGCACCGCTCCTCCGTTCTGCACTGGAAAAGCTATGTAAGCTGGTCCAGCCTGTACGTTTCGCTCATGTACAACGGCCTTTCCGTCGTGCTCCTCGAACCGCTGCTCCGCTGCCGCATTCTGCAACAGGGCATGGGGCTGAGCACCGTCAACGCCCCCGTCGTCACCTATGCCGTACTCATGGCCGGCTGCGGCATCTACAAAGTCGCCACGCACCTTTTGCGGGGCTTCTCCATGAAAAACATTCTCACCGACATAGCCTGCATCGTGCTTTCCCTGCCGCTGGCCCTTATCATGCACGCCGTTCTTCTCTTCCTTGTCACTGCCGCAGGCGGGAGTCCGGAAACGCTGGCGGCCGCAGCGGTGTTCGTGGTGAAACTCGCCTCCGACACCGTCATCGGCATTGTGGACGGCATTGTGGACAGAGAAAGCAACATACGCAGACGTATGGCCGACTATCGAAGCCGTCTGCATGAATCACTCGCCCTCTACGGTAAACTGGAAGAGCTCTTCCCGGAAAAAAACGTCATGACTCTTCTCGCCAGACCCGATACCCTGCCCCGCACGCTGCATGCCATAGATCCTCGTCTGTGGCTGGACATGGTCATAAACGCCCTCGATCTCATGTATTTCTGGTTTTATCAGCCCCGGGCAAACTACGCGCTTGATCTCTTCGTACGACGCTTTTCCAAAAGTGAACGACAGGTGCTTCTGCGCATGCAGCAGATCCTCATGCTGGAAAAGGAAGTCAGCCAGCTTCTCGTGGACGGGCTCGTAGGCCGAAACTTTGCCGCGCCGCTTTCCTTCTATCTGGCCAGAAACGAAGAATATCTGCGTCAGATGAAGGCCGTCTGCCTGCCGGAGGAACAGCCCCGCAAATAAGACTCCGTCCTCCACCCGAAAAACGAAGCAACGTTTTCCCATGCAAGAAGGCGCCGTTCCATACTGGAACGACGCCTTCTTTGCATCCTGCCCTGCGACCGGAGAAAAAAAGCAGGTCGTACGCTTCGCCTTCTATGCAGGCCAGCCGTCCAGTCCGTTCAGAGAAGCCAGCGCCATGTAAAGAATGATGCCCGCAGAAGTGGAAAGATTGAGGCTGCGTATGCAGCTTTTCACAGGTATGCGCACATGCTCGGAAGCCAGACTCTGCACCTCGGCGGGAAGCCCCGTGGATTCCGGGCCGAAAAGCAGGCTGTCCAAAGGGGAAAACGCAAAGCGGTGCACGTCGCTTCCGCCGCGGGCACTGGTGGAAACAAGCCTGCGTCCCGCGCCGTCCCCCTGAAGGTAGGCTTCAAGAGACGGCCACACGGTCACGTCCACATGCGGCCAGTAATCGAGACCGGCCCTGCGCAGATGTCTGTCGTCTATGGAAAAGCCCAGCGGCTCTATGAGATGCAGGCGCGTACCCGTACCCGCGCACAGTCTTGCAATGTTGCCGGTGTTCGGCGGAATCTCGGGGTGATACAATACGATGTGCAGCATGATTGTTCCGTAAGCGAAACGCCGGACAGAAAAACTTCCGACGCTCCGGACAAAGAAAAACGCCCGGGCCGAAAGCACGGACGTCGTAAAAGACGGCGGACGAAAGCCCGCCCGAGCGAAAAGCAGAATATCGGAAAAACGTCGGGCCCGGCGTCAGCCGACTCCGCTTTTGAGCCGGTGCCGCCCCCTGCCGGACGCCTTTTCAGCGCGGCGTACTGCCGGCCGCCGCAATATAGGCTTATGAATCGAAAAATCACGGCAGCGGAACGCTCCGCCGCCTGTTCATCAATGATGTCTGTTGGGAGAAGTCTTCTTGATATAGGTAAGGGCGCAGATCACCGCAATGATGCCGACGAAAAAGAAAAGGTAGTCCATGACTCTCTCCTGTGCTTGTGATGCCCCTGAACGGGCGGACGATGCCTGTTCACCATATCCCTTCCAAAGGCTTTCCGCAAGAGCAACAAAGGGGAAGGGCTTTCTCTTTTTCCGAAAAAGAAGCGGTTCCGGCGAACTTCCCGCCTGAAAAGCGTTTTTTTCCCCTTCAGACGGACATTGCGGGGCGTAAGGGCCTGCGCTATCATGACCGCGCAAAAAATTTTACTCATGCAGGAAAAACGCCATGATACGAGTCGATCTTCATACACATACCAATCACTCCCACGCACGGGACAGCGTTCGGCAGATGTTCGATGCAGGACAGGAGAAGGGCCTTCTGGTCCAGGGCTTTTCCGAACATTCTCCAAGGCCTGAGGGTTACGACTATCCCGAGGAATACCGGGATCACCTTGCCGCAACCTTCAACGATTATCTGAACGAGGTAACGAGTCTCAAGGAAGAGCAGGCTCCCAGGGGCGTACAGATTCTGCTCGGCCTTGAGGTGGACTGGCTGGAAGATGAGGTGCCCTATCTGCGCAATATGATCTCATCTCACGAGTACGACTACCTCATAGGGGGCATTCACTTTCTCGGCCGCTGGGGATTCGATTCCGCTGCCTCCGACTGGGCGCCTCTCTCCTTCGAGGAACGCTGCGGACTGTACGAACGCTACTACCGTACCATGAAGGCCATGGCGGAAACAAAACTGTTCAACATCGTGGCGCACCCTGACCTCATCAAGATATTCTCCGTAGAGGATTTCCACCGCTGGCTGGAGATGCCCGCAAGCATGGATCTTGTTGGAGATGCGCTCTCTGCCGTACGCGACGCGGGCATGGCCATGGAGATATCCTCCGCGGGGCTGCGCAAGCCCTGTCGGGAAGTCTATCCCGGCCCGAAAATTCTCAAGCTTGCCAGGAACCTCGGTCTTCCCGTCACCTTCGCTTCAGACAGCCATGCCACGGAGCAGGTGGCATGGAACTTCGACACTCTCGCCCGCTGTGCCGCCGCCGAAGGCTGGAGGGAAAGCCTGGTGTTCCGCCGGGGCGACGTGACCACCGTGCCCTTTATCGACTAAGCGGCATGCGCGGCGGGCAGAAGCCCGACCTCTCCGCAAGTGCCGCAGTCCTCCTGCCGTCAGGCTCATGCGCGCCGGGAAATCTTTCCCGGCGCTTTTTATGCCGTTTCACCGCCTTCGTCACGCATCCGCCTGCAACAATTTGCAAGCATTCCGCCCTTGGCAGCAGTGCAAAGCATGGTTATTCTTCCTCCATGGCCTTCATGACCACAACACAGGAGCAAACATGACCAGCCAACTCAAGACCCTTCTGCTCATGGCCGGCCTTTCCGCCGTTCTCATTGTCATGGGCAGCGCTCTCGGCGGTCGTCAGGGCATCGTCATCGCCCTCGTCTTCGCCGTCATCATGAACATCGGAAGCTACTGGTTCTCCGACAAAATCGTACTTTCCATGTACCGGGCTCAGGAGCTTGCTCCGGAAGACGCGCCCATGGTGCATCAGATAGTGGAAGAACTCGCCCGCAGGGCGGGCGTTCCCAAGCCCCGGCTCTTCATCGTGCCGCAGGAAGCCCCCAACGCCTTCGCCACGGGACGCGATCCGGAACACGGCGTCATTGCCGTGACTCAGGGCATCATGCAGCTTCTGCCACCTGAACAGCTGCGCGGCGTGCTGGCCCATGAAATGGCGCACATCGCCCACCGCGACATTCTCATTCAGACCGTGGCCGGCGTAATAGCTTCGGCCATCACGGCCATAGCCAACATGCTGCAGTTCTCCATGATCTTCGGCGGCGCACGCGACGAGGACGGCAACAGCAATCCTCTGGCCGCCATTGCCATGATGATTCTCGGTCCTCTGGCTGCAACCCTCATTCAGATGGCCATATCCCGACGCCGCGAATACATGGCCGACGCCGCGGGAGCCGAATACTGCGCCGATCCGCTGGCTCTTGCCGGAGCACTGAACAATCTCGATGCCTACAGTCGTCACATTCCCATGCAGGCCAACCCGGCCACGGAAAACATGTTCATCGTGTCCCCGCTCACGGGAGACACCATGCGCAGGATGTTCAGCACTCATCCTCCCATGGAAGAGCGCATAGCCAATCTGCAGGAAATGGCCCGCACCGGCCGTTACCCCGGCTGAAACCTTCCCCCGCGGGAAAAATGACCGACCCCTTTCAGGGCGGAGCACGCAAAAACGTGTGCTCCGCCCTTTTTCGCGCCGCACTTTCGCCTTGCTTTTCCTCCGGCTTTACGCCACCCTTTCAACACATTCCGGCAGACTTCATCCGCACAGGATTCCCCATGATGAAACCTCTCTTTTCCGCTCCCGACAGCTTCGCCCGACGTGCGCTGGAACAGCTCTTTCCCATTCTCGACGGCGTCATGCCCATGAACGGTTCGCAAAGGCGCGACCTCGCCATGGCCTGCCGCGACCTTTCCGCTCTGCTCACCACGGAACGCGACGCGCTGAACCGCCCGTACTGGACCTCCCCCCGTCTTACCTCGGCCTATCTCCGCTACTTTCTTCCCTGGAATCTTGTGCGACTCTCCGCGCTGCTGCCGGGGCTGGATTTCGGCGTCATTCCCGACGAGCCGGTCATTCTCGACATGGGCAGCGGCCCGCTCACCCTGCCCATCGCGCTTTGGATTTCCCGCCCCGATCTGAGGAATCGTCCCGTCACGCTCATCGCCAGCGATACAACGCCTCACATTCTGGAACTCGGCCGGAAGATATTCGACACTCTTCGCGCAGAACTTTTTCCCGAAAGCCCGTGGACGCTGCGCACCATGCGCGCCTCGGTCACGCAGGCTCCCCGGCGCGTGTACGCCAAGCCCGGCAGTCTGTGGATGATAAGCATGGGCAACGTGCTCAACGAAATGGAAGAACGCCGCGCAAAACCCGGACATCAGATGACGGACCGGATGCGTGAACTTCTGGAAAATTCCGGTGAAATGCTGTGCGAAAACGGCCTCATTCTTTCCGTGGAACCGGGCACCCGGCAGGGCGGACGTCTGATTTCGCACCTGCGCAAGAGCGCTCTCGGCGGTGTGGAAGAAGAGCCGGAGTACGAGGACCTCACGGCTTTTGCCCTGCGCGAGGAGCAGGCCGGCCGCCGCAGGGAAGAAAGCGAAGAAGACGACTGGGATGAAGACATGGACGATTTCGGTCTGCCGCCGCTCTTCATGCCGCTTTCGCCGTGTCCCCATGCCGGAAGCTGTCCCATGCTTGACCGGAGAACCACGGCCTGGTGTCATATGAACGCCCCGGCCGATCACGCGCCGGAATCTCTTCGTGCGCTTTCCGCCCGCGCCGGACTCGACAAGGATTCCATAAGCCTCTCCTTCCTGCTGATGCGCAGGATGAGTCTGGAAGAAATAGAAAACTTCACTCCTCCCGAAAAAAACAGGAGCCGCCGCATTCCCGCACGCATCATTTCCGATGCCTTCGTCGTGCCGGGCTATCCCGGACGGGCCCGCTATGCCTGTTCATCTCTCGGACTCGCCCTCATTCCCGCCTCGGCCCACCTTCCTGCGGGTGCTCTCTGCGAAGCAAATCCCACGAGAGAGAGAGACATGAAATCACGTGCCGTCATTCTGTCCCTTGAAGACAGCGGCCGCAACGCCGGACGCGGCGCCCCCGGAGAAAGACGTCCTTTTTCGACAAGAGAAGAGCGGCGACGCGACAGACAGGACTCCCCTTCTGAAAAACGCCGCTCCGGTACCCCTTCCGCAAGACGGGAACATGAACGACGCAACGGAGAACCGCGGGAAAAAAGAGAACGAAGGGCTCACACTCCGCCGACCCGGCGCGACGTCCGTTCCGACCGTGGCCCGAGGAGAGGCTGACCTCCGTTCGTACCCAAGGTTTTTCGCGGCACAAAAGGCATTGCCTCTGGCTTTTTTTCACAAAAGGAGCATACTTTTTTCATCCGCTTCAGGCGGAGCATCCTTTCAAGGAGACCAACCCATGAATTCCACTGTCGCTCTCTTGGCCGCCATTGTCGTTCTCGCCATCATCGCGGTTCTCTTTCTGCGAAAGAAAAATGCTTCCGAGTCCGACGCCGACAAACCCGAAGGCGGGAAGGTCCAAGGCGACCAGGCGCTTTATGCTCTCGGCATGAACCCCGTTTCCGAAAAGCCCATCATGTACGCTCTCACCACCTGCCAGCACTGCAAGAACACAAGAAAGTTCCTCGATGCCAACAATGTGGACTACATTGTCATCTATCTGGACGAGTATTCCGGCTCGCAGCGTTCCGACCTCATGGAAAAAGTGCGTACCTACAATCCTCGCGGAACGTTCCCCACGATTCTGGTGCCCGGGGGCAAGGTCATCGTAGGGTTCCGCAAACAGCTCATGCAGGAGGCACTGCTTCATGACGCCGGAACAACTGCTTGAACATCTGGCAAAATGCGCCGAATCCAAGGGATACTACCTGCACGCCGACCATGAACACTGTCTCGGCACGGCGGAAAGTCTGCTGGCCAACAAGGAACGCTACGGCTATATGTGCTGTCCCTGCCGCCTGGCCTGCGCGGACAAGCAGCAGGACAGCGACATCATCTGTCCCTGCGTGTACCGCGATGCCGACATAGCCGAATACGGCGCCTGCTTCTGCTCTTTTTACGTTTCCAAGGAGCACAAGGACGATCCGGATTTCTTCCCCGACGTGGAAGAACGACGTGATCCCTCCCGCGGACTTTAATCCGTCACCGTTTCAGACGCGCGAAGGAACAGACCGCACAATGCGGCCCTTCCTTTGTGCGTCTTTTTCTTTTGCCGCAGCCCCGGAGAAGCCCTGTTTACGGGCCGCCCTTTCCCGGAAACGAAACAGGTCCGTCTGCCGACTCTTCGGCGCCGAAGACGCCGACATTCCGACATACGGCATCTGCCGAAAAGTCCCTCATGCACGGACTTCTTTTCAGCCATTTCGAGCAGGCAACAGGCTATAACGCCAAAATCCTTGCCCGAGTCCACCGCGCGTGACATACTTTTTCAAAAACAGAAAAAGGAGCTGATCATGCGCTGCGTTTCTGTCCTTGCCGCCGCTCTGGCGGGTTTTGCCTTTCTCTCTTCCCTTTCCTGTCCTTCCGAACTTCGTGCCTCACCCTCCGATGAGGCGCCCAGACTCCTCAAGGTCGTCGTTCTGAGCCGTCACGGCGTACGCGCGCCTCTGCAATCACCGGAAACGCTTTCCGCATGGGGAACTCATGCGTGGCCGGAATGGAACGCATCTCCCGGTGCCCTTACTGAACGCGGTGCGGCACTCATCGAGGGGGAATGGACGGGACTTCGGGAATCGCTGGCCTTCAACGGACTGCTTCCCGCGTCGGAATGCCCGGAAAAAGGCAGCGTGTTCATCTATGCCGACAACGAAGAACGTACCCTTGCCACGGCAAAGGCCATGCTTGACGGACTGGCCCCGGGCTGCGGCATGCCCGTCGCCTCCAGCCGGGACAGGTACGATCCCATCTTTCATCCCGTACGCAACGGGCTCATGACCTCCCCCGTGCTCTCCGCAGGAGAAAAAGCCGATCTGGCCGACAATCTGGCCGATGTAAGCGCCGCCATGGACAGACGCCTGGCGGAACTCTCCGCCCTTCTCGGAACGACCTCCCCTCATCTCTGCCCTCCCGGGCAGATCCCATGTTCGCTGAGCGACATTCCCACGACTCTGAACTTCCCCAAGGTGCATTCCCATGAAAGCGTGTCCCTGCGCGGCGGACTCGCCATAGCCTCCACCACGGCGGAACTGCTGCTGCTTGAAAGTCTGGAATGGCCGCAACGCTCCCAGCTCATAGCGGCCAATATTCCCGTCACGCAGCCCAAGGCCCCGGGTACTCCCGTGGAACAGAAAGCCCGTGAAATCATTCTTGCCCCAAAATACGACAAGCCGGGCGTCATGCCTTTGCCCTTCCGCCCCCGCTGGGAACCCGCTCCCCTATCCGCCTCGGACGGAAACATCATGGTGAATCCCTCCACGGCGCTGCATCTTCTGCCCGTGCACACCCGCGTTCAGAACGCAATCCAGCGCTTCCCCGCCATAGCCAGACAGGAAGGCATGCCGCTTCTGCTCTTCATGACCGAAGCCCTCGCCGGAACCTCCCCCATCAGGGAAGCCAACGAAGCCAGGCTCGTCATTCTGTCCGGCCACGACACCAACATCATCAACGTTGCGGGCCTGCTCGGACTGCATTGGAAAAATACCCCCTTCCCCAGAGACAGCACTCCCCCAGGTTCCATGCTCGTGTTCCGGCTCTGGGACACGCCTCAGGGAAAACTGGCGCAGGCAACCTTCCAGTGTCAGACTACCGCGGCACTGCTGAGCACGGATGAAAGCGTCATGGCCGAAGCCGCGCTCCGTCAGGAATCTCTCATTCTGCCCGGCTCCTTCGCCCAGACTCCCGCAGGTCCGGGCCTGCCTCTGGACGCCTTTCTTGCTTCCGTTCACGCCATGGCGGGAGAATCGCTGGACGCAAAGATGACGAAGCTCCTGGCCGCAACGCAGCGACCACAGCACGAATAAGGCAATTTTCCTCACGACGGAAAGCGCAACTTCGCCTCCGACCGTGCGCCCGGACAAAATCCATCGCTCCCCGGAAGCAGACGGATTTTGTCCGGAACGCACTACTGACCTTCTCTCCATACCCTCATGAAGTCCGCAGGGGAGCTGCCCTCCGCCAGGTGACGCAAGAGGGAGCTGCCGAATACCGCAGCATCCGGTCTTACCTCCTTCGGCAAAGCCGAAAGCTGTTCGGGAGAACGCAGACCGAAGCCAAGCGCCACGGGAAGGGAAAACACGCGACGCACACGGGAGAGCACGTCCGTCACCTCGGGAGGAAGACTGTTTCTCTCTCCCGTAGTGCCCATGACGGATACCGCATAAACGTAGCCCTGCGACACCTCCGCATAAAGCTTCATGCGGTCCTCGCCTGTATTCGGACCGACCAGCGCAATGAGTGCCAGCCCCTGTTCGGCAAGAACAGCCCTCATTTCTCCGGCCTCATCGAAGGGAAGATCCGGTACGATGAAACCGTGCACGCCGACTTCCCGAGCCTCCCGGGCAAGCCTTTCCAGTCCGTACTGCAGAAAGGGATTCATGTATCCCATGAGCACGAGTCCCGCCCGGAACCTTCCCCGGTGACGGCGCAGGCCTTCCATGATGCCGTGCAGCGTAACGCCGTTTGACAGCGCCCTTACGGAAGCCTCCTCCACCACGGGGCCGTCGGCCACGGGATCGGAAAAAGGCACGCCTATCTCAATGATGTCCGCGCCGCTTTCGTCAAGCTCGCCCATGACGTTCCAGAACGTTTCCGGTGAGGGATACCCCGCCGTTACAAAGGGAATGAGCGCCGTGCGTCCTTCGGCCGCGGCGTCCCGAATCTTTTTTTCCAGAATATGCATGATGTCGTCCTTCACGGTTCTGCCGTTTGTCGCTCAGAGGCCGAGCGCTTTTTCCACGATGTCCATGTCCTTGTCGCCTCGACCGGAAAGATTGACCAGCACGCGGCTGCCGGACTCAAATTCCCCGGCATGCTCCAGCACATAGGCAAGAGCGTGGGATGATTCCAGCGCGGGCAGAATGCCTTCCACGCGGCAGAGCGTCTGAAAGGCGTCAAGAGCCTCATGATCGTAGGCAACGGCGTACCTCACGCGCCCCGATGCGGCCAGATGGGCATGCTCCGGCCCCACGCCGGGGTAGTCCAGCCCTGCGGAAATGGAGCCCGACGGCAGTATCTGCCCGTCGTCGTTCTGCAGCAGCATGGTGTATTCTCCGTGCAGAACTCCGGGACGACCGAGATTTATGGCCGCCGAGTGCATGCAGCCCGGTTCTCCCGTGCCGCCTGCCTCCACGCCGATGAGCCTTACCGACGCATCGGGCACAAAGGGGGAGAACATGCCTATGGCGTTGGACCCTCCTCCCACGGCCGCCACCACGTAATCGGGAAGAGCCCCCGTGCGCTCCAGCATCTGAGCCCGTGCCTCTCTGCCGATGACGCTCTGAAATTCCCGGACAAGATCCGGGAAGGGATACGGTCCGGCCGCCGTGCCGAAGCAGTAATGCGTGGTCTTCTGCAACGATATCCAGGCCCTGAGCGCGGCATTTATGGCGTCCTTCAGGGTACGGGAACCGCTTTCCACGGCTACCACCTCGGCGCCCAGCAGACGCATCCGCCGCACGTTGGCGGACTGCCGCTCCGCATCCTCCGCCCCCATGTACACGGTGCACTTCATGCCGAGTCTTGCCGCAGCGGCCGCCGTAGCCACGCCGTGCTGCCCCGCACCGGTTTCGGCAATGAGTGAGGTCTTGCCCATGTATCGGGCAAGAAGTGCCTGCCCGAGCGTATTGTTTATCTTGTGCGCGCCGGTGTGCAGAAGATCCTCACGCTTGAGCCACAGCTCGAAACCGAGCCTTTCGGAAAGGCCGGGGCAGAACGTGAGCGGAGTCTTGCGGCCGGCATAGTTTTGCAAAAGATCGTCCAGCTCCTTTTGAAAGGCCTCGGAAGGCAGTATGTCCTTCATGGCCTCCTCAAGTTCCATGAGGGGCGGCATGAGCAGTTCGGGCACGAAACGCCCGCCGAAGTCACCGAAATATCCCTTTTTCATCGTTCGTCACCTTCCTGTCCGGTCGTGTCCCGGCATACGCGCCTTTCCTGTTCGCGTACTGCCGCCACGGCTTTTTCCATGAGTTCCCCGCTCTTTCTTCCCGGGGCGTTTTCCTGTCTGGAGTTGAAGTCAAGCCCGTCGGGCGAACAGGCAAGAATCGCTTCTGCAACATTGTCCGGCCCGAGACCGCCCGAAAGAATCCACGGATGCGGAAAGCGGAGTCCACGAAGCGATGGCCAGTCAAGTTCCCTGCCGCTGCCCATGCCCGAATCCAGCAGATACAGTCCGCAGGTTCCGGCAAAGAAAACTACGGCTCTCTGCAAATCCTCTTTCGAAACATAGTCCGCAGGCCAGAGTACGCGGATGATTCGTTCCATGGGAAAGCATGCGGCAAATTCCGCGCTCTGACGGCCATGAAGCTGAATGAGGTCGAGTCCCGCATCCCGCACGATGCCCTGTATTTCCTCCACGCTCTGCCGCACGAACACTCCCGTGCGCTTCATGCCGTGCGTATCGAGAACAGCAACCTCACGTGCCGTCACGTTGCGCGGACTGGGAGCGTGAAACACGAATCCGCACATCTCCACGCCGAGCGCGGCGGCCTCGTCGATGAGACGCTGATCGCTCATGCCGCAGATCTTAATTCTCATGTGTCTTCTCCCCGCCGCAAAGAAGACGACGCAGAGCCTTTCCCGGGGCGCCCTCTTCCATGAGAGCGGACCCCACGAGCGCGGCCGTGAAGCCCGCAGCTGCGGCCTCCTCCAGATCTTTGCGGCATGTCATGCCGCTTGCCGCAATCCACACTTCTCCGGCCTGCGGCGGGCAGTTTTCCGCAATCTTCAGACAGGCCTGCCTGTCAACCCTGAGCGAGGCAAGATCCCGCGCGTTCACCTGAATGATGCCCGCTCCGCTCTCGCGGGCAAGAGCAACGTCACGCTCGTCGAACACTTCCACCACGGCCTCCACGCCTTCCGCCTCGGCCATCTCGCGAAGATCGCGAAGAAGGCGCACGTCGGGCGTGAGACGAACGATGAGCAGCAGTGCCGACGCCGGTGTCGCCAGCGTGGCCGAAATCTGAAGCGGATGGAAAATGAAGTCCTTGCGCAGCATGGGAAGTCCTGCTCCCGACGCCTTCATGCTTTCGGCCATGCGGAAAAGATACGGAAGCGAACCGTGGAAATACCGCTCCTCGGTAAGCACCGAAAGGGCGGACGCTCCGGCCTCGGCGTACTGCCTCGCCGCTTCTTCCGGCTCAAGGCTTTCGCATATCACGCCGCGTGACGGCGAAGCCCTCTTGTACTCCGCCACCACGGACAGCGGCCCTGCCCCGTCCGCACAAAGAGCCCGGCGAAAGGAAGGTCTGTCGCCCCGCCACGGAGAAAACGCTTCCGCTCCCAGACTCTCAAGTCTGGCGATTTCGTCCCTCTTGGCTTCGACAAAACGCTCAAGCCCCGTCATGGCAGCACCTTCATGCCCGCACCTTCGGACACGCCCTTTCTGGCCATGGCCACGCATTCCTCCATGGTTCTGTTCTCTTCCAGCATATAAATCGCAAAGGCTGCGTTCACCGCCATCATGTCGCGCATGGCACGGGGACCGCGCCCGGCAAGAAGTTCCCGAAGCACGGCTGCGGCTTCTTCCTTGTTCTTCACTTCCACGTCCTCGGGTTCGCACGGCTCAAATCCGTAGAGCGACGGATCGAAGGTCATTTCATCCATCACGCCGTCGGTAATGAGAACAATGCGCGTCTTGCCCATGGTGGTGAGTTCGTCGTAGCCTCCCGCGCCGTTGAACACCGCCACTTTGTGGAAGGGGCGCTTCTGCAGCGTGGCCGCAATGAGATCGACCTGCTTCGGATCGCCCACGCCCATCATGAGATAATCGGGACAGGCCGGATTCAGCATGGGCCCGAGCATGTTGAACAGCGTACGCATGCCGAGCTGCTTGCGAACCGGCCCCACGTTGGCAAAGGCCGGATGAAAGTAGGGTGCGAACTGAAAGGCGAAATTGCGCTCCTTCAGCATGTCCACAATGGCGTCGGGATCCTTTTCCAAAGGCAGCCCCAGTCCTTCCAGGGCATCAGCCGCGCCGGAGGTGGAAGACACCGCCCTGTTGCCGTGCTTGAGCATTCTGTAGCCCATGCCCGCAAGCGTAAGCGACGTGGCCGTGGAACAGTTGAACGATCTCTTGCCGTCCCCGCCCGTACCCACAATGTCGATGCACTTTTCGGGTATGCCCGTCACCTTGACGGAGCGGGCCAGCATGATGCGTATGGCCGCGGCCAGTTCCGCAGGCTTCTCGCCCTTCATGCGCAATCCCATGAGAAGCGCTCCGGCCTGAGCGGGCGTCATGGTGCCGTCGAGCATGGAGCCGAAGGCACGTCGCATTCCTCGTCCGTCATGTCGCGGCCCTGCGACACCGATTCCAGAATGGAACTGATGGTGGGGGCGGCGTGCACCGTGGGCAGCAGACTTCCCGGAAAATTTTCCAGAAGGCGCAGACCATCCGGAGTGAGAATGGATTCAGGATGGTACTGCACGCCCACCCACGGCCTGTCGCGAAAGCGCATGGACATGACCTCGCCCTGCGGGCCCCTGGCCGAAACGGCCAGAAGTTCGTTGGGATGCGCGTCGTCAACGCGCACCACGAGAGAATGATAGCGGCCCACCACCATGGGGTTGGGCATGCCTCGGTAAAGCCCCTTCCCGTCGTGCACGATTTCCGAGGTTCTGCCGTGCATGACCACAGGACCGGGTACGACTTCCGCTCCGGCGTAAAGGCCGAGAATCTGATGACCGAGGCACACGCCGAGCACCGGAATGCGGGGGCTGAGCTGGCGCAGGAAGTCCAGACAGTATCCGGCCCTGGAAGGGTGCCCGGGGCCGGGCGAAATGCACACCATGCGCAACGAAGGATCGTTGGCCATGGCCACGAGGCCGGGATCATCGTTTCTGACCACGCGGGGTCGATGCCCCAGACGGCAGAAGGCCTGAACCAGATTGTAGGTAAAGGAATCGTAGTTATCTATGAGCAGGAACATGGAACTCTCCCGTGGTAAAGCATGCCTGACGCATGATGGCCGACTTGTTGCAAACCTCCTTCCATTCCAGGGCCGGCACGGAATCATGCACGATTCCGGCTCCGGCCTGTCAGTAAAGGCGTCCTTCACGCACCCACATGCTGCGTATGGTGATGCCGGTGTCGAGATTCACGCCGTCCCTGTCGAGGCCCAGCCAGCCTATGCAGCCCGCGTACGGTCCGCGCGGACAGGGTTCGGTTTCCGCTATGATTTCCATGGCGCGAATCTTCGGAGCTCCGCTCACCGTGCCTGCGGGAAAGGTTGCGGCAAGCACGTCCACGGCATCCAGGCCGTCGTCGAGTTCGGCGGTGACGCGGCTCGTCAGATGCATGACGTGGGAAAAGCGTTCCACCATCATGAGCTTCTCCACTTCCACGGTGCCCGGACGGGCCAGACGGCCGAGGTCGTTTCGGCCGAGATCCACGAGCATCATGTGTTCGGCCCGTTCCTTGGGATCGGCAAGCAGCTCCCCGGCAAGGGCCTCATCCTCGGCCACGGTGGAGCCGCGCCTGCGCGTTCCCGCTATGGGCGCGGAAAGAAGCCTGCCGCCTTCGCAGCGCACCATGACTTCCGGCGAGGAACCGAAAAGCGTGATTCCCGGAAGCCGCATGAAGAACATGTACGGCGAGGCATTCTCGCTGCGCATTCTGCGGTACAGCGTAAAGGGATCCCCCGAAAACGGCATGGAAAAGCGTACCGAAGGCACCACCTGAATGGCCTCGCCCATGCGCAGCATTTCCCTTATGCGTTCCACCGAAGCCTGAAAGCCCTCTTCGGACGGCTCGGCCTGAACGTCTGCCTTTTCCCGAATTTCCGCGCCGCTGCGGGCAAAGGAGCCGCACCGACCGAGATCGCGGTGCTCACCGAGGCTCACCTGCGCCAGCCGGTTGTACATATGATCGAAAAGAAGAAGCGTACCGGGCAGACAGAGCACGCATTCCGCCTCCTCGGGCTTCATGACGGAGGCCAGCTTCGGATGAAAGAGCGAGGCCATGCCGAAACCGAGATAACCGCACAGAGAACGGGTTATGGGCGGAAGGTCGGCGGAGTCGGGATCGGGCAGAACCTCCAGCGTACGCATGACGCCGCGCAGCCCTTCCACAAAATCCATGCCGTCAAAGGCCGAAAGTGCGGAAAGACGCTCATCCTCGATGCGGCAGCTGAGCCTTCCCTCCCGGCACGTCAGATACAGGACCATGTCGCAGGCAAGCACGCTGTAGCGTCCCCATCGCCCGTCCACTTCCGCGCTCTCCAGCAGTATGCCGTCCCTTTCCCTGGCAATGTCCAGAAAAAGACTGATGGGCGTGTCCATGTCCGCCGGAAGATGGCGGACTCTCTGACGCACTCGAATGGGGGTCGTCCTGGTTGTCATGTCATTGAACCTCGCGTGGGTTAATAAAAAAATGCCGCTCCCCGGAGAGGGAACGGCATTCGTTCTGCTTTTCTGACTCTGCGCTTCAGCTACGCGTCAAGACCGCATCCTCTCCCTGAAGAAAAGATACGCCACCACCACTGACCGGCGAAGGACAAGGTGAAAACGGCTGCGGACATGATGAACTCCTGAAGCAGATGATGAACTTTTTTTCTGTGTATGCAAGAGTCCTTTTTTTGTCAACGGCATGAAAAGAAATTTTTTCCGCCCCTGCCTCTGAGGAATAATATAGTATATATCGTCACTAATCATGAAACAATTTTGCATCACGCGCTTTCTGTTTTCTCTCTATCTTTCACGCGCAAAAAAGAAGATCAACAAGTCATGAGGGGAAAAACTCCACACAAAGGATGCCTTCTGCAAAAAAATTTTGCTTTTTCGTCATAATGCTCGACTGTACGGCAAATGCAGGGCAAAAGCAGCTGACAAACAACCAACGATGACGAAAAAATATCCATTTTCAGCCATTATTAAATGGGCGGTGCGCCAAAGTTTTCCTTCTCCTGCTTGACAGATTTTCCGAAGCGGAGCTATGACGGAAAAAAAGGTTGGAAATCATGTTCAGCACGTTCCGCTCCGGTTACTTTACCTTCGCCAGCAGCTTCGGTTGCTGGTGCTATGCGTATTATTATTACCGGACAGGCGGCAGGCTGTGCTGATTTCTTCCGTCACATCGCACAGGAATACAAAGCCGCAGGCATATACAGAGCCGGCGGCTTTTTTTTCATGACCGCCGGGATGCCTGCAAAGAGGTACCCCCCATGGAAGTCGGTTCGCTCAGAAGATTCAATCGCATCATCAATCCCAAAACCGGCCGTGCCATCATCGTTCCCATGGATCACGGAATGTCCGACGGCGCTCCCCGCGGACTGCGCAACATGGCCAGGGCCATACACGACATGGACGAAGGCATGGCCGACGCCGTGCTCCTGCACAAGGGCCTCATCCACAAGGCCGACTACGAATCTCATATGCGCCTCGGCTTCATCATGCACATTTCCGCATCCACCAGCCTGTCGCGCAGACCCAACAAGAAAATGCTCGTGGGAGACGTGGAAGAGGCCGTGCGTCTCGGAGCCGACGCCGTATCCATTCACATCAATCTCGGCGACGACGACGAAAGCCTCATGATGTCCGACGCCGGAAAAATCGCCAAGGAATGCAGCCTCTGGGGAATGCCTCTGCTCATGATGGTCTATGCCCGAGGACACGACGTGGACAGCTACGATCCGCGCAACATCGCCCACTGCGCCCGCGTGGGTGCGGAACTTGGCGCCGACATCGTAAAGGTGCCCTACACCGGCGATCCGGAAACCTTTGCCGACGTGGTGGAAGACTGCGGCGTACCCGTGCTCATTGCCGGAGGTCCCAAGCTCGATTCCACGCGCAAGCTTCTTGAAATGGTGTACGGCTCCCTTCAGGCCGGAGGCTCCGGACTTTCCGTGGGGCGCAACGTTTTCGAACATCCCCGCCGCGTAGAACTTCTCAAGGCCCTGCGCTCCATGGTGCACGGCAATGCCACCGTGGAAGAGGCCCTGGAACTCATGGGGGAAAAGGAATAACGCGGAAATCCAAAAAGTTTCCGTCTCACGTCATTTTCCTGTTGACAGATTTCTTCCTCTGGGATTAGTAAATTTTTAAACTTTCAATGGTTGTTTGTCATGCATACTCTGTATTCCGCCACCGCCCAGTTTGAAACCAACGGCTTTACCTTTGGTTTCTACTTTTATTTTACCGGGCCCTGTGGTCGGAAGGATTGCTGACAACCTCAGTTTGCAAACTTCGGGCCGCAGGCGAAACAAGCCGGCGGCCCTTTTTGTATGTATAAGCCGCCACGCAGCCCACAACGTTCAATGAGAAGGAACGCATCATGGAACTCGGCACCAAAAAAAGACTGACCCACATTTTCAACCCCGACACCAAACGCACCATCATTGTTCCCATGGATCACGGCATGACCATCGGCGCTCCCGACGGACTCGTGGACATCCGCAAGGCTGTGGACGACATGAATGAAGGCGGCGCCAACGCCGTGCTCATGCACAAGGGACTCATCCGCGCCTCCGGCTGCGCCGACGCCAACGCCGCTCTCGGCCTCATCATGCACATCACGGCCTCCACGGAACTTTCTCCCAACGGCAATACCAAAGTGCTCACCGGCACGGTGGAAGAAGCCATCCGTCTCGGCGCGGACGCCGTTTCCGTTCACCTCAATCTCGGCGACCCCAACGAACGTGAAATGCTCCATACCGCCGGCGTCATTGCCGATCACTGCAACCGCTGGGGCATGCCCCTTCTCATGATGCTCTACGGCCGCGGCGGCCTCATCCGCGACAGCTTCGCCGTTGACGTGGTGGCCCATTGCGCCCGTGTGGGTGCGGAACTCGGCGCCGACATCGTGAAGGTTTCCTACACCGGCAGCCCCGAAAGCTTCCGCCGCGTCACCGAATGCTGCTGCGCCCCCGTGGTCATTGCCGGCGGCGAACGCATCGACTCCACCCGCAAGCTTCTGCAGATGGTGTACGACTCCCTTCAGGCCGGCGGTGCGGGCCTTTCCGTGGGACGCAACGTGTTCGAGCATCCCCGCCGCGTGGATCTCATGCGCGCCATGAACGCCATCGTTCATTCGGGCGCTTCCGTCGATGACGCCATGGCCATCGTGGGCGAAGACTAGTTTTCCGGGAGAGGCCATGAACATCTATTTCAAGAGCGTGCCCTTCAGCAAGAACGACGTGACCCTCGCGCTGGAATCCGGCGTTGACGGCGTAATCGTTCCCGCGGACAAGGTGGATTCGGTATCCCAGCTTTCCCGCACGAGCGTCGCAGCCGAAGAAGCCATGCCCTCCCGCGCCATGGCATCCAAGGCCGATGAGGAAGCCATACGCGACGCTCTCCGCTCAGGACAGCAGGTGGTGCTTGCAAGAGGCTGGGAAATCATTCCCGTGGAGAACCTGCTTGCCCAGTGCGACAACGTGGTGGCTGAAGCAGGAAGCCTTGAGGAGGCCGTTCTGGCCTCCGGCATTCTTCAACGCGGCGTGCAGGGCATCGTGGTTCTGCCGGAAGCCATAGGCGAGCTCAAGGAAATCGTATCCCGCTGCAAGATAAGCCGGGAACATGAAGAACTGGAAGAAGCAGTCATCACCCGCGTGGAGCCCGCAGGTCTCGGGCACCGCGTATGCATAGACACCATGTCCATGCTTCACCGCGGGCAGGGCATGCTGGTGGGCAACTCCAGTGCCTTCACCTTCCTCGTTCATGCCGAAACGGAGCACAACGA
Organism: uncultured Mailhella sp.; assembly: GCA_944322635.1. Classification (GTDB taxonomy): domain Bacteria; phylum Desulfobacterota; class Desulfovibrionia; order Desulfovibrionales; family Desulfovibrionaceae; genus Mailhella. The sequence goes on from CALUPL010000036.1 coordinate 78,976, forward strand.
ATACGTGGCCTCCCGCCCCTTCCGCGTGAATGCGGGCGCGGTGCATGCCTACATACGCCTGCCCGGCGACGCCACAACCTATCTTTCGGAAGTCACGGCCGGCACGCAGATGCTCGTTGTGGACCACACGGGAGCCACCAGCCTGGCCACGGCCGGAAGAGTTAAAATAGAAGTGCGCCCCATGCTGCTCGTGGAAGCAAAAATAGGCGACAAAAAAGGCGCGGTGTTCCTTCAGAACGCCGAAACCATTCGCCTCACCGCTCCGGACGGTACGCCCGTGAGCGTGGTGACGCTCAAGCCCGGCGACAAGGTGCTCTGTCGCACCGACGAGGCCGGACGCCACTTCGGCATGCGCATCAAGGAAGACATTCAGGAGAAGTAGAACATGGCAGAGCCTTTCCAGATTCCCGGCCTCGCCGAGCTTCGCGGACAGATCGACGACGTTGACCGGCAGCTTCTTGAACTTCTGAACCGGCGGGCGAATCTCAGTCTCGCCGTCGGCAAGGCAAAACGGCAGGTCTCGGGCAAGGTGTTCGACCCGGCCCGCGAGGCCAGACTTCTGGAAAGGCTCACCACGCTCAATCAGGGGCCGCTCAAGGCGGAACACGTCACGGCCGTGTGGCGCGCCATTCTTTCCGCATCGCGATCCCTGCAGAAGCCGGCCGCCGTGGCCTATCTCGGCCCGGAAGGCACGTTCTCCTACTTTGCGGCCAGAGACTTTCTGGGCGAAGCCATGACCTTCGTGCCCTGTCACGATTTCAACGAGGTCTTCCGCGGCGTCAGTCTCGGCGAGTACGACGCAGGCGTCATTCCGCTGGAAAACTCCATTCACGGCACCATCACGCAGAGCTTCGATCTGTTCTCACAGTACGAAGTGAACATTCAGGCCGAGTTCTTCTCCCGCATAGCCAACAGCCTGCTCAGCCGGGAAACGTCGCTGGAGAACGTGAAAACCGTGTACTCCCATGCCCAGCCTCTCGGACAATGCGCCGCCTGGCTGCGGGCACATCTGCCCGCGGCAAAGCTCGTGTCCGTGGAGTCAACGGCGGCTGCCGCATGGAAGGCCTCCCGCGAAGAAAACGCGGCGTCCATAGGCCATCGCAGCACGGCCGAAAAGCTGGGCATGACCTCCCTTGCCGACAACATTCAGGACGACACCGCCAACTGGACGCGCTTTGTTCTCATCCGCGCGGGAAGCGCCCCGAAAAAAGATGCCCACGAAAACGAGCCGGAAAACTTCAAGTCTTCGCTTCTCTTCACGGTACCCAACCGGGCCGGCACCCTTTATGCCGTACTGAACGTCTTTTCCGCCCACAAGGTAAACATGACCAAGCTCGAATCCCGTCCCATGAAGGGATCATGCTGGAACTACGTGTTCTTTGCCGACGTGGAATGCGACCTCTCCTCTGCGGGACGCACGGCCCTCATCGAGGATCTCAACGCCTGCTGCACCTCTGTGCGCGTGCTCGGCTGCTATCCCGAAGGACCGCGTCTCGACTCAACTGCCAACACTACAGGATTCTGATTCATGATCACGCTTCAGGCACCCGCCTCCAAGTCCGTCTCTCACCGCACGCTCATTGCGGCCTCTCTGGCGCACGGCGAATCTCTGGTGCGCCATGCGCTATCAAGCGCCGACCTTGAGCGCACGCGCGACATTCTCCACACGGCCGGCGCCGTTCTGGAAGACCTCGGCGACGGTTCCTGGCGCGTCCGGGGCATGAAGAACGGCCCCGCAGGCGGCGAAAGCACCCCTGCCGACTGCAATGTGGGGGAATCGGGAACGACCTGCCGCCTTCTTACCGCCGTGCTGGCCGCAGGCCGCGGCTCCTTCCGCATTCACGGCGTGGAAAGAATGCATGAGCGGCCCATAGGCGCACTCACAAGCGCGCTGGAACATCTCGGAGCACGCGTTCGTTTTGAGGAAAAGGAAGGTTTCCCACCCCTCGTGCTTGAATCTCACGGACTTGCCGGCGGCGACGTTGCCATGAGCGTGGACGAATCGAGCCAGTTCCTTTCCGGACTGCTGCTGGCCGCTCCCTTCTGTCCCGAACCGCTGCGCATTGCCCTTACGGGACAAAAAGTAGTCTCCTGGCCCTATGTCGGCCTGACCCTTCAGGTCATGGAAGATTTCGGCATCCATTTTACGGTGGAAGAACTTGACGACGACGGTTGGAAGCTCGTGGAGTGGAAAGACGTGACAGAGGCCCGTCCCGGAAGACTCCGGATCACGATTCAGCCCGGAAGCTATCGTTGCGGAGAACATCGTGTGGAGGGTGACTGGTCGGGAGCCTCCTATCTGCTTGCCGCCGGAGCCGTCGGCAAAGAACCTGTTCTCGTCACGGGCCTTCGTGCCGACTCTCTTCAGGGCGACCGTGCCATGCTGGACATTCTGCGTGCCATGGGAGCTTCCGTCGAAGTCAGAAACGACGGCATTCTCGTGAGCCCCTCAAAACTTTCCGGCATTACCGTAGATATGGGAGCCTGCCCTGATCTCGTGCCTACCGTGGCCATGACGGCGGCCTTCGCCAACGGCGAAACCCGTATTACGAACGTCGCCCATCTGCGCATCAAGGAATGCGACCGTCTCTCCGCCTGTGCCGCGGAACTTTCCCGCATCGGCGTGAAGGTGGAGGAAGGTCCGGACTTCCTTGCCGTACATGGTGCGGCACCGGCAAAACCTTCCATCCCTGAAGGTACTATTTTCGAAACCTACAACGATCACCGCATCGCCATGGCCGTATCTCTGCTCGGACTGGCCCGTGGAGAAAAGGTTTCGGTGGCCGATCCCTCCGTAGTGCGCAAGTCCTTCCCAGAATTCTGGAATGTCTGGAGCGCCCTTGCATGAGTGAGCGCATCGTCATCGTAGGCTGCCGCGGCCGCATGGGCTCCATGCTTGCGGAGCGTTTCGGCCGCAATCCCTCCCTTGAAATCGCAGGGATCGACATTCCCTTTGAGGAGAACGCCGTCAAAAACGCCTGCCGGGAGGCGAGACTCGTACTTCTGTGCATACCGGCCACGGCCATAGCCGACACCATAGGCGTGCTCAAGCCCTTCATGCAGCCGGACGCCATTCTTGCCGACATCACCTCGGTGAAGGAATTGCCCATGCAGCACATGGAAAGCCTGTGGAACGGTCCCGTTGTGGGCACGCATCCTCTTTTCGGCCCCGTCCCCGCCCAGGATCTGGAACTGCGCGTGACCATAGTGCCGGGCAGGAAGGCTTCGGAAGACGATACAAAATTCGTGGAAAGTCTGTTTCAGGACTTCGGCTGCGTGACCTTTCGGGCAACGGCCGAAGAACACGACATAGCAGAAGCCAAGATTCAGGGCATGAACTTCATCACGAGCGCGGTGTATTTCGCCATGACGGCGGAAGATCCCGCGCTTCTGCCGTACATAACCCCCTCGTTTCTCCGGCGCATGAACTCCACGGAAAAGCAGCTCATGGAAGACGGCGCGCTGTTCACATGGCTGTTTGAAGCCAATCCTCACAGTCAGGCCATGACACGGCAGTACCGGAATCTTCTCTCCCTTGCAGCTGCCGGCGACGTGGACCTTATTCTGCACAAGGCCCGCTGGTGGTGGAAGGACGGCGAAGAAAAGAAAAAAATTCATGAGGAAGCCCGCAAGGTGGCTCTCCAGTCGGCCCGCATGGGTCTGAAAAAAGGACAGAAATAATGCGTTACAGTCTGTTCGGCGAATCCCACGGTCCGGCCATAGGCATCGTGCTCCAGAACGTCCCTTCGGGACTGGATATGAACATGGACTTCATTCGTGCCGAAATGGCGCGCCGCGCACCGGGCAAGTCGCCTCTTGCCACGGCAAGAAATGAAAAGGACGAAGTCCACATTCTGAGCGGAGTGTTCGAGGGAAAAACCTGCGGCACACCTCTCTGCGGGGTCATCGAAAATACCGACACGCGCTCACGGGACTACGCCGCCACGCGCTGGCTCGCCCGTCCCGGGCATGCCGACTTCACGGCGCATCTTCGCTACGGAGGCTTTGAGGACTACCGCGGCGGAGGACACTTTTCCGGACGCCTCACGGCTCCTCTGGTGTTTGCAGGAGCCGTGGCAAAGCTCGCGCTCCAAAAAAAAGGCATAGAGGTTCTGGCCCGCATCCGTCGGATTGCGGACATTGAAGATGCCCCCCTCGATCTTGCCCGTCCGGATGCTGAAGCTCTGCGCGCCGCCGGCAAAAAAGCCCTCCCCGTCATTGACGATGAAAGGGGAGAAGCCATGCAGAAGGCAGTTCTGGAAGCCCGTGCAGAAGGAGATTCCGTGGGAGGGCTCATCGAGTGCTTTGCACTGGGAGTTCCCGCCGGTCTGGGCAGTCCGGACTTCGACGAAAACATCGAAACCGCCATTGCCCGTCATGTCTTTGCCGTTCCTGCGGTAAAAGGCCTGGCCTTCGGTGCAGGTTTCGGCTTTGCCTCCATGCGCGGAAGCGAGGCCAACGACGCCTTTGTGCCCGGCCATGCCCTGAGCACGCGCACCAACAACAACGGAGGCATCAACGGCGGCATTTCCAACGGCATGCCCGTAGCGTTCACCGTGGTCATCAAGCCCACGCCCTCCATAGGTCGGGAACAGAACACCGTGGACATGCGCACGAACGAGGCGGCAACACTCGTCATAAACGGCAGGCACGACCCGTGCATTCTCTCCCGCGCCGTACCCGTCATCGAAGCCGCCTGCGCACTTGCCCTCACAGAAGTGCCTGGAGTGCTTTCATGAAGAATCTCGTACTCATAGGCCTTTCCGGATGCGGTAAGACAACCATCGGCAAACGTCTTTCCCGAAGGCTGCACATGACGCTTCTCGACACTGACGTGATGATTGAACAAAAGACCGGATGCACCATTCCCGACATCTTCGCCGCACAGGGAGAAAAGGGGTTCCGGGACATAGAATCCGTCTGTGCCAGAGAGGCTGCGGCCCTGAACGGCGTGATCATATCCACGGGAGGAGGCATGGTGCTGCGCGAGGAAAACATGAAGGCACTTTCCCGCAACAGTCTCATCATCTTCATCGACAGGCATCCGTCGCACATTCTGCGCTCGACGTCCCTCGGCGACCGCCCTCTCGTGCAAAACGACAGAGACAGGCTCTTCCGGCTCTATACCGAACGCCTGGCCATCTACCGCCGCCATGCCGACGTCGTCATTCCCAACCAAGGCAGACCCCGCACGCTGAAAAAACGCCTTCTACAGATACTGCATCACTATCGTCGTCTCTCCACCCGCTGAACACACGGAGCACGTCATGAGTTCTCTTCTGGACGGAAAAAAACTGGCCGTCATCGGTGATCCCATAGAGCACAGCCTCTCCCCGCTCATTCAGCAGGCCATGCTGGACGAACTCGGCATACCCTGCATCTACGGACGCATCCATGTGCCTGCCGGAACCGTGGGAACATGGCTGCCCGGCACCCCCGACCTGAACCTTGCCGGGTTCAACGCCACCATGCCCCATAAGACTGATCTCGTTCCACTCATGGACACGCTTTCCGACGATGCACGCATGTACCGGGCCGTCAACACCGTAGTCATCCGCGACGGTCTCTTTCACGGCCACAACACCGACGGTGCAGGCTTCGTACGCTCGCTGCACGATGAGGGCATAGACCCGAAAGGCAAGCGCATAACCGTGTACGGGGCGGGCGGCGCCGCGCGCTCCGTGGTGCTCAAGCTGGCAGCCGAAGACGCGGGACGAATCACCGTATGCTGCCGAACCCCGGCCAAGGCCGAAGAGCTCGTTCAAGCCAGCAGCAACGTGCGCGTCGTAGCCATAGACAGTTCGGAATTCGAACGGACTCTTGCCGAAACGGAACTTTTCATCAACTGCACGCCTCTGGGCATGCAGGGCGTCCCCTCGCAGTTTTCCTCATTCGACTTTCTCGACATTCTGCCGCCATTCTCTCCGGTGTGCGACCTCATCTACAGACCGTTGAAAACAAAACTTCTCGAAGAAGCCGGCAAACGCGGCCATCAGACCATGAACGGTCTCGGGATGCTTATTCACCAGGCCATTCTGGCTCTGGAACAGTTTGCCTCCATGCCGCTCGATGCTGCACTCATGATGGCTGCCGTGCAGAAAAAACTCGTGCCCGTACTGGAAAAAAGCCTATAACAACTCCCCCGGTATTTTTTTAAGCCCGGACTTCCTCCGTTCGTGCAGGGCCGTCCGGGCTTTTTTGTGCGGAAAAATCCAGACATGAAAACGAAAGAATGACCTGCCGGTGAGTTCCTGACCGCCGAAATCAGCTCTCCCTTTTCGGAAAAAACTTCCGATTCTGCGAAACAGAAAAGACGTCGTCTCCGTATGCGCTTCTCCCCTCCGGCAATGTTCTTGAGCCCTCCGCCTCTCCCCTTTTCCTGCAGAAAAACGCCGCCTTCCGAAAATCGGAAGACGGCGTTTTTCTTATCTGTCTGTCGGCTGATGAACCGCGGAACCCCTACATGAGGCCCTGTTCGATCATGCTGTCGGCCACCTTGCGGAAGCCGGCGATGTTGCCGCCCATCACGTAGTTGCCGGGCTGGCCGAACTCTTCGGCGGTGTCATGGGCCGCCTTGAAAATACCGGCCATGATGCCCTTGAGCTTGTTGTCCACTTCCTCGAAGGTCCAGGAAGTCATACCGGCGTTCTGTTCCATTTCGAGCTGGCTGGTAGCCACGCCGCCGGCGTTGGCGCACTTGGCGGGGCCGTAGCAGATGCCGGCCTTCTGGAATTCGGCGGTGGCATCCAGGGTGGAAGGCATGTTGGCACCTTCACTCACCAGGATGCAGCCCTTGGAAAGCAGGTTCTTTGCGTCGGCCAGAGTGACTTCGTTCTGAGTGGCGCTCGGGAAGGCAAGAGCGGCGCCCACATTCCACACGGGATGTTCACCCGCAGGATATTCAGACACGGGAATGTAGGTGGCATCCTTGCAAAGTTCGGCATAGCGGGAGAGAGAAGCACGTTCGTGTTCCTTGACCTGCTGCAGCACTTCAAGATTGATGCCGTTGGGCTGATAGATGCTGCCGCGGGAGTCGGACACGGTAACGGGCTTCGCGCCGAGCTGATAGAGCTTCTTCACGGTGTAGATGGCCACGTTGCCGGAACCGGACACGGCAGCCGTCTTACCCTCGATTTCCTTGCCCACGGCCTTCAGCATATTCTCGGCGAAGTACACGTTGCCGAAGCCGGTGGCTTCGGTACGGGCGAGGGAACCGCCCCACTTGAGTCCCTTGCCGGTGAGCACGCCTTCAAAACGGCTGGTCAGACGCTTGTACTGACCGAAAAGATAACCGATTTCGCGGCCGCCCACGCCGATGTCACCGGCGGGAACGTCGCTGAACGCGCCGATGTAGCGGACGAGTTCGGTCATGAAAGCCTGGCAGAAGCGCATGACTTCAGCGTCGGACTTGCCCTTGGGGTCAAAATCGGAACCGCCTTTGCCGCCGCCGATGGGCAGACCGGTAAGGCTGTTCTTGAAAATCTGCTCGAAGCCAAGGAACTTCAGAATGCTCTGGTTCACGCTGGGATGGAAACGCAGGCCGCCCTTGTACGGTCCAATGGCGGAGTTGAACTGCACGCGGTAGCCGTTGTTCACCTGGATGCGCCCCTTATCGTCGGTCCAGGCCACACGAAATTCCACAAGGCGTTCAGGAACGACTATGCGCTCAAGAATGGCGTTTTCCTGATACTTGGATTCCTTGTCGAAAAGAGGCTGCATGGAGAAGAGCACTTCTTCCACGGCCTGCAGGAATTCCGGCTGATGAGGATTCTTGGCGCGCACGTTTTCCACGACGCTCTGCACGTAATTGTTACCCATGGCTTGCTGCTCCTTATAAGTGACTGGAGGAGGAAATTTTCCCGAAATGTGCAATACCCGTTCGCCGGTTCATATGGTACATTTTTGTCAAAAACAAACATTGCCCGGCGTTGACGCCTATCGAGTATCCCTATTTTTCCCGGGAATCAACCTCTTTTTGTGACAAAAACGAAATTTTTCTTTACTTCTTACCAGTTGTTTTTATTAGATTTTACAATATTGTATATTTGCCGTAATATTTTATCTAATATTTTCAGTATGTTGTATTATTACATTTTTGTTTTTCATTATGAAGATTTTTGAATGCAGCTGTTCTGTATTTTCCATTTTTGTTGCAGAGACACGGTCCGACCGGGAGAGTTCCCGATGCCTGTATTCCTGAAACTCGTTTCTTTCAAAAATGAAAAAGGCAAAAAAAATCCCGTCGCATGCCGAAGAGCGGCGGGGAGAACAGGAAAATTTCCGAATGGTATCAACTCGTTCGAGAAAAAAGACGTACTCTCTACCCGTCAGAAAGGCCGTCCTACGAAAAAAGACGGAAAGCTCCCGCAGGCGATGTTGCCGCAACGCCGAAGCCCCTTCCCTCAACGTAAGAAAAAGCCGCCCTGCAGAGCGCAGGGCGGCCGGAATATCATCAGGAACGCTCCTCTACGGCATAGGAAAGAAGAGTTTCCAGAAGCTCGCCGAATTCCATCCCCTCGGCAGCGGCTTCCTTGGGCACAAGGCTTGCTCCCGTCATGCCGGGCAGAGTGTTCACCTCCAGCACGAAAAGCTCTCCATCATCCGTCAGGCGGAAGTCGGTGCGGCTGTACCCGGAAAGCCCCAGGCAACGATGTGCGGCCAAGGCTGTTTGCTGAACCTTTTCCGTCAGCTCGGGGGACAGGGGAGCGGGACATATTTCCGCCGCGCCGTCGGCGGCATATTTGTCGTGAAAGTCAAAAAACTCCCGCTTCGGAACAATGAGCACAGGCGCAAGTGCCCGCTCTTCGCCCACGCTTCCCACTACGCCGCAGGTGACTTCCTGCCCGGGAATGAGGGTTTCTATGAGCACTTCCTGATGCTGGGAAAAAAGCGTGTCGAGAGCCTTCGTCAGTTCCGCCTCATCGTTCACGCGAAAAAGATCAATGCTGGACCCTCCGGTGTTGGACTTGACGAAAAGAGGAAAGGGAAGCGTGCACTTCCAGTCTGCACCGGGACGGACGGGCAGAAATTCGTAATCGGGAGTACGGATGCCCGCGCGACGGAAGAGAGACTTGCCCGCCGCCTTGTTCAGCGCCAAAAAGGAACCTGCAGGTCCGCTCCCCTGGTAGGGACATCCCGCACGTTCAAGAAGTGCCTGCACAAGCCCGTCCTCACCGGGCTGACCGTGCAGATTGAGGAAGGCCACGTCATGCGTTCCGGCAAGTTCCAGCAGCTTTTCAAACCCGTCGGAAAGATCAAACAGAGTCACCTCGTGCCCGCGCGCTGCAAGTGCGTCGGCGATGGAGGCAGCTCCTTTAAGAGAAATCTCGCGCTCCGTGGACCAGCCTCCGGCGACGAGAAGAATGCGCATCCTGTTCATTTAAATGACACCTACCCTGTCGAATATGGCCTGCTCCACGGCCTGTACATGAGCATAGTTGGCGGCGATGTTGTCCACCTTGTCGGCCGTTATGCCGTAGCGGACAAGCAGATCGTCGAATCGTTCCTTTACGGACACCACTTCGGAATGACGCACCCGCTTGTCGGCATAGGCCACAATCACGGGCAGTCGCATGGGGTCGCGCACGTCATCCAGGCTGCCTCCGCTCCACGGCCATTCCACATGAAAGAGCACGGCCTGCGCCAGAAGGGGATTCCCCGTCTCTTCACGTACCCAGGCGGCACCGAGCTGCGCGTGACTTCCGCCGTGCCGTATGGTGTAGCTTTTGGCCAGATCGTGCAGAAGGCCCGCGGCGCGCGCCAGAGAAACGTTGAGCGGTCGCCCCTGGGGAATGACGCCCCGCTCCTCCGCGCGGCGCACTATTTCCGCTGCCACGCCGGCCACGGCGCGGCAATGTTCACGGATATGCGGCATCATGTCATACTTGTCCCACAAAAAAGCACAGCGCTCCTCATCGGGAATAAGCCAGGCAGGATCCGCAGGAAATTCAAGAGCAGGCAACATGAATCACCTCAAAAGTAAGAATCAGGCCCGGCCGGTATGACCGAACCCTCCGCTTCCGCGTATCGTTTCGGAAAGAGATTCCACCGTACAGGGTTCCAGACGGCATACAGGCTGAAACACGAGCTGTGCCACACGGTCTCCCCGCGCAACAAGAACAGGCCTGTCCGACGTATTGAGCAGCCACACGACTATCTCGCCGCGGTAATCGGCATCCACAACGCCGACACCCTGAGCCACCACAAGTCCCTTCACAGCACCGAGACCGCTTCGAGAATAAATGAATCCCGCCACGCCGGAAACGCGCGGCTCAACGCTTATCCCGGAAGGCACCTGGGCCCGTTCCCCGGGCCGAATGATGATTTCTTCCTCCTCGAAGCAGGCGCGCAGATCCATGCCCGCAGACTCCGGCGTGGCATAGCAGAGTCCGCCGCCGTACACTTCGGCGGCATCCCTGAGATAACAAACATCAACACTGGCCATGACCGGCTCCTCTCTGACATGCATAATGCGAAAAACTTTCCGCAGACCTTTCCGCGTGCGTTCTGCCTGCAGGAAGCAAAGAAGAATATCCCGAAGCCGTCCCGGGGGCAAGTTCCCGCATATCCTTCGTACCGGAGAAAAACGCCGTAACGCCTTTTGTTCGTACAGGCGGCAGAACGGGCTTTCAGCCCGCAATGATCTTTTCTTCGTTCTCCAGGTCTCCTCCGCCCTCAGAAAGAAGCACGCTCTGCTTCCGTCAGACGTGCCGAGTACCGAAACGGCATTTCCCTTGAAAAGGAGTATAAATATTGCCTGCCATATGCACAGGCCTTTGAAAATCCGATTCCTCATCATCTGTCATCTTTCCGGCAGATAAGACGAAACCATCCCACTTTATTGTATTCTTGACAGAATGCCCCTCTGACACTATCGTCCTTTTCTTCGCCGTTTCCATTCGCTGGAAATTCAGGTAAAACGTCCATGGCTTGAACCCTATATCCACAATCGGGCCCGGCCCGGTAAAAAAAGGTTGCTAGAATGTCTCGTGTCACTTTTGTCGTTGACGGCGAATTCATGCGCAAGCGCATCATTTCGCTGAAAGCCTTTTATTTCGACGGGCAGGGCATACGTCGCCACTGCCTCTCTCATCTTACCCCCGACGAAACCGTGGGCCGCATTCTCTTCTATGATGCCCTGCCCTTCACCGGCAAGGGCGAACATCCTCTGAGCGGTCCCATGGACTTTTCCCAGACGCCGCTCATTGCCCGCAAGCAGCAGTTTCTGCAGTCTCTGCGCGTCACGCCGGAAATTACGCTCCGCCTCGGCCGTTCCGCCTGGCAGGCCGGCCAGTGGCAGCTCGACGCCAATCGTCTCGGCGAACTCATGGCCGGTGAAATAAGCGTGAACGACATTCAGGCGAGCGACATCTATCCCGATATCCGCCAGAAGGGCGTGGACATGCTCCTCGGACTCGATATCGCCGCCCTTGCCTACAAGCATCAGACCGACAGGCTCGTCATTGTTGCCAACGATGCCGACTACGTGCCCGCCGTAAAGCTTGCCCGTGAAGAAGGCATCAAGGTAGTACTTGACCCTCTGTGGACCCGTGCCGCCGAAGATCTGCGCGAACATGTGGACTATGTGTGCAACAAACTTCCCCGTCCGCAGCATTCCAACTACCCGCACGGCATCCATATTTTCGACGACCCCAAGGAATACAATCCCTGCCCCTCCCATGAAGAGCCTCAGGGCACGGAAAACGAAGAATAAAACCACTGCGGCCTGCCCGGATTCCGGGCAGGCCGTTCTGATTTCTGCCTCAAGGAGGGCACATGTGCGGTATTTTCGGCATCACCGGTCATGAGGACGCCGCCCGTCTTGCCTACTTCGGCCTGTATGCCCTGCAGCATCGCGGCCAGGAAAGCGCGGGCATCGTTTCATGGGATGAGCGTGAAGGCTCTTCCCATCTGCACGTCGGCATGGGACTTGTCCCCGACGTGTTCCGCGAAGAAGACCTCAAGCATCTCACCGGCGAGACTGCCATCGGACACGTACGTTACTCCACCACGGGCAAGCCGCAGCTGCGCAACGCGCAGCCTCTGCTCGTGCGTGTGAGAAACGGCGTTCAACTTGCCCTGGCACACAACGGCAATCTCACCAATGCCGCAGCTCTGCGCCGGGAGCTGGAAAACGACGGCTGCATTTTCCAGACCACCATCGACAGCGAAATTTTCGTGCATCTCATTGCACGGGCGCTTTCCTGCGGCTCGCTGGAAGAAGCCATCATTTCGGCCTGCCGCAAGGTGGAAGGCGCCTACAGCCTGCTCATTCTGAGCGAAGGACGCATATACGCCGTGCGCGATCCGCACGGCTTCCACCCGCTCAGCATGGCAAGACTCGGCGACTCGTGGGTGTTCGCTTCGGAAAGCTGCGCCTTCGACCTGCTCGAAGCGGAGTACGTACGCGAGGTGAACCCCGGAGAAATGATCATTGTCGAGCCGGGCGCTCTTGAATACCGCAGCGTACGCCTGCGTGAAGACGAGCTCCCCATACGTCAGTGCATTTTCGAACTCGTGTACTTTGCCCGCCCAGATTCGCGTATTTTCGGTGAAGACGCCTATCAGTGCCGCAAATGCATGGGCCGTCACCTCATTCGCGAATCCATGGCCGATGCCGAATGCGTCATTCCCTTCCCGGACTCGGGCATCTACGCCTCCCTCGGTGTGGCACAGGAAGCGGGAGTGCCCTACGAACACGCCCTCATCCGCAATCACTACGTGGGCCGTACCTTCATTCAGCCTTCGCAGAGCATGCGGCAGTTCAGCGTACGCGTGAAGATCAACCCCGTGCGCTCCATGATAGAAAACAGAAGCCTCTATGTAGTGGACGACTCCATCGTGCGCGGCACCACCATACGCACCCGTGTGGCCAAACTGCGCGAACTCGGGGCCAAGGCCGTGCATTTTCGCGTGAGCAGCCCGCCCATCAAATTCCCCTGCTTCTACGGCATCGACTTTCCATCGCCGAACGACCTCATAGCCACAAAATACACGCCCGAGCAGATAGCGGAAATGCTGGGACTCGACTCCCTGCACTACCTGTCTCTGGAAGGCCTGCTCTCGTCCGTGTCTCATCCCGAGCACTACTGCACGGCCTGCTTCACCGGCGACTATCCCACTCCCCTGCCCGAAGTGCAGGATAAGATGTCTCTGGAATATCACCGCAAAGGCGACGTGCGCTTCCAGGGCTGAGAACATATAATGGAGCGTCCCGCACCATCCAGTATTCCTTCAACCCCCGGCGTCTATCTTTACAAGGACGCCGGGGGGCGCATCATTTATGTGGGCAAAGCCCGCAACCTGCGCAGGCGCGTGCTCTCCTATTTTCGTCCGGCCGATCAGCTCACGGCAAAAACCGCGGCCATGATAGGACGCGCGGCAGGCATAGAATTTCTTACCACCACCACGGAAAAGGAAGCCCTTCTTCTCGAAGCGAGCCTCATCAAAAAGCATCGTCCGCACTACAACATCTGTCTGCGCGATGATAAACAGTACGTCATGTTCCGCCTTTCGGAAAAGGACCCTTTTCCAAGGCTGGAAATAGTCCGCCGCATGAAAAAGCGCGACGGAGCGAGATATTTCGGTCCCTTTACCGCAGGACTTGCGGCAAGAGAAACGTGGAAGACCATTCACCGCATCTTTCCGCTGCGCCGCTGCTCCGACAGGGCCATGAAAAACAGAGAAACGCCCTGTCTGTATCACCACATTCATCTGTGCTCCGCTCCCTGCACCGGAGAAATCACGCCTGAAGCCTATGCCGACATGACAAAGCGCGTGGCACTTCTGCTGTCCGGCAAGTCCACGGAACTTGTGGACATGCTGAAAAAAGCCATGGAACAGGCATCCGAGGCTCTGGAATTCGAACGTGCGGCCTCCCTTCGCGATCAGATACGCGCCATAGAAAAAACCGTGGAAAAGCAGGCCATAGTTCTGCAGAGCGGGGGCGACATGGACGTTGTAGGCCTCGTGAGCATGCCCGACGGACTGGCGCTCGGCGTGGTGTTCGTACGTCACGGTCTCGTGCAGGACCGCAGCACCTTTTTCTGGCCGGGACTCGGTCTTGAAGATGCATCGGAACTTCTATGGAGCTTTCTCGGGCAGTTCTATCATGCCGGCCGCTCCATTCCTCCCCGCATCGTGCTGCCCTACCTGCCCTGGGAAACAGATCGCCCGGGAAACCTCCTCGCCGTGGATTCGGAAAGCGCTCTTGTAGCTCTCCACGCCTCGGAAAGCATGGGCTCGCCCTTTCTCGTGGGCGGGGGTGTCACTCCCTGCTTTCTGGGAGAAGACACGCTCACGCCACGGGCTAACGCCGGGCAGTCCGAAAAGACGGCCCCCTCGCTCATGGAACAGGCCGCCGCTCTGCTTGAAGAACACGATCGCAAAAATGCCCGCATTCAGGCCGACGCCGAAGAGGGGGAAACCGGACAGGATACGCTCGAAGCCGTACTCGGAGAACTCCGCGGCGGCCCGGTGCGCATAGCCGTTCCGCGCAACGAAGAGGAACGTCACCTGCTGGACATGGCCCGCAGCAACGCCCGGGAATCCGCAAAGAACAGAAAGGACGCCTCCCTTGCGGACAAGCTGGCCGCGGCCTTCCGTTATGACAGGCCGGTAATGCGCGTGGAGTGTGCCGACGTATCCCATACCGGCGGCGAATCCACCAAGGTGGGAGTTGTGGTCTATGAGGACGGTCGCCCGCTCAGGGAAGACTACCGCGTCTGGAATATCGAAGGCGCTGGGGGCGACGACTACGCCGCACTTTCCATGTGGGCAAAGAAGCGCCTCGAACACGGCGAACCCTGGCCCGATCTTCTGCTCATAGACGGCGGACGGGGACAGCTCGCCGCCGTGCACAAAATTCTCGGTGAAGAACTTGCCGAGGAAGAAGACGGCCGTCTGCCCTTTCTGCTTGCGGGCATAGCCAAGGCCAGAGACGAACGCGGTCATGCCGACCGCCGTGCGGGCAATGTGGCCGACCGCATTTTCATACCCGGCAGAAGCAATCCCCTGCCGCTCCGCGAAGGCTGTCCCGAGCTGCTCTTTCTTCAGGTGGTACGCGATGCGGCGCATGACTTCTCCATAGGGCGTCACCGGCAGGCGCGTGCCAGACAGGCCTTCAGCGGAGAACTTCGACAGCTTCCCGGCATAGGCATGAAGACCGCGCAGCTTCTCTGGGAACACTTTGACTCAGTATCCGACATGAAGGCTGCGCCGCTTTCCCGTCTCATGGAACTGCCCGGAATAGGAAAGAAAAAGGCCGAAGCCATACAGAACGCCCTGCAGAAGCTCTGAGAGATCACCTTTGCGGCAGAAAAATTTCCCTCTTGCTTTCTACAGAAGCCTTTCTTTCCGAAATCAAACGCACATTCCCTCATGGGAAAATCGTATCCGCCTCTTTTTCCAAGGGCTGCTCGAAGAAACTTACGCGCGGACTTCCTTTTCTCCTGCCGGATACAAGCCCCCTGACGCCCCTCAACGGAGCTTTTGAAGATTCCGCTCCCCGGCCTTATCCCGCTTCACGACGCCGCTATTCCATGCTATATGCTCTGCGCCGGCACCGCATTGCGTCGCCCGGTCCGGCACGGACATGAATGCCTCTTTTTCCCTCCGGCGCAGCAAGCCGGAACATGACCGGGCACAATCGTCCCCACTTTCCTGACGTCACCGTCGGCGACGCCCCGGAGGCCGACATGGGCTTTCTTCTCGCGCTTATCTCTTCCGCCGCGTTCGGCCTCATTCCCCTGTTCAGCCTGCCCCTTCTGCATGACGGAATGTCGGCGGAATGTGTGCTGTTCTACCGCTTTCTTTTCGGTGCGCTGGCACTTTTTCCCATTCCCGTGCTCCGGCATGAACGACTGGCCGCACCTCCCAGTGAACTTGCACGCCTTGCCGTGCTCAGCATCATGTACGCTCTTGCCGCTCTGCTCATGTTTCAGGGATTTCACTACCTGCCGAGCGGCGTAGCCTCCACACTGCAGTTTCTCTATCCCCTCATGGTCATGATCATCATGATCGTTTTCTTCCATGAGAAGCCGTCCCTTATTACCGCGTGTTCCGTGGCGCTTGCCATTCTGGGAGTGTTTCTTCTGAGCGGCGGTGAAGGAGAAGGTACCGTCAGCGCAAGAGGCATAGTGCTGCTGCTCATTTCCGCACTGTGCAATGCCGTTTATATTTCCGGGCTGCACGTTTCCCGCATCCGCAGCATTTCCGGCCTCAGCATCACCTTCTGGGTACTTTTCTTCGGCATGCTGGCCTCCCTGATCAACGCACTAGCCTCCGGCACCTTCGTATGGCTGCAATCCTGGCATGAAGCGGCACTTGCCGTACTGCTCGCCGTGGTCACCGCAGCCGTATCCAATCTTACTCTGGTTCTGGCCATTCAGCGCATAGGGTCAACCATGACATCCATACTGGGAGTCATGGAACCACTCACCGCCGTCACCGTGGGCATCATCGTTTTCGACGAGCCGGCCACCATGGGCGTGTTTGCCGGAGTGGCCGTCATATGCGCAGCCGTGATTCTCGTCATGACAGGTCCGCAGATTGCGCAGCGCATGGCCAAGAAACACATCTCCCAGTAGCGGATATCGTACGCCATCCGGACTCCCACAGAAAAATTTCGCCTTTTTCCCCCTTCTTATTCCTTCCCGAACGGCGTCATGCAAGAAAAGGAAACATTTCCGAAAAGAATGCCCCCGCCGGATTTCTCAACTCCAAAGTAAAAAATTTCCTTGTTTGACGCATGGTTGAAAAAATACGCCGAAGAAGAAGCTCGACTGTACTCAAAAGCACTCCCGCTGCGTCTGCGTCATACCGCCGTTTCGCTCTCAAGTTTCAGAAAAACTCCCGCAAAAATTCCCCTGTCTTACAATTTGTTACCTGAAAACGGTCCTCATCTTGCCGTCGGAAATACAGCAGGAAACAGTTTGAAACGTGACATGCAATGCCTCGTCGTCTATATACTGAACCCGTGGTCCACATCGTACTTTTCCTCTTTTACCTCTCTATTTTCACCACTCCTTCAAAGGAATACGCCATGACCAGAAAGACCATCATCACCTCCCTCGCCGCCATCATCTTCGCCACCAGCATTCCCGTTGCCGCCATGGCCAATCCCGCCTTCCACGGCCGTTACGGATACAACTGCCAGGCCCCCGCATCCTGCCCGGCCATGACTCAGCTTACCGATGAGCAGAAGGCCCAGTTCGACAAGCTGCACGAAGAGCACTATGCCGCCGTTGCTCCCCTGCGCGACAGCCTCATGGAAAAGCGCATGACCCTGAACGCACTCTCCCGCAACCCCAACACCACTCCTGCGGAACTACGTCAGCTCAGCGCCGACATTACCAAGCTGCGCACCCAGATCCGCACCGTGAATGACGAGTTCGTTGCAAAAATGGAAAAGGCCGGTCTCCCCTGCCCTCAGTTCCGCCATCATGACGGCTACGGCTACGGTCACCGCGGACAGGGCATGGGCCAGGGCCGCGGCTACAACCGCTAAGTAAAAAAACGTTCCGCCTCTCCTCCTCAGCGGAATGCCTTATAATAGAAACCTTCTCATACCGCTCCTGTACCATGATGCCGACGGGCATGATCCCATGTGATCGTGTCCGTCGGTATCTTCATTTTAATGAATAACTCGCCGAAATAAAAAATCCGTCTGAGATATTCCGGCAAGGACACGCTGAAGTCCGGAAGAATACTCCGTCCAGCGACTATTCTCTCCCCCCATCCCAAAATAATGCTCAGAGGACTGGGCTCCAAAAAGAGCAACTCTTCCCAGACGAATTTCTTTGCCGCACAGTAAAGATAAACTCGACCTGAGGGGCCAGAATTACGCAAGTCCGCATGAAAAAAAGGAACGGACCGCATGGCAGTCCGTTCCTTTTTTCAAAAATTCGTCCGACAAAACTTAAAAGGCGGGATCGTTCTCTTCCCCCCTGAGAGCATTCAGGCCACCCATGACATAGCTTACCATGGACTCGACCAGGGCCTCGGGCTTCTCCATAAATCCGGGCAGAAGCAAAGACTGCATTTTCTCAGGGAAAAGCAGGAGAAACATACAGGGCATGAGGAGCATGGCCGTGGCATGCGATGCCTTTTCCGAACCGGATTCAAAGCCTGTCACCTCACACACGAAGCTGCGAACCACATTAAGCTTGGGCAGAACACTTCCCACAAGCGGAGCAGGAAGGTTCGACGAAGGCGAAGCCACCTCACGCAGAAGCACGGGTAACCCCCACAGCTCAGGAGCCTTCTGCGCTGCGCGTACGGCAAGTTCAAGGAAGGCACGCAGCTTGTCCCGGGGCTCACCCTTTGAATCCATGACGGCGTTCAACTCCTCCATGCTCACAAGCTGCCGATGCGCCTCCACCAGCACTTCCTCATACAGTGCTTCCTTGCCTCCGAAATAGTAGTTGATGGCCGCTCCGTTCACGCCTGCTCTCTCGCAGATCTCACGATTCGTGGCCTTCACATAGCCGCGTTCGGCAAAAACCCGTCCCGCGGCCTCAAGAACCACACTGCGGGTGGAAAGTCCGTCACGCCGCGGAGCACTCCGTTTTCTCTGATGATATGCGTATGCCTGTTCCATGGCAGAAGGGTACGGCAAAATATTTCAAACGTCAAATTCAAACATGAAATTGAACTTTATATTTGACTTTTTATGACAAGATTCCTACCCTGAAAAAGAGAAAAAATTATTTCTTCTCACACAACAAGAGAGATGACATGAAAAAGCTCACCGTCATTCTTGCCGTCATTCTTCTCGGAGCCGCAGGTGCTCTTTACTGGCACTTTACTTCTTCCGACACTCCGCAGAACGGCATCAGGCTGTACGGAAACGTGGACATACGGCAGGTTTCCCTGGCATTTGAACAGGGCGGACGCATTACGGAACTTTTTGCGGAAGAAGGCGACAGCGTAAAGCGCGGACAGCTTCTTGCCCGGGTGGACGTAACGAGTCTCCGACTCGAAGCCGACAGACTGCGTGCAGATATAGCCGCACAGGAGCAGAATCTGCTCAAGATGAAGAACGGCAACAGGCCGGAAGAAATAGCCCGGGCGGAGGCGGCTCTGCGAACGGCCGAAGCCTCTCTGGAGCAGGCACGCCGCAACGACAGGCGCATGGCCAGCCTGCGCCGGGGCAATTCCGTAAGCCAGCAGGAAAAGGAAAATGCCGAAACCTCCCTGCGCGTGGCACAGGGGCAGCGCGACGAAGCAGCGCATGCGCTCAATCTTCTGCGCGAAGGCTACCGTGCTGAAGACATTGCCATGGCCGCGGCCCAGCTCGACTCGGCAAAGGCCGCACTGGCCATCATGCAGCACAATATTGTGCTCGGCGAACTTTACGCTCCCACAGATGCCGTGGTCAGTTCCCGTCTTCTGGAACCCGGCGACATGGCATCCTCTGCTTCACCGGTGTTTCTGCTCTCCCTCACCTCGCCCAAGTGGGTTCGTGCCTACGTCACGGAACCGCAGCTCGGACGCATACGTCACGGAATGAAGGCCGACATTATTACCGATTCCTTTCCCGAACCCGTGCCCGGTCATGTAGGCTACATTTCACCCACGGCGGAATTCACGCCCAAGAGCGTTCAGACCGAGGACCTTCGAACTTCACTGCTCTATGAAGTACGCATAGTGGCCGACGACCCCGAGGACAGGCTGCGCCTCGGCATGCCGGTAAGCGTTATTGTCCATGAAGACTCGGCGGGAGACCGCCATGACGACTGAACGGACGAACGCCGCCGGACAGCCTGTCCACTCTCTGACGGACCGCACTTCTCTCGTGGTCAGTGCACACGACGCAGGTAAGATTTTCAGAGAGAAAAAAACGTCCGTCACGGCACTCTGCTCGCTCAGTCTCGACGTACCAGCCGGAAGCATGACGGCCTTCGTCGGGCCGGACGGCGCGGGCAAAACCACCTTTCTGCGCATGATATGCGGACTTCTCGCCCCCACATCCGGCACACTCCTCGTCCTCGGTCTGAACGTCGCCGATCATGCTGCGGAAATTCAGAGCCGCATAAGCTACATGCCTCAGAGATTCGGTCTCTACGAAGATCTGAGCGTCATGGAAAACATGAATCTTTATGCCGACCTGCACGGCATTCCCGGCCCTGCAAGAAAGGAACGCTTTGCCCGCCTTCTGGACATGACCGATCTTGCCCGCTTCACGGCTCGTCCCGCAGGCAAACTTTCCGGCGGCATGAAGCAGAAGCTCGCCCTGGCCTGCACGCTTGTGCGATCGCCGGAACTTCTGCTTCTTGACGAGCCTTCCGTGGGCGTCGATCCTCTTTCCCGGCGGGAACTGTGGGCCATCATCACGAAAATGGTGCAGGAAGAACATCTTTCCGTCATCGTCAGCACCGCCTACATGGACGAGGCCGAACGCTGCGACAACGTTGTGGTCATGCATGAAGGAAGTATTCTCGCACAGGGATCTCCGGAAGAACTGCGGAAACTCACACAGGGGCTCTGCCACGCCACTTCCGTTCCCGTCGGCATGAAGGCCCGTCACCTTCAGGCATGGCTGCTCGATCAGCCCTCCCTCATCATGGACGCCGTACCGGAAGGCAGCCATGTTCGCTTCGTCCTTCCGCCGGAGCATGGCAGAAACGGTATTCCGCAGGAACTGATCTCGCCGTGTTCCGGCAACATCCATCTGAAGGTCGAAGACTGCACAGGCGTGACGCCGCGCCTTGAAGACAGTTTCATGTTTCTGCTCCGACACAGACAGGCCTCTGCGGAATCATCCGGTGCAGAAGAAAAAATCCTTTCTCCCTCCCAGGATACGACGATACCCGATGCGCTGCCCGACGTAAAAACGGCGCCCTTCTCCCCACGAACGGAAGACGGACAACAGAACAGCAAGGAAGCCGTCATAGAAGTACGCGATCTCGTGCGGAAATTCGGCAGCTTCACCGCAGTGGCCAGCACCTCGTTTTCCGTGTACCGGGGCGAAGTATTCGGTCTGCTCGGCCCCAACGGGGCAGGCAAGACCACCACCTTCCGCATGCTCTGCGGCCTTCTGCCCGCCACCAGCGGCTACCTGCGCGTGGCTGGGGAAAACCTGCGCACGGCCGCTGCGCAGGCCCGCACCCGTGTAGGCTACGTTTCTCAGAAGTTTTCCCTGTACGGCAATCTCTCCGTGCTGGAAAACCTGCACTTTTTCGGCGGCGTGTACGGCATAGGTCCCTTTGCTCTGCGCCGCCGCATTCGAGAAGTTCTGGAAGAGTTCGACCTCACAGGCCATGAACACGACATCAGCGGTGCCATGCCCGGAGGCTTCAAACAGCGGCTCTCCATGGCCGTGGGCATGCTGCACAAACCGGAAATACTCTTTCTCGACGAGCCCACAAGCGGCATCGATCCGCTGGCCCGTCGCGTGTTCTGGCGTCGCATCACCACGCTGTCGGATGAAGGCACCACCATCATCATCACCACGCACTTCATGGAAGAGGCCGAATACTGCGACCGCATGCTCATTCAGGACGCAGGACAGGTACTCGCCCTCGGCACGCCGGACGACGTGCGGAGGCAGGGCGGCAGCGCGCCAACCATGGAGGAAGCCTTCATACACATCGTGGAAAGCTCCCGTGCCGCACGGGCTGCGGCAAAGGAGGGCGCATGAACGGATTTCTGCGCCGACTCGGCGCACTCACCGTCAAGGAACTCAGGCAGATATCAAGAGACCCGAGCAGCATCATGATAGGGCTTGTGCTGCCCATCATACTCATACTCATTTTCGGCTACGGACTCTCGCTGGACGTAAAGAACGTGCCCATGGCCGTGGTCATGGAACACGACACGCCGCTTGTCCGCGACCTTCTTTCCGGACTGAACGGCTCCGCCTACTTTTCTCCGCGCCATGCCTCCTCCATGCATGAGGCCGAAGAGCTGCTCAGGAAACGCGAGGTGGACGCCATTCTTCGAACGGGCAGCGACTTCGACAGCCGATTCATGAAGGGCGACGCAAAAGTTCAGCTCATCCTGCACGGTGTGGACTCCACCACGGCCACACTCATCGGACAGTACACAAGCGCGCTTCTCTCCCTGCGCGTACAGACGAATCTCGACAGACAGGGGCTTTCCGCGGATTCCGGCAAAGGCACGGGTTCGGCTGTGGTACAGAGCCGCATGTGGTTCAACGAGGCCGCCGACAGCACATGGTATCTCGTGCCCGGACTCATCGTCATCATCATGACCCTTGTGGGAGCCTTTCTCACCGCGCTCATCATGGCACGAGAGTGGGAACGCGGTACCCTTGAGGCGCTTTTCGTCTCTCCCGTGGGACGCACGGAAATACTCCTCTCCAAGATCATTCCCTACTTTCTGCTCGGCATGGCCGGACTTCTGCTCTGTCTTGCTGCCGCGCGCTGGCTCTTCGCCGTTCCGCTGCGCGGCAGCCTCACCATATTTCTGCTCAGCTCCTCTCTCTATCTCGTGGTGTCGCTCGGCATGGGACTGGCCATATCCTCCGTTACCCGCAGTCAGTTTCTTTCCTGTCAGATAGCTCTCGTGGTAAGCTTTCTGCCGGCCGTCATCCTGTCGGGATTTCTCTTCGACCTGCGCAGCGTGCCGCTCGCGGCCAGAATAGTAGGAAACATTCTGCCCGCCACCTATTATATGGAAATGCTCAAAACCCTGTTTCTCGCCGGAAACAATCCCGTCATACTGCTGCGGGACGCGGCGGCCCTTCTCGTCTATGCCGTGCTGTTCATGGGCGTAGCCATACGCTTCACACGCAAAAATCTGGACTGAGCCATGCATGATATCCTTCTTCTGCTCCGAAGACTGCGCAGTCTCTGCATCAAGGAACTGCTCATTATCTTCAAGGACCCGGCCAACCGCCTGGTGCTCATCGTTCCCGTGGTCATACAGTCCTTCATCTTCGGTTATGCGGCCACCTATGATCTCAACTACGTGCCCTACGTGGTATGCGATCAGAGCCGAAGCACTCTTTCACGCGATCTTGTCGCCCGCCTTGACGGCTCACAGAAATTCTCGCGACAGGCCACGCTCGAAAGCACGGCGGAAGCGGAAGAATGGATATACGACGGCCGGGCTCTGCTGGCCGTTCAGATAGGCAGCGACTTTGCCGACCGTATTCTCTCCGGTCGGAACGCAAACGTTCAGATCATTCTCGACGGCCGCAATTCCACCACGGCTTCCATAGCGCAAGGCTACGTTTCCCAGATTGTGGAAGCCTGGAATTCCGGACTCGGACACAAATCTCCCGTTACCATAGACGTGCGGGCATGGTTCAATCCGCAACTTGAAACGCGCTGGAACATCATGCCCGGAATGCTGGCCTCCCTCAGCATCATACAGATCATGCTTCTCGCCGCTCTCTCCGTGGCCAGAGAACGGGAACAGGGCACCTTCGACCAGATGCTGGTCACACCGCTCTCGCCGTGGGAAATACTCATCGGCAAAGCCATCCCCCCTGTAGTCGTGGGGCTTGCGCAGGCGGCACTCGTCCTGCTCGTGTGCCTGTTCTGGTTCGACATTCCCTTTGCAGGCAGCTATGTCGATCTTTTTGTTGCGCTCGGCGTGTTCACCCTGAGCTGTGCAGGTCTCGGACTTTGCGTCTCCGCCATTTCCCTGAACATGCAGCAGGCTCTCGTGTACTGCTTTGTCACTCTTCTGCCCATGGTACTGCTCTCCGGGCTCGCCACTCCCGTAAGCTCCATGCCGGAAGCCATGCAGATCGCCACCTATGCCAATCCCCTGCGATTTGCCCTCGTATGCGTACGCAGCGTATACCTCGAAGGCGGAACGCTTTCCGACATCGCCCCGAACTTCATTCCCATGCTGGCCGTGGCTGCCGTCACCCTGCCTCTCGCCGGATGGCTGTTCCGCAACCGGCTGAGCTGACAGCCAGGAAAGATACCTTTTCCTTCCCGCCTGCCGCACACAAAAAGCGGCCCGCAAAAAACGGACCGCTCCAAAGTCATGTCTGTTGAAAACTCTGCCTGACGCCGACCGGGATCAGCGCGGCCTTCCCTTTGCCTGCCCCATCCATCCCGAAGCGAAAGAAAAAGTCCGAGCCGTGCTTTCTACCACAGGCCTGCCATGTGATTGCACGGCCCGTGCCCCTTGCCCGGATTGAAGCCGTGCCGAAGGGCAAGGTTGAGAAATTCCTGGGCCTTCGTGACGGCCACGCGAAGCGGCATGCCGAGGGCCAGCTGCGCAGCTATGCCCGCCGAAAGAGTGCAGCCCGTGCCGTGGGTGTTCGGCGTGTTCACATAGGGCTGACGCAGGGGCACGGGGTCCGCACCTCTCTCAAAAAGCCAGTCGGTCACAAACACGGGATTGCCCGCTCCGAAATGCCCGCCTTTCATGAGCACGGCACGCGCGCCTTTGTTCAAAAGACGGGTTCCCGCTTCCATGACGTCATCCTCACTCACAATCTCCATGCCTGCAAAAACCTCTGCTTCCGGCCTGTTGGGCGTAAAAAGGTCGGCACGGGGCATGAGCCGTTCGCGGAGCGTGTCTATACCATCATCCTCCATGAGCTTGTGCCCGCTCGTGCTCACGCATACGGGATCCACCACCAGAGGAAAAGTCTGCTCATCCAGAATGTCGGCCACCGCGTTGATGGTGCCGGAATTGAACATCATACCGGTTTTGGCCGCATGAACAGGAAAACCGTCCAGCACGGTGAGAAGCTGAAGAGCCACGAAGGAAGGCTCCAGAGCATGTATGCCCGCCACGCCCAGCCCGTTCTGTGCAGTGAGCGCCGTAATCACGCTCATGCCGAAGGTCCGCATCATGGTCATGGTCTTGAGGTCGGCCTGTATTCCGGCGCCGCCGCCGGAATCAGAACCGGCAATGGTAAGCACGTTCGGTATCTGCTGCATGAAACGCTCCTTAGTTTCTGCACTTTTCTTCCTGAAATGCACACAAAAGTCTTGCCCCGTCAAGGTTCTGTCGCCATGTAACGCCTAAAGTTCTTGATGGAACGCGTTTTTTTAGGTACAAGAAAAACTAATTCTATTTTTTCCCGAAAGGAGTCCGTGGATGCACCGTTTCAAATTTATTTCCGCTCTCCTTCTGGCGATGCTGCTTGTGCCCGGCATCTGCTTCGCCGAAGGTCATTTCCAGCTGCCCAATGATCTTTCCATCATCTGGGTCGTGCCCTTTGTCTGCATGCTGCTTTCCATAGCCATCTGCCCGCTGGTGGTTCCTCATTTCTGGGAGCATCATTTCGGCAAGGTTGCCCTTTTCTGGGGACTGGCCTTCCTCGTTCCCTGTGCGCTTGTTTTCGGCTTCGGCAACGCCTTCTTCATTGCCGCGGAAAGCATTCTGCTTGAATACGTGCCCTTCATTCTTCTGCTGCTTGCTCTGTTCACCGTTGCCGGCGGCATCCGTCTCAAGGGCACCCTTGTGGGTACTCCCATCGTAAATACCGCCATTCTGGCGGTGGGCACCATTCTCGCCAGCTGGATGGGCACCACCGGTGCGGCCATGCTCCTCATCCGTCCTCTGCTGCGCGCCAACGCCCACCGCAAATACCGCGTGCATCAGGTCGTGTTCTTCATCTTCCTCGTGGCCAACATCGGCGGTTCCCTCACTCCTCTGGGTGATCCGCCCCTGTTCCTCGGCTTCCTCAAGGGCGTGAGCTTCTTCTGGACCACCGTGCATCTCTTTGCGAAGACGATGCTGATCTCCGTCATCCTGCTTGCTCTCTACTTCGTCATCGACACCGTGCTCTTCAAGAAGGAAGGCAGCCCCGTTCCCGCCGACGCCGCCGGTTCCAAGGAAAAGCTCGGCTTTGAAGGCTGCATCAACTTCGTGTTCCTCGCCTGCATCG
>CALUPL010000037.1 GCA_944322635.1 uncultured Mailhella sp.
CCCGATCCCATTCCGAACTCGGAAGTTAAGCGCTTCATCGCCCATGATACTGCGCATTTTTACGTGGGAAAGTAGGCCGATGCCAAGGTTATCTTTGGAAAGGCTCCTGTTCAGGAGCCTTTCGTCGTTTAAAGGGCCGGCAGGACCGGCAACGTTGCGGAAAGGGATGTCCTTGTTAGAACACCTTTTCCGCTTTTTTGTTTTCAGAGGGAAAGGTGGGGGCGGGGCACACCCACCGGCCGCAGAGAGTGAAGTCGTGGCGGTGGGGAGAGCACCGGAGACCGCGGGCAGACGATTCATGCTCAGAAAAAATTTTTGCTGTGGGCGGCGTTCGGCCGGATTTTTTGCCTGCCTGTAGAGCCACACCACAGCGCATGAACGCCGCCGACGGCACATTGATTATTCTGTGGCTTCCGGGATAATAGTCGATGGTGTGATGCACGACTTTGAGATGCAGAGCAAAAAGCAGGGGAGAATATCGGATTGTAGCGAAGAGAAAGCCATTGCATGAAAATATTTCTCTCCATGCTGCCGGGGAATGAGAGGTACGGGGCGTATCTTGCCTTTTTTCCTATAATGACGTAGGCTGTCAGATTGTATAAAAGGTAGATATTTCGCTCTGTTAGTGCGCAGAATATGAAATATTCGGCAGTGTTGCGAATACGGGCAGGGGACAGGCAGGCAATGATGCTTTTGTCCTGCCTGGTCGCTGTGTGGAACCGGGCATGAGTGAGCTCCGGAAAGGCAACGGGAGGTTGTATGCTTGCCTATCTTGAAGGGCGGGTGCTGGAGCGCACCGAGAACAGCTGCGTGCTGGTGACGGCCGGCGGCATAGGCTACGAGATTTTTCTGCCGGAACACGCGCTGGCCCAGCTTCCGGCACAGGGCGGCACGGTCTTTTTCTATACAAGTTTCATCGTGCGTGAGGACGCGCAGGAGCTGTTCGGTTTTCCTTCCTGGGATGAGCGGCAGACCTTCAATCTTCTGACCGGCATCAACCGCGTGGGAGCACGTACCGCGCTGGCCATCCTTTCCCGGTTTCGTCCCGACGATCTGCGGCGCATTGTGGCCGACGACGATGCGGCTGCACTTACACAGGTTTCCGGTATAGGAAAGAAGACGGCCCAGCAGATTTTTTTGGAACTGAAATATAAATTGAAGGGGGAGGCAGCCGTTTCTCTTGCCGCAGCAGTGGCGGGTCGGCCTTCCGTTTATCGCGACGCACTTACGGGGCTTGCCAATCTGGGCTATGATGAAGATACGGCCGGGCAGGTACTTAAAAAAGTTCTGGAGAACGAGCCCGAACTTGATGTGGGCGAAGCCCTGCGTGCCGCGTTGAAGGCACTGGCCAGAGGAAAGAAGTAAATGGCAGAATTCGTACCCAAGAGCATGG
Organism: uncultured Mailhella sp.; assembly: GCA_944322635.1. GTDB lineage: Bacteria > Desulfobacterota > Desulfovibrionia > Desulfovibrionales > Desulfovibrionaceae > Mailhella. The sequence continues at coordinate 1,394 of CALUPL010000037.1, forward strand.
CGCAGGATTGCGCCGATGAAAATATCCGTCCGCAGCGGCTGGAAGACTTCATAGGGCAGGAAGAGCTGCGCGCCAATCTCCGCGTGTATCTGAACGCGGCAAAGGAACGCGGTCAGTCCATGGACCATGTGCTTTTCTACGGCAATCCCGGCCTCGGAAAAACCACGCTTGCCCGAATCATGGCTGCGGAACTCGGCGTGAATCTTGTTACCACCTCCGGCCCCGTGCTGGAGAGAAGCGGTGATCTGGCTGCCATTCTGACCAATCTTTCCCGGCACGACATTCTTTTTGTGGATGAAATACACCGCATGCCCATCAGTGTGGAAGAAGTGCTGTATCCGGCCATGGAAGACTTCACGCTTGATCTCATCATCGGACAGGGGCCGGCCGCACGCACGGTGAAGCTGGACATTGAGCCCTTTACGCTGGTGGGGGCCACGACAAGACTGGGACTTCTGTCTTCTCCGCTCAGAGACAGATTCGGCATCATAAGCCGTCTGGAATTCTATTCTCCGGAAGAGCTTGCCCGCGTGGTGCAGCGTTCGGCACGCATACTCGGCGTGCAGGTCACGGAAGAGGGAGCGCTGGAAATCGGGCGTCGTTCCCGCGGAACTCCCCGCATAGCCAACCGTCTTCTCCGTCGCGTGCGTGACTTTGCAGCCGTGTACGGAAAGGGCGTGGTTGACGGGAAGCAGGCCCGGGCCGCGCTTGAGCGGCTTGACGTGGATGAGGCAGGGCTGGATGAAATGGACAGAAAAATTCTCACCGTGCTCATCGATCATTTCAACGGCGGTCCCGTGGGCGTAAAGACGCTGGCGGTAGCCTGTTCCGAAGAGATCCGCACCATTGAGGATATTTATGAGCCGTATCTCATTCAGTGCGGCTTCCTGAACCGTACGCCTCGCGGCCGTGTGGCGACTCCCAAGGCATACAAGCATCTTAACCGTCTGTACGGCGGCACCATGCAGGGTAGTCTGCTGTAGCGCAAGCCGTTTTTTGTGCAACCTCATCATGCCTGTTCGCGCCCAGTCTGGCGTGATTCGTCTGCCCTGCCCGGCAGACGGGAAAGGAGATACCCCATGTCCGAAGTCAAAGCACGCGTGGAGCTTCTGGCGCATACGCCGGAGCCGCTTTCCCTCATTTATGCCGCCTTCCGTCAGTGCTACCATGCCGGAGACGTTGCCGACATGTGGCCTCATCTTTTGGAGGGCGACATCACGCGTGAAAAGCAGGCCGCCTTTGTAGAAAACATCATGGCGTCCGGTCATGCCAGCCCCATTGAGCACGTGAGCTTTACCTTCGCCGTTTCCGGCGTGTCTCGGGCACTTACGCATCAGCTCGTGCGGCACCGCATTGCGAGTTATTCACAGCAGAGCCAGCGCTATGTGGACGCTTCCGACATGAATTACGTCATGCCTCCTGCCGTTGCGGCCAACCCCAGAGCAAAGGCTCGTTTTCTGAGTTTCATGGAGGAAGTGGGCAGTGCGTACCGTGACCTCAAGGAAATGCTTGAAGCGGACGGAAGAGGTTCCTCGTCCTGTGAAGACGCCCGATTCGTGCTTCCGCAGGCCGCCGCATCCAGCATTGTGGTGACCATGAACTGCCGAACGCTGCTTAATTTCTTTGAACATCGCTGCTGCACCCGTGCCCAGTGGGAAATCCGCGGCGTGGCCCGGACCATGCTCGGCCTGTGCCGGGAAGTGCTGCCGGAGGTTTTTCGGAAGGCGGGCGCACGCTGTGAGAGGCTCGGCTATTGCCCTGAAGGGGAGAAGTTTACCTGCGGGCGTTATCCGCTTCCCGAGCGCCGGTAGGCATAGTGTTTTTTTCATGCCAGGGGAAGGTTGCCGCCTTCCCTTTTTTTGTATCGACGGAATGTTGCGGGACGGAGGATCTCGGCAGCATCCGTTTCTGGGCAATGAAGCCGGTAGGGGGAGAACGGTTTTCATGAAGAAAAGCTTTTTGCGAATGATACTTCGACAGAGGCAGAGAAAGAGGTGGATCCATACCGAGGAAGCCAGACAATGCTGAGTCTTCCGCGCGTATGCAGGACGGAGAATGATCAGAAAGAGGGTAGGGCACTGTTTTATGCCGTTCTGCGGTATTTTACGGCTCGTTTTGTCGTGTTCAAGGGGGAAAATCGGATATCTTCTGAAAAACACTGAAACAGGCGCTGCTCGGCTTGTTTGCACGGCGAGGTTTTTCCGAGATGGCGTGGTGAAAGAGGAACACGCTTCAAGATCACGAACCGTGTTCGTGCGGAAGGATGTTTCCTTTTGAGTACCGTGAATTTTTCATTGCAGTGATATTTCAATATTGAATATAGTTTTCGTGTATTGCCTTTTCCTGTACTCTGAAAGAGCGTCCGTTTCGTGGATCGGCGGAAAGACTGTTATGAAAAGTCAGAGAATATGTCATCGATGTTTTATCTGTTCATGTCTGGATTTTGGTGAAGAAATGAACATTTTTTCTGAAATCATCATGTCATGACTCGTTTCTGAAACTTTTTTTTCTGAGAAACAGGCGTAATCTCTGGGGGTATGTATGCTCGAATTTCATTGCGGCACTAGGAGAAAAGTATTCGCAGTCTTTTATTTTGAAAACTGTTCTTTTTTCTTTCATGCATTTGACAGAAGGCTGAATTGCGTTTACATCTGATATATTATTTTCTTATAAGGAGGTCCCTATGGAAGATTATCTCAAACATGCTATAGAACTGGTCAAGGCACAGGCTTCCGTCCGTGTCATGTCCGAAGATGAAATGGCGGAAATGATTTCCTCACTGTCCAGCAAGTTGAAAAAGCTGGATTGCTGTGAAGAAAACGAAGAAGCCTGTCCTGCTGCTGAGGCTCCTGCCGTTGATCCCAAGCGTTCCATTAAAGAAAAGAGCATCGTCTGCCTTGAATGCGGCAAGACCTTCAAGGTTATTACCAAAAAACACCTCATCCTCCATGGGCTTGATGCCGCTTCCTACCGTGCGAAGTGGGGCTTCAAGAAGGGTACTCCTCTTACCTGCAAGGAACTTCAGCGTGCCCGCCGTCAGAAGATGAAGGACATGAAGCTGTGGGAAAAGCGCGCCATGGCTCGTGAAGCGGCGGCAAAGTAGGGCGGCTGCCCATGCATTCTTTTCATCATTCCTCTCATGGGAAGGCCGGCTTCTTCCGAAGCCGGCCTTCCTTGAGGAATGGAAGCCGCCCCAGAACGGCTGAACGTGCAAGTGATGTTTTACCGTTTTTTTGGGGAAAACATCTGATGCGTCATCTTTGAGAAATTGCGGAACGGATGTTGGTGCCGCAGAGGATGTTTGTTTGCGGCAAACGCGGATTAAAACGGTCGAGAGGGCCGTTTTTTTTGTTAAAAGTCTCCCTATTTATAATAGGAAGTTTTTGTGCCGCAGTTATCGTGTCAACACGGTGGCAAGAATAAGGCAAAGAAAGCCGAGTACATCAGGCATCAACGGGCTGAGGATAAAGTCGGAGAAAAGCTGGGCATCCCGTATGCCGAAACTCCGGTTACTGGCCCCGGTAACAGAAATGCAGATGTCGGATCGTGCATGCGTCTGTCATGGCTCGGCTGGTAAGAGAGGCTTACAGGCACACAAGAGAAAACATCGGCCATGCCGTCGTGATCCCATTTGTCATGTTGCCTGCAGGAATCCGTAATTCTGCGTCGCTGTATTGGAAGGACGTTCGGCCCGACTGTCGTACGGCAGAAGATTCGGCCTGTGCAGCCTTTGCGGCGGAGAGAGCGGAAATGTTTTCGGGGTATTGTATGGGGAACGACGTATTCTCATGTTCCCGAAGGAGGCGGATCGCCTCTTTATGATCGGCGCTTGCAGCCGACGATTCGGGAACGGGGAGAATGGAACGTTTACAGGCTCTGCATGAGATCTGCCGCCTTGTCGAGCAGAAAGGAAAGTGCCGTCGCCAGTGCGTGCAGAATGTCCGTCGCCGCTTCCTTGATGAAGGGAAGGCTGGCTTCGACTCCTTGCCCGGCAGCCTGCGCCAGCGACTGCGCCATGTCGGCGGAACGTTCCGCAAGAGTTTTTCGTGGAAAAAGGTCGGGGGCAACGGCGTGACCTGCCTGATTCACGGCTTCGGTCGCCTTTTCTCCGAGTGCGCGTCCTATGGTTTCCAGTTTGTCGAGCAGGGCGTTGAGTTCTTCCGGCGTGAGGCCTGTGCTTCTGTTGCGTTCAATGACGGGCTGTATTTCCTTTTCAAAGATGACGGTGGGAAGTTTGTCTTCCAGTTTTTGCAGAGGTGCGTCGTTCACCTTGCGGGATGCGGAAGGAGAAACGGGAACTTCCACCTGCTGTTTCTGATAGACGTAGAGGCAGCAGAGGGCGAGGGTGACGGCAATGAGCAGTTTTTTCAGCATGGAGTGTCCTGAAGGAAAGGCCCCGTCTCAAAAGAGGCGGGGCCTTCATGTTACTTCAGCCGGATTTCTATGTGCACCCCGTATTTTTCCTCAAGCGCGGCTATGCGGTCGCGTTTGCGGTTGAGCAGGTACAGGGCGAGTTCCGCATCGCTTTCGTAGATGAAGGTGGAAGGTTCGGCGTTCTTATCGTTTTTTCTGTTCTTGCCGTTGTCGAGGCTGCGGCAGAGCTTGCTTTGCAGATCGCGCAGAGCCTGCAGGGCCTGCCATTCCATGTTGCGGCGTACGCCCGTGCCGTGGCAGTAGGGGCAGGGTTCGCAGGAAATGGAAATGGCCGAGGTGCCGGTGCGCTGACGCACGAGTTCCAGAAGTCCGAAGGAACTCATGTGGCCGACGTCGTGACGGGCTCGATCCTTGCGCATGGCGTTTCGCAGGGTGCGTTCGACTTCGCGGCAGTGGTTCTTGTCGCGCATTTCTATGAAGTCGATGACCACCTGACCGCCGATGTCGCGCAGGCGCAGGTGACGGGCAATGGCTTCGGCGGCTTCCATGTTGGTGCGGAAGACCATGGCTTCGAAGTTGGTCTTGCCCTGAGTCTTGCCGGAGTTGATGTCTATGGCCATGAGAGCTTCGGTCTGATCGAACACGAGACGTCCGCCGGAAGGCAGCACCACTTCGCGGCTGGTCACGGTTTCCAGCTGCTTGAGCAGATTGAAGCGTTCCCACAGGCTCTGGCGCTGATCCTTGTGCAGCTTGACGATGTCTCCGGCCCTGTCCGGGAAAATGAGCTTGGCAATGTCTTCCACGCGGGCCTTGGTGGCCTCGTCGTCCGTCCAGATTTCCACGATGTCTTCGGAGAGATAGTCGCGTACGGAACGGGTGGCAAGATCGGCTTCCTGATAGATGAGGCAAGGAGACTTTTCCGTGGGAGCCTTTTTCTGAATGTCCTTCCAGAGCTTTTTCAGATACTGCAGATCCTGCTGAATGCTGGCCTTGCTGGCCCCTTCGCTGGCCGTGCGTATGATGACGCCCATGTTTTCGCCGGGCTGAATGCCGTTCAGAAGGTCCTTGAGCCGGGCGCGTTCTTCGGGATCTTCCACCTTGCGGGAAACGCCGATCTGTTCCTGGCCAGGCGTAAGCACGAGGAATCGTCCGGCAATGGAAATCCATGTGGTAAGGAAGGCGCCCTTGGAGCCGGAGGGTTCCTTCACCACCTGAACGAGAACTTCCTGTCCCACCTTCAGCACCTTCTGAATGGGAGGATATTTGGGACCGTGCGTGGCGTCGTGCGGCACGAGATAGTATTCCGGATGAACTTCGTCTATCTGGAGGAATCCGTTCTTGCCGTTGCCGAAGTTGACGAAGGCGGCCTGAAGGTTGGTGTCGATGTTGTTGATGACGCCCTTGTAGATGTTGCCCCGGATCTTCACCTGATGCGCCATTTCCACGAAGTACTCGGTCACCTGGCCGTCTTCGGTAATGACGACTTCCACCTGTTCGTCGGGTACGACGCTCACATACAGCACGCGGCGCGGATGCGCGACCTCTTCCGGTTCTGCCTTCTTTTCGTTTCTGGGGGCAACGGCGCGCTCATCTTTCTGCTTTTTGTTTTTGCGGTTCTGCCTTCCTTCTTTCTGGGAGGGAACGGGCAGGTCGATGCGGTTGCCGTTGACGGCGGCGTCGAGCGCGGCGAGATCCTCCTCGGCCATTTCGCCGGAGGAAAGGGGAAGAGCTACGGGCTGGCCGGGCAGTGCGGGCTGCGGTCCGTCATCTTCGGGAATGAATTCTTCCTCCCGGCGGCCGAGAGCTACACCGAGCACGCTGTCGTTGAGCATGGCGGCGTTGAAGTCGAAGTCGTCCGGTATGACGGGAACGGGCTGGGCGTTGCGGCGGTTTTTGCGATTGTTGCGGTTTTTGCGGTTGCCGAAGGGATTGTCGGAAACCATGGCCTGCGGCTGATCATAGAAGCCCTGCGGATAGGATCCGGACAGATAGGGAGAACCGTTGGATGCGGGCTGAGCATCGCGGTTTCTGCGGTTTCTGCGCGACCGGGAATGAGAGCGGCCGTCTTCGGGAAATTCACCGGGATAGGGCAGAATGTTGGTGACGATGCCGTCGTCGAACCAGACCTGTTCATTCTGATTGTCAGCGGATTCGGACGGTTCGTCCATGCGGTTGCCGATATTGTCGTCGTCCCGGGGCTGATTTTCCTTCGGGGCCGTGGACTGCTCGACCTGTTCGGTTTCCGCAGTCTGTCTGGTGCGGCGTATGCTGCGGTTTTTCTCCGCCTTTGCCGAAGGAGTTTCGGTTTCGTCGGGCAAAGCGTTTTTCTGTTCTTCCGGCTCGGTGTTCGTCACGGAAGAGGGGGGAAGCATATCGTCGAGCACCAGAGCGGAGCCGAGATGAATGACTTCATCTTTGTCGGAAGGAACGGCGGCATTTTCCGAATCGGAGTTTTTAGCCTCTCCGGACTGTTTTTTCCGGGGAGAGCGGCGGGTGCGGCGTTTCTTTTCCGTGGTGTCGGGGGCGTTTTGAGCTTCCGTGCCTTCGCTGTCTTCCCGGGGGGCGTCGGCAGAAATTTCTTCAGTCTTCTTTCTGGTGCGGCGTTTTTTCTTGGGCTCGGCGACGCTTTCTTCAGCTCCGGCGCTGGTTGCGGAAGAAGGGGGGAGCATGTCGTCGAGCACCAGCGCGGAACCGAGATGGATGACTTCCTCTTCTCCGGCGGTCTTTTCAACGGGAGTTTCCGACTTTTTCCCTGCAGATGTACGACGCGTGCGCACCTTGCGTGCGCCGTCCTTCTTATCGAGGCCTTCTTCATTTTCCCGGGGCGTCTCGGCGGAAGCGTCTTTTTTCGTCGTACGACGACGGGGCTTTTTTTCTTCCGTTTCCCCTTCGGCGGGAGCGTTTTCCGTTTCGTTTTTTTTACGGGTGCGGCGAACGCTTTTCTTTTCTTCGGCCGGAGCGTCTGCTGCTGCGGTCTTTCTGGTGCGGCGGGGCTTTGCGGTCTTGATTTCTTCGGTGTTCTCTTCGGGAAGAACGGGGTTCTGACTCATGTGATCCTCAAAAAATTGACGCGATGTCAGCTCTCAAGCCTTCGGAGTGCGATTCTTATGCCTGATCGTGCAAGCGTGAGCAGGGCATAGCCTCCGGCGGAAAAGGCGCCGGGATTGGCGACGATCGTGCGTCCTACGCGCTGTATTCCTGCTGACTCGTGGATGTGCCCGCACAGGCAGACGGCGGGCTGATATTCCTCTATGAAATCCCGTACGGCGGTGGAGCCGACATGACGGCCGCCGTCGATACGGTCACAAACAGTATTATACGGAGGATTGTGTGCGACCAGCACCAGTTCCCTGTAGTTGCCGGCGCGACGTGCCAGATCCTCCAGCCATTCCGAAAAACGTGCCTCTGGAAATTCCGACGGAGTTCCAAAGGGACTGAACGTGGAACCTCCGACCCCGAGCAGGGCAAGATCCGGGCCCAGTTCCCGCACGCTGCGGTGCAGGTTGATGCCGCACTCTTCAAGCCAGTCATTGACTTCGGCCCGATCCATGTTGCCTATCTGGGCAAGGATGACGGGATTGACGGCCTGAAACGCCTCAATCACCGTACGGGCAGCGGCTACGCCTCCCAGCGTGGTCAGATCGCCGGTAATGATGACTCCGGCCGCCTGTTCCAGTTCGGGTATATCCCTGACACGGCGGATGCAACCGTGGATGTCGCCGAGCACGATCCAGAGACGCCCGGAATCGGGCCGCTCTTCAGTGTCCGCAGAGTCGGCAAAACGTGTGAGACGCGCCGACGGAGAGCCGCAGCTCGGAATGTACGGAGCTGATTCCGGAACGGGGCTTGGCATTGTAGGGAAAATCCTTTTCCGCCCAAGCGGATGAAAATACCCGCAGAACGTTTCTGCTGCAAGGCAATATAGACTATTTTTTTTCGTTTGACAAAGGGGGAGAGGCGGGCAAATCTATGAAAATCGCATTCGGGTGAGGCCTGTATGATTTTATCTGGCATATTGACACGTTGTATTTTCCCGATGCGCAGAAGGATTTCCCATGGACATTGCCGGCACGGACAAGAAACAGTTGCGTTCCTTTTTAAAAAAAAGACGCATGGAGCTCTCCTCCGGAGAGGAGGGGAGAAACAGGAATTTACGCATGCAGGAGCGGCTTCTGGAAAGCGGCCTCTGGAAGCGGAGCCGTGCGGTTGCGCTCTATGTTTCGGTGAAGGGCGAAGCGGATACCTCGCTTCTGCTTCGGGAGGCATGGAGAGACGGCAAGCAGGTTTTTCTGCCCCGCTGCCGCAGGGAAGAGCCGGGCAGCATGGACATGATAGCCTGCCTGGGACCGGAAGGGCTGGAAGTGTCCGGTTTCGGCATTCCAGAACCGAGACTGGAAGAAAACTCCCGTCTTCTTTCCTTTGCAGACCTCACGGCCGGAGAGAGTACGCTTGTCGTCGTTCCGGCTCTGGCTTTCGACAGGGAAGGATTTCGGCTGGGCTACGGCGGCGGCTATTACGACAGAATGCTTGCCGCGGCGCAATGTCCAAGCGTGGGACTGGCCTTTCATGAACTTCTTTTGAACCGTCTTCCCCGTGATCCGTGGGACAGACCCGTCGGGGCCGTGTGCACCGAGGAGGAATTTCTTTGTCTCTGACATTGCTTCCCTTTCAGTTTCCGGGCGTTCCCGGTGTGGGCTGTGCGTTTTCCGCGCGAGCTTTCGGCAGCGTTTCCCTTACCCGGGGAGAGATGGCCTCTTCCGCGGCAAGGCGGGCCGCAATTCCCGCTCTTCTCGGAGTGAGGGCCTTTGCCGAGGTGCATCAGGTGCACGGCATCCGCACGATTTTCGAGCCTCATGCTCAGGACCCCGCCGCTGTGCCTTCGGAGCAGGCCGACGGCATGGCCTCTTCCCGTCCGGGACTTGCTCTCATGATAAAGACGGCGGATTGTCAGCCTGTTCTGGTGGCCCATGAATCCGGTCGTTTCGTCATGGCCATTCATTCCGGCTGGAGGGGCAACAGGCAGGATTATCCGCGCATTGCGGTGGAGGAGTTCTGCGGGCATTACCGTCTGGATCCTCGGGAGCTCTGGGCCGTGCGCGGACCCAGTCTCGGTCCGGCGGCTTCGGAATTCGTGAATTTCGACAAAGAGTGGGGGCCGGATTTTCTGCCGTGGTTCGACAGGGAGCGCCGAACCATGGATTTATGGATGCTGGCCCGGCATCAGCTGGAAACGGCAGGACTTCTGCCGGGACGCATACTCGGCATTGACCTCTGTACCTTTGACAACGCGGAACTTTTCTTTTCCTACAGACACTTCAGGCAGAAAGGCAGTGAGGACGGAAGACAGGGCAGCTTCATCTGGATTCGTTCCGTTTGAGAAACGTCCGAAAGGGGCGCTTGCCGGCATGTTTCGTTAAAATTTTTTTATGCGCGTTCTTCATCGGAGAATCTTCGATGCGTGAGGCGCGCATTTTTTTTAACTCTTCCGGATGTCGGAGCCGTTGTGGAAAAACACCGTGCCGCAGGACCTTTCAGGCATATGCCGCCAATAACTTGAAGGACGCGCTGGAGGCGGATAAGTGGAATCATCATTTTTTTGATGGAATATGAGGCAATCTACCACAAAATAAAGGTTTATTTTTTTTACAAAGCAGGATACCCATAAGCCGACGTATTATTTTCCGATACCGGAAGAGAGGCCGGTTGCGGAGGGCCTTTTGCGTCCTTTGCAGGGAAGATGATGCTCTTTTCCGGTGCAAGCCGGAACATCCCATTTCATCCCATCCGAGGACTTTATGAACGTATCTCTCAGAGTGATGCGCCGGGTCTCTTGTGCCGCGCGCAGTCAGGCCAGAATTGTCGCCGCTGCCCTGCTTTCCTTCGGGCTTGTGGCGGGTTCCGTTTCTCTTGCGAACGCCGAAGGCTTTGCCATTACGGAATGGAGCGCTCGAGGCATGGCTCTCGGCGGCGGCGCGGCCGGCGGCATGGTGGCCCGAGCCGACGATCCTTCGGCCGTGGCCTACAACCCCGCGGGCATTACGCAGATTCCCGGCACCGCCATGCAGCTCGGTATGGCCGTTTCCGCGCTGAATTTCGATGTTTCCCGCAAGTACATCGGTGAAACGGTGTCCACCTCCAATCAGGTGTGGCCCATTCCGCATTTCTATGTGACCCATCAGCTCAACGACAACTGGTGGTTCGGCCTCGGCACCTTCACCCGCTACGGCCTCGGCTCCCAGTTCCCGGACAACTGGACGAAGTATTCCGGAGAACCCGGCCTGCAGGGGGCGCTCCTTTCCAGCGGCATCAAGTCCGTCACGCTGCTTTCGAGCACCATCAATCCCACGATCGCCTACAAGATCAACGACATGTTCTCCGTGAGCGCAGGCGTGAGCTACACCTGGGGCTATCTCAGCCTGAACGAGCAGTACAGCACAACGCCCACATTCTCCTATATTAATAATCTGCCGGGCTCTGCCCAGGCCGACACGCGCATTCATGCCGAAAGAGGTTACGCCTTCGGCTACAACTTCGGCCTGCACGCCCGCTTCAACGATCAGTGGAGCGCGGGCCTGACCTATCGCGCCAGTGAAGACATGACCTTCAAGGGGCAGACACGCTTCCGTTTTTCCGGCGACAAAACGAGCATTGCCGCGCTCAAGCAGTACATGGAAACCTGCAATGCCGACGGCAAGCTCTCCATTCCCGACGTCATCACCCTGGGCGTCATGTACAAGCCTCTGCCCAACCTGAGCTTTGAAGGCGACGTGGCCTACACCGTGTGGAGCCGCTACCGCAATCTCACCATCAACATGCACAGCGACCGCACGCCTCAGTTCTTTGAGCAGAAGAACTGGCGCGATACCTGGGCCTTCACCTTCGGCGTGGAATACGCGCCCATCGACTGGCTGACCCTGCGCGCGGGCTTCACCTACGAAACGTCTCCGCTCAAGGATTCCAACTGCTACGACTACCTTGTGCCCTCCAACGGCCGCAATTACTATACCTTGGGCGCAGGCTTCAAGTATGAAAACTGGACGCTCGATCTCGCCTACATGTACATCGACGTGCGCGACATCAACTACAGAGACAGGCTTGGTTCTCAGGGCGGCATTCCCATGGTTTCCACCTATGAAGGCAGAGCGCACAACAGCTATGCCCACAACTTCGGCATAACCCTGGGCTACAGATTCTAACACGGTTTCATGGCAAACCATAAAGGCTCTCTCCCTCATCGGGCGGGAGCCTTTTTTGCATGATTTTCCTCCTCTGGCATTTTTTATTCTTTCCGGTAGAATGACCCCTCGCCGGCAGTGCCTGGGCCTTGCCGGAAGCATCCCATGGCCGCAAAAGGGAGTTTTTCCATGGGCAACCTTTTCCCCCGGCGCAAGCTCCCGGGAATTTCCATGGAGGAATTCGACAATGGAAAAGACGAAAGCGCAGGACAGGCCGTATGTCGTCTGTCACATGTCCGTGTCGCTGGACGGCCGGGTGACGGGAAATTTTCTGCGTCTGCCTCACTGCGAAGCGGCAACAAGGGCGTATTACCGCATCCACAGGGAATATGGAGCAAGTGCCTTTGCCTGCGGACGTGTGACCATGGAAGAGAGTTTTACGGAGGGCTGTCATCCCGATCTGTCCCGGTTTGCCGGAGTCGTCATTCCGCCCATGGATCATGTGGCCGACGAAAACGCCTCCTTTTTTGCCGTGTCCTTCGACCGGCACGGCAGTCTCGGCTGGAAGGCGTCGCACATTGAGGACGAGGATCCGGGATACGACGGCGCGCACGTCGTGGAAGTTCTGTGCGAAAGTGTTCCTCAGGCATGTCTGGCCTACCTGCACGACCGCGGTGTTTCCTGCGTGTTCGCAGGCAAGGACGACATGGACATGGCGCTGGCACTGCGCAAGCTGCGGGAAATTTTCGGCATACGAAGGCTGCTTCTGGAAGGGGGAAGCGTGCTGAACGGCGCTTTTCTCCGTGCGGATCTCGTCGATGAGCTCAGCCTTGTCGTCATGCCCGTCACGGGCGAAGACGGGGATAAAAGTCTGTTCGACAACAGCGTCATGAGGCAGTTCTGTCTTGAAGACGTGCAGCAGCTTGAGGGCGGCGTGGTCTGGATGCGCTACCGAAGAGTTCGCGAAAAGTAGCCGTGCCTCGGCCGCGCGATTTCGCATTTGTCCGAAAATGCGGAAGGAATCATTCGAAAAGCTCGGACTCTTCGACTGTGGACGGCTTTGACCGGAAAGTCCTTTGAGGCTTTGTCGCGGGATTTTGAGCGCAGGGGCGGCCCGGGTCTTATGGGCGCGGAACGTACCGCAGTCCGGAATCCGGTACGCGATGCGGCGCCGCGGTCCTTTTCATGCCGAAGGCGAAGAAAATTGCACAACACAAGACGTCGGAAGGTTCCGGCAACATAGCGTCGGGGGCAAGAATGCTTCTGGAAATGGGACTTATTGCGGGCGGAATTCCCGCAGGCTGGGGGCTGCGTCGAAACGCCTCCGTGGTGAAATGGGTGAACGAGGCCCTTTCCTGGACTGTTCGCGTCATGCTTTTTCTGCTGGGGCTGGCACTCGGACTCGACGATGCTCTGCTCGGACAGCTCAAAAGTCTCGGCTTATATGCCGTACTCATCAGTTCCTTTTCGGTGGCGGGATGTTTTGCGGCGGCGAGGCTCCTTGGCCGCCATGTATTTCCGGAATATGCTCCCGGAATGGGGGGAGCCTCAGCGGGGGAACGCAGTGCAGGAGGAGGCTCCTTTGCGGCGCTGGCTTTTTTTGTAGCAGGCGTGATCGTCGGCACGCTGCGGTTGCTTCCTGCTGGAACGGCGGCAGGCGAGGCTGCGGTGTGGGTGCTGTATCTTCTGCTTGTGCTTGCCGGCATGACCGTGGGCTTTGATTTGAAGGCCCTCGGCATCATCCGTGAACTTCGGTACCGCATTCTGCTCATTCCTCTCGGCGTGGTGACGGGAACGCTCTGCGGCAGTGCGCTGGCCTGGCTCGTGCTTTCCTGCTTTTCCACGCTTTCCCTGCCGGAGGCTCTGGCCGTAGGCGCCGGATTCGGCTACTACAGTCTGGCCACGGTCATCATCACCAGCATGGGAGATCCCGCACTCGGCTCCGTGGCGCTTCTTTCCAACATGATACACGAAGCTCTGGCTCTTCTGCTTCCTCCTCTTATCGTTCGTTTCACGGGGCGTCTCGGACCGGTTCTTGCAGGAGGAGCTGCCGCCATGGATACCTGCCTGCCCGTCATAGCTCAGGTGAGCGGGGAACGCTGCGCCGTGCTTGCTCTTTTTTCCGGCATGTGTCTCACGCTGCTTGTGCCCGTCATAGTGCCTCTGCTCATGGCGTTGCGCTGAGCTTTGTCGGATAACAAGGAGCTTCAACGGATATTTTAGACGAAGTTCCGGAAAAAACGGCGTGGCATTCCCCGAAATGCGTTCTGCATCATGGGCATAAAAAAGGCCGTCCCGTTAAGGACGGCCTTTTTTATGCCGTGTGCGACCACGGGGTCGGCTATTTCTTCAGGAAGCTCGCAAAGGGAGAAATGGCGCGCAGATTGCTCACGATGCCGGGCATGACTTCAATGACGCGGTCGATTTCTTCCTGCGTGTTGTAGCGGCTCAGGCTGAAGCGCACGGAGCCGTGGGCGTAGTTGAACGGAACGCCCATGGCGCGCAGCACGTGGGAGGGTTCGAGGCTGCCGGAAGTGCAGGCGGAACCGGAGCTTGCGCAGATGCCGTACTGATCGAGCTGGAGAAGCAGCGCTTCGCCTTCCACGCCTTCAAAGGAGATGTTCAGCGTGTTGGGCAGGCGATGCTCCTGATCGCCGTTGATCTTGCAGTGAGGAATGGCGGCAAGCAGTCCGGCCTGCAGACGATCGCGCAGGGCGGAAACCTGCGTACGTTCCTTGTCCATGTTGGCAGCGGCCAGTTCGCAGGCCTTGCCGAGACCGATGATGTACGGCACGTTTTCCGTACCGGCACGGCGACCGCGTTCCTGATGACCGCCCTTGAGATAGGGACGGAAGCGGGTGCCGCGACGAACGTACAATGCGCCGATGCCCTTGGGGGCATGGAGCTTGTGGCCGGAGAGAGCCAGATAGTCGATGGGCAGCTTGGCAAGGTCGATGACTTCCTTGCCCACGGCCTGCACGGCGTCCACATGAAGCTGCACGCCGTGGGACTTGACGATTCTGGCCACGTCCACAATGGGGAAGATGGTGCCGGTTTCGTTGTTGGCGTACATCATGGACACGAGAGCCGTGTCGGGACGGATGGCGCGTTCCAGCTCTTCAAGGTTGAGGCGGCCCTTGTCGTCCACGCCGAGCCAAGTCACTTCGTAGCCCTTGTCTTCGAGGTAGTGACCGTAGGCGAGCACGGCGGAGTGTTCCACCTTGGTGGTGATCACATGGCGCTTGTCCGGCTGGGTTTCCGTGGCGGAGTACCAGGCGGAGTTGTCGGACTCGGAACCGCAGGAAGTGAAAATGATTTCTTCCGGATCGGCGCCGAGAATGTCGGCTACCTGAGTACGGGCCTTCTGAATGTAGTGACCCATCTGACCGCCGAAGGTGTGCATGCTGGAGGCATTGCCGTAAAGCGGGCCGAAGGCGGGCATCATGGCTTCCACTACTTCGGGAGCAACCCTCGTAGTGGCGTTGTTGTCAAGATAAATCACATCGGTAACGTCGGCCATGTTACGCCTCCACAACATTGATGGCGGGATCCACCTGCTCGCGCAGGGTCTTTTCCACCAGATTCTTCAGTGTCAGCTGGCTGGCGCTGCAACCGGAACAGGCTCCGCGCAGAGCCACCACGACGGTGGTGCCGTCCACGTCCACAAGTTCAATGGTGCCGCCGTCGAGGGCGAGGCGGGGAGCAATGTCTTCATTGATGATGGTCATGACCTTCTGCATGCGCTGCACGTTGGTCATGCGGGGCACGGGCTTGATTTCCTGCATGGGCTTTTCCATGGCATGCAGCTTGTCGAGAATGGACTGAATGTCGTCCTTGCAGCTGCCGCAGGCGCCGCCGGCCTTGATGAAGTCGGTCACTTCCTCAACGGTGGTGAGGTTGTTTTCCTTGGCTACCTTGATGATCTGCAGGTCGGTCACGCCGAAGCACTTGCACACGAGACGGCCTTCTTCCGCCTGAGCCTTGGAGGGAAGTCCCTTCCAGTGACGGACGGCGTCTTCCAGTGCTTCCTCGCCCATGACGGAGCAGTGCATTTTTTCCTTGGGAAGACCGCCGAGATAGTCGGCGATTTCCTTGTTCGTCAGCTTGGCGGCCTCATCCATATGCTTGCCCTTGATGAGTTCGGTCAGAGCGGAGCTGGAGGCAATGGCGCTGGCGCAGCCGAAGGTCTGGAACTTGGCGTCTTCGATGATGCCCTTGTCGTTGACTTTCAGCATGAGCTTGAGGGCGTCGCCGCAGGCAAGGCTTCCGGCCTCGCCGATGACGTTGGCGTCTTCGAGCACGCCCGCATTGCGGGGATGCAGGAAGTGGTCACGGACAGTCTCGGTATATTCCCACATGGTTGTACTCCTGATATGCGGAGGCGGCTTCCGCAGAAGCCCTCCGCGTTTTCTTCAAGTGTTTTCGCAGCAAGGTTAATCACTTTCCGGGCAATGTCCAGAATCGCCGGAGCAAGTTCCGAAAATCCCTTGCGTCTCTGGAAAAGGGAAAGAGAGACGACGCTGATGCGGCACAGACGGATTCGACAGACGTGCAGACCCGATGCCGGAACGGAAAAAGGCCGTGCGCGCACGGCCTTTCGGCATTTTTAATTAGGTTCAGGACTCATTAAATATAAAAGATGACAATGGCAGCGAGACAAATAGCCGAAAAGAACGTGTGGGCACAACGGTCATAACGCATGGCTATTCTGCGCCAATCCTTGAGTCGGCCGAACA
>CALUPL010000038.1 GCA_944322635.1 uncultured Mailhella sp.
AGCAGATGGCGCAGCCTGTCCGCCATGGGACCGGGACGGCCGTCGCCTACAGGCTTGCCGTTGTAGTGCGTGACCGCCACGCACTCGCATGTAGTACCAAGTACCAGAATCTCGGAAGCCTGTTCCACTATTTCTTCAGTGATATCAGTGATAACTACGGGCATGAAGTCTCTGGCGAGTTCCATGGCCCGTATGGCGGTGGTACCGGGAAGCGCATGCCGGAACTGCGGCATGAGCATGCGGCCGTCTCTGTCCACCAGCGCAACGTTGGCAATGGCCGCCTCTGCAAGAAAGCCCTCATCGTCGAAGGAAAAGGTGAGGTCCACGCCCTTTTCCCTGGCTTCCTTCGCCATGAGCGCATTGGCGAGATAATTGGTGGATTTTATCTGCGCAAGCCATTCCTGCTTGGCCGGAACTGCGCTTCTTGCCGCCGTAAGGCCCTTCTCCCAGAAGGACTCGGGAAGGGGATGCCCCTTGGTGGCCACTATGTACAGGCTGCTCTGCGGGCATTCCGCAGGATCCACGCCGAGCCCACCGCAGCCGCGGCCGAGCAGCACCTTGAGTCCTCCGTAAGGCTCGCCGCCGACTCTTGCCACATCAAGCATGATTGAGCGTACCTCCTCCCACGGACAGGGAGGAACCAGCGACAGCGTGGAGGCGGAATGCTTCATGCGCTCAAGATGGGCGTCGAGCTGCACGATGCGGCCTTCAAGGAAGGTAAGACTTTCAAAAATGGCGTCGCCGCGGTGTACCATGTGGTCATCCAGCGGAACAAGCAGCAGACGGGCATCCCGGCAGACGGCCCCCATGCGATGCTCGTAAAAGGCCGTGACATTGGCCGCGCCTTTGCGCGGCAGCTCCATGAGCTTCGCCGTCCAAGCGGCGGCGTCGAGTACGGGAACGGACATGACAATTCTCCATGACTGACCCGAAGGCCAGGATTTCCGCGCCGAAAAGGCTCAGGCTGCGGGCATGATCATTGCGCGGATAGGATTTCCGCACGTCGCCTTCAATACGGGACGCATTCCGAAACCCAAAAACCGCCGCGCATATCAAGTAACATTGCTCTAGCTCAAAAAAAGTCGGTAGTACAGGCATGCCGTCCGATTTTCGGGCAAGAAAAAAGGCCTGCCGAAGCAGGCCCTTCTTGCATGGGACACCGCCCGAGACTATGCCGCTTCGCCGCCGTTGAGTTCCATGCGGAACTTGCGGGAAAGACGGAACACCACTACCTTGCGCGGCGGCAGGGTGATGGATTCATCGGTCTGCGGGTTGCGTCCCTTGCGGGCGTTTTTGTCGTAGGCTTCAAACTTGCCGAATCCGCTGATGAGAAGAGCGTCATCCTTCTTGATGGCCTGCTTCATCAGTGCAAGCAGGTTTTCAACGATATTCTTCACTTCCGCACGGTTGCGGCCGAGATTCTTGTCATTGTACACCGCTTCCACAATGTCAGCCTTGGTCAGAGCCTTGTTCATGCTTTCCTCCTGCCATTCCTTCCTGATACGGATTTACTATTCCAGGCACGAGGCCACTTTCGCGGCCATGGCCTGCATGGCTGCGGCGTCGGGATAATTCCCCTGCTCCCACACGCCGAGCCCATCCCCGTCGAAACGGGGAATGATGTGCCAATGGATATGAAACATGGTCTGCCCTGCAGACAATCCGTTATTCTGCATGACGTTGAACCCCGTGGCGCCGGTAGCCTTCATGACGGCCGCCCCTACCTTCTTCAACGCGGAGAACACCGCAGGAGCAATGTCGCAGGATACTTCAAGCATGTCCTTGTAGTGCTTTTTGGGAATCACCAGCGTATGGCCGGGATGCACGGGAGAAAGATCAAGAAACGCCAGAACGGCATCATCCTCATAGACCTTCGCACTGGGAATATCCCCCTTTGCGATAAGGCAAAAAATGCATTTTTCTTCAGACATGACAGTACAGACCTCCAAAGACCTTCCGCGTTTTTGACGCGGGGAAGACCTTGTCATCCTAAGCGCAAGCGATTAGAACATCAAGAGCTTTTCTCCCAAGGAAAAAAAATGTCACCTCTTTTACCTCATTCCGGTGCTGCAGAGCCCTGCCGCATTCGTTTCAAAACAGGAACACGGCAGCACAGAGCGGATCGCATCATTCCGGTATTCCTGCCTTTTCTCGGCTGTCCGGGGCACTGCGTGTACTGTGCGCAGGACAGACAGACGGGAGCGGGAGATTCGGAAAATATTCGTCTCATCCTTGAAAATGCCTATGCCGCAACATCTCAACTGCCTGCCTGCCGCCAGGGCGAGGGTCGGGAACTGGCCTTTTACGGGGGCACCTTCACGGCGATCCCCGCTTCCGACCGCAGCTGCTGCCTGAATCTTCTGCGCAGACTCCGGGAAGAAAAACGCATTACGCACGCACGCTGCTCCACGCGGCCGGACGCCCTTGTTTCCTCCGTTCTGAACGAACTTCTCCTGAACGGCGTGGATCTCGTGGAGCTCGGCATACAGAGCTTCAATGACGAAGCACTTTCCCTTTCCCGGCGGGGCTATTTGGGAAAAGCTGCCGAAGAAGGATGCCTAAAAGTACAAGAGGCCGGACTTCAGCTCGGCATTCAGCTTCTTCCGGGAATGCCGGGAAGCACGCCGGAAGTCTTTCTTGCCGATGTGAAAAAAGCCCTTTCCCTCTCGCCTTCCTGTCTGCGCTTCTACCCCTGTCTCGTGCCCGACGGCACAGTACTCGCACGCTGGTACCGTGAAGGCCGATACCGGCCGTGGACCACGGAACAGACCGTGCGCACCCTGGGAGAGGCTCTTCGGCTTGCCTGGCAGGCGGAAGTTTCCGTCATACGACTTTCCGTAGCTCCGGAGCCCGCCTTCGACTCCGTCCTTCTCGCCGGACCGAGGCATCCGGCCCTCGGCGCGCTCATCCAGGCCGAAGCGCTTCTTCTTTCCGCCGAAGAAGCCGTGAACAGGCTCGGCCGCCCCCCTCTGCAGCTCACACTGCCGCGCTTCTGTCAGGGCTTTCTGTACGGCGACGGCGGATCTTTGAAAACACGCTGGCACGAGCTCGGTCTGGGTCCGAAAAACATCATTTTCGACAGCAGCGCCCTCGAAGCGACGCTCTGCTGAGTCCATCTGCCCCCGAAACGGGCTTTCGTGCCCGAGAAGCCCTGCGTGAGCAGGATAAATGCGTCATTTGTGCCACCCGGGACTTGACGCACCCCCCTTTTAACGTATGTTCCTTGACGACGGAGGCTCAACCTCCCTTTGAAATTCCTACTTGTGAGCGAGCTATGGGCAAGGATCTGATTATCGTGGAGTCACCGGCCAAGGTGAAGACCATCAAGAAATTTCTGGGAAACAAGTACATGGTGCAGGCCAGCGTCGGGCATATACGCGACCTGCCCACCAGAGAAATCGGTGTGGATGAGGCCCACGACTTTGCCCCTCATTACGAAATCATCAAGGGCAAGGAAAAAGTGGTCCGCGACCTGCAGGACGCGGCATCCAAGGCCGACACCGTCTATCTCGCGCCCGACCCCGACCGCGAGGGAGAAGCCATTGCCTGGCACATCGCCGAGGTCATCAAAAACAAAGCAAAGAACATCAAGCGGATTCAGTTCAACGAAATCACCTCCCGCGCCGTAAAGAACGCGCTGGAACATCCGCACGACATCAATCCCAACCTCTTCGACGCGCAGCAGGCCCGCCGTGTGCTTGACCGTCTCGTGGGCTACAAGATTTCTCCGCTGCTGTGGAAAACCGTAAAGCGCGGCATTTCCGCCGGACGCGTACAGTCCGTGGCTCTCCGGCTCATCGTGGAACGAGAGGAGGAACGCCTTGCTTTCGTGCCCGAAGAATTCTGGACATTCCGCGCCCTTCTTGCAGGTGCCACGCCCCCGCCCTTCAAGGCGGAACTCGTCAAAATTGAAACAGCCTTTGCCAAAAAACTCAGGGAACTTTCCGACTCCGGCGACAACAAGGAAAAAGACAGGGAAAAAAGCGCACGCAAGATTCTCATTGCCAGCAAGGCCGCAGCCGACGCTCTGGAACAGGCCATGGCCGGTCAGCCCTTTGTCGTGTCGCAGGTGGAGGAAAAGGAGCGTTCCCGCAATCCTCTGCCGCCCTTTACTACTTCCACTCTGCAGCAGACGGCCAACCAGCGCATAGGCTTCACCTCAAAACGAACCATGGCCACGGCCCAGCGCCTGTATGAAGGCATCGAGCTCGGCGAGCGCGGCACCACGGCCCTCATCACCTATATGCGTACCGACTCCGTACGCATTGCCGATGAAGCCAAGAAAAGTGCCGCCGAATACATAGAACAGCGTTTCGGCAAGGATTACATGGCACCCGGCGGCAAAGGCCGAACCTTCAAGGGCAAAACCTCCGCTCAGGACGCCCACGAAGCCGTGCGTCCTGTCGATATCTCGCTGACGCCTCAGGACGTGAAGGATTTTCTCACTCCCGACCAGTACCGACTCTACAACCTCATCTGGTGCCGCTTTGTGGCCTCGCAGATGGCCGCCGCCACCTATCACGACACTTCCGTATCCCTGACCTGCGGTCCCGGACTGTGGAAGGCCAAAGGCGAACGTCTGCTCTTCCCCGGATTTCTTGCGGTCATGCCTCGTTCCGCAGATGAAGAGGAGGCCGCGCTTCCCGCTCTGCATGAAGGCGAAGTCGTCACGCTGCAGAAGCTGGAAAAGGAACAGAAATTCACGCAGCCCGCCCCCCGTTACACCGAAGCATCCCTGGTGCGCGAACTGGAAGAACGCGGCATAGGCCGTCCCTCCACGTATGCCACCATCATTTCCACCATCGAGGATCGCGAATACGTACGGCTGGAAGACAAGCACTTCGTTCCCACCGATCTCGGCAAAGTGGTCTGCTCCCAGCTGCGCGACCACTTCGCAAGACTCATGGACGTGGGCTTTACCGCCGAAATGGAAAACAATCTCGACAAGGTGGCCGACGGAGAACTCGGCTGGGTGGATCTCATGAAGGACTTTTCCAAGGACTTCAATCCCACGCTGGAAGCCGCCGCCAAAAACATGGCTCCGGTGAAGGGCGGACTCACTACCGACGTTCCCTGCCCCGAATGCGGCAAGCCTCTTGTAGTGAAGTTCGGAAAAAGCGGAGAATTTCTGGCCTGCACGGGCTACCCCGAATGCCGCTACACCACCAATTTCACCCGCGATGAAAAAGGCAAGATCATTCCTCAGGAACGCCCGAAGGAAGAGCATCAGAAAATGGGTACCTGCCCCAAATGCGGCGGCGACGTCATTCTCAAGCAGTCGCGCACGGGCAGCCGCTTTTTAAGCTGCTCACGCTACCCTGAATGCGATTACGCCGCCCCCTTCTCCACGGGGGTGACCTGCCCCAAATGCGGCAAGGGCACACTGGTGGAAAAAAGCTCCCGCAAGGGCAAGCTCTTCTATTCCTGCAACCGCTACCCTGAATGCGACTATGCCGTGTGGGACTGGCCCGTAGCCGAAACCTGCCCCGAGTGCCACTCGCCCATTCTGGTCATCAAGACCACCCGTGCGAAAGGCCGTCACATAGCCTGCCCCAATCCCAAGTGCCGCTACACAAGGGAACTCGACGAAGAACAGAACTAAAGACTCTTCAGGCCCCGGGAAACATGCCTGGGGCCTTTTTCGTCTCCGCTGCATTTTTTCCGACAAGCGGAAGAACCAAAAAACATTTTCACGCGAGTCATCTTCTCAGTCGGCAATCGCTCTTTTCCAGCGGCAGACCGGAGAAGGACTTTTTCTTCTTGCAACAGTATTTTTTTGTTTCATGCAGCATACGTTTCAGCGTGCGAAGCAAAACAAAAACAGACTATCCCGAAGCCCCATTAAAACCATTTTTATTCCAACCATCAGGCAAAGCACAAAAAAATATTTCGGCACGAAACTTGCAAAAACATCATGCGTCAAACGGGAATGGACAAAGTCCCATAAAACCCTACTCTAGGAGCACGCATGAATATCTGTTTCAAACGGGCGGCAGTATTCGGAGCAGCAGCGCTCTGCGCTCTGCTTGCTGTCCCCCGCCACGGAGCCGCAGCCATGGAAACACCGACCTACTGTGCCACTGTTTCGCAGAGCACCAATCCTCTGGCCACTCACGGCATGGTGACTTCCCCAAACTATCTGGCCACGCAGGCCGGTCTCGACATTCTGCGTCGCGGCGGCAATGCCGTGGACGCCGCCATAGCCACAGCCGTCACTCTGGCCGTGGTCTATCCTCAGATGTGCACTCCCGGAGGCGACAACTTCTGGCTCATCTACAACGCGAAGACGAAAGAACTCCACGGTCTGAATGCCAGCGGCCGCTCAGGTTCGAAAGCCACCATCGACTTCTACGCCTCCAAAGGTCTCACGGCCATTCCCTCCCGCGGCTATCTGGCGGCAAACACCGTTCCCGGAGCCGTCTCCGGCTGGGATGAGGCCTACCGCTACAGCAAGTCCGATCTCAAAACAACCATGCCATGGAAGGAACTCTTCGCCTCGGCCATCAGCTACGCCAAGGACGGCTTTCCGGTAAGCACTTCTCTTTCCTACTGGAGCGCCGTGAATGCCGATCCCGACGACAAGGTCTTCCGCGACCTGCAAAGGTTCCCGGAATTTGCCCGCGTGTTCATGAAGGACGGCAAGCCCCTCGTCACGGGCGACATGTTCCGTCAGCCGGATCTTGCCTCCACTCTGAGCGTCATTGCTGAAAAGGGAGCGGAAGAATTCTATAAGGGCGGCATAGCAAAAAAAATCGTAGCCGACCTGGAAAAGCACGGCGGAATGCTCACGCTTGAGGACTTCGCCTCGCACAGGGCCGACTGGGTAAAGCCCATAAGCGTGAACTACCGGGGACTTACGGCCTGCAACCTGCCGCCGAACACGCAGGGCATGGCCTCTCTCGAAATTCTGAACATTCTGAACAACTTCGATGTGAAGGCCATGGGAGAAGGCAGCGCAGACTACTACCACGCCCTCATTGAAGCCACCAAGGAAGCCTTCATCGACCGCGACCGGTATCTTTCCGACCCCGCCTTCGTGTCCATTCCTCTGGACAGACTGCTTTCGAAGGCACACGGCAGGGAACAGGCCTCGCGCATCGACATGAAAAGGGCGGCCGGCCCCAAATCCCCTCTCGATCCCAAAGGCGACACCATCTGGCTCGGCGTGGTGGACAGCGACGGCAACGCCGTCTCCCTCATTCAGAGCATCTATCACGACTTCGGTTCCGGCATCGTTGCCGAAGGCACGGGCGTTCTTCTTCAGAACCGCGGCAGCTTCTTCTCTCTCGACCCGAAGCATGTGAACCGTCTCGAACCCGGCAAGCGCACCATGCACACCCTGAATCCGGCCATGCTTCTTAAGAACGGCAAACCCTATCTCGTGTACGGCACCATGGGCGGCGAAGGCCAGCCTCAGACTCAGGCAGCCATTGTGACCCGCGTGGTGGACTTCGGCATGACGCCGCAGGAAGCCATTACCGCCCCCCGCTGGCTCTACGGCCGCACCTGGGGCGCGGCATCCAACGACGTAAAGCTTGAAGGACGCATTTCCCCCGCCGTTGTCGAGGAACTGACGAAACGCGGCCATCCCGTAAAGGTCGTGGACGATTTTACCGACACCATGGGCCATGCCGGAGCCATTCTCGTTCGTGAGAACGGCGTGCTTCAGGGCGCAACCGATCCCAGAGGCGACGGACTCGCCGCGGGCTTCTAAACATTCCTTTCCTTACCTCGCGGCAGGGCGCGGCTCCCGGCCCGCTCTGCCGCAGCAAAAGAATAAACGCAGCCTTCAGACAAAATAAAAAACAAGCGGATACAAAAGACCCCTTCCCATCATGTACAAAAGGACGGCGCCTCCAACACATCGAAAGCGCCGTCCTTTTTCTTCTCATGCAGGCCGCGGAGCTGTCCGAGACCAGGCATGCCTTTCAAAAAAACTCAGAAGCACCTCTTGCCGACCGCCCTTCAACAGGCATGATACGGCCTCACTTTCTGATGTTCAAACCGGAGCAGGTCGAAAAACAAAACTTCCCCGTCTCGAATCTACAGTTCCACTCGTCCGTCGCGACGTGCCGAATCTTCCGGTATGCGCTTCGGCTTCAGTCCCTCCACGGCGTTGCCGAGATCCCGCATGGCCTTTCCCATCTGACGGCCAAGACTTTCTCCGAGCGCCGCCGCTCCGTCACGGGCATCGTCCCAGGCCCGGGATACGCGCTCACTCGTGCGTTCCGCCTCAAGAATATCGAGCGTACGGGAACCGAGACCGTTAAGCCGGGCGCCGAGCGCCTCAAGACTTTCCCGCGTTACCCGGCCGTGCACAAAGGCCTCACGGACAAGAGGCAGCACCTTTTCCCGATAATCCGCCGCGGAATACGCATCGCGCAGCATCAGGAGCCCTCCGTATTCGGCGGGCGTTATTTCCGCCTCCTTCCACGCCCTGTGCTCCATGTACGTGTAGGCGGCAAAAAAGACGCACAACGCCGCAAGCATGACGATGATGATGTTCTTACCCATGAACTCACCTCCCGGCAGATATTGAGTCAGCAAACGCCGCGCACACGACTGCGCACCTGATCCAGCAAAGCTTTCGCCTGAGCTTCCCGATACGGAAGCATTCCGCCGTAATGAATGCCGTCCTCGCGCACGTGCACCACCGTGGGATACACCTCCACTCCGGAACGCCCGGCAAGATGCAGGGCTTCGGCATAATCGGCATCAATATAGTCGGCCGCGTCGAAACAGCGACCGTCAGGGCGTTGAATGACATACAGCATGGCAGCCCTGTGCCCTTCAGAAACAAGACGCATGAGCGTGTGAAGATGCTTTGCGCCTCTCACCGTCACCGCATCGGGAAAGGCCGCCACGGAGTCTTCCGCAAGCGTCACGTTCTTGCACTCCACCCACAGGTCCGGCAGGCCCGGACCGGTCAGAAGGCCGTCGAGTCTGCTTTCTCCGTTCACGGCCTCACGCCGGAACGTCGCATACCCCTCCGCCCAGGAAAGCAGCCCTCTGCGAAACATGATTTCAAGCAGCCTGTTGGGCATGGACGTGTTCACGCCTACCCAGAAAAAGCCCTTGCCGTCAGGCTGTCCCAGAGCCTCCACCGTCCATTTCAGCTTCCGTGAGGGATTCTGGGCCGGAGACAGAAGAACCGGCACCCCCGGACGCAGCAGACCGAGCATGGTACCGGTGTTGTTGGTGTGTGCCGCAACCTCCCGGCCGTCCAGCTCCGCAAACACGAAAAAACGCTTCTCCCTGCGGATGAACCGACCAATGCGACTGCCTTCCGGATACTTCAAAAGCAGCGTGTCCATATAATCTCTCTTTCTTTTTCCACACGGGGACACACACAGACAACACTGCGCGAGTCTTGAAAAAACGGCTGCCGTCAAAGGATGCAAAGGCAGTGCAACAATCCGTCGCAAGCCTTTGACGTACCAAACATCAATTTACAGGCCGCATTGAAGTTGATAGAGTTTAGCGTGACCGTCAGGCCTTTTATTGCTCATATCAACCAGGAAGCGCAACCATGAACTTTGCCGAGAGAATGAAAAAAATCAAGCCCTCCGCCACACTTGCCATCAATGCCAAGGCTCTTGAACTGAAGGCGCAGGGCATAGCCGTCACCAGTCTGGCCGTGGGAGAGCCCGACGCCCCCACTCCGCTTCACATCTGTGAAGCCGCCAAAAAGGCCATTGACGAAAACTTTACCAAATACACCCCCGTCAACGGCATCATGGAAGCCCGAAACGCTGTCTGCCATTATTTTCAGCGTCAGTACCAGGTGACGGCAAAGCCTGAAAACGTCATTCTCACCACCGGCGGCAAGCAGTCTCTGGCAAATACGCTCTTCGTCATGCTCAACGACGGCGACGACGTGCTGCTGCCCTGCCCCTACTGGACCAGCTACCCCGATCTCATCCGCCTTGCCGGCGGCAATCCCGTGCTTGTGAAGGCGGACTCCTCCCGAGGCTTCCGCATCGACGCTTCCGACCTCGAAAAGGCCGTCACGCCGAACACCCGCATGATGATTCTGAACACTCCCTCCAACCCCACGGGCGTCGCCTACACGCAAAAGGAAGTGGACGACCTCGTCAAATGGTGCTTCGAGCACGACATCTTCGTCCTGGCCGATGAAATCTACGATCAGCTCGTTTATGACGGAAAACCCGTGAGCGCCGCGCACTGGTGGGAAAAATATCCTGAAAAAATCGCCATTCTGAACGGTCTTTCCAAGGCCTTCTCCATGCCCGGCTGGCGCGTCGGGTATACTCTCGGCCATGATGATCTCATCAGGCAGTGCTCCAAGCTGCAGGGACAGATGACCTCCCACATGTGCTCCATAGCCCAGAAGGCTGCCGTAGCCGCGCTGGACGGTCCTTATGACTGCGTGGAAGAAATGCGTCTCTCCTTCCTGCGCCGCCGAGATCTCGCCATGGCCGAAATTTCCACCTGGCCCGGCGTGGTGTGCAACCGTCCCGGAGGTGCCTTCTACCTGTTCCCGGATGTGAGCGCCCTCTTCACGCCCGACATGCCCAGCGGTGAAGCCGTGTGCGCCCGTCTGCTGGAAAAAGCCCGCGTGGCCTGCGTTCCCGGCGAAGCCTTCGGCGACCCGCACTGCATACGCCTCTCCTATGCCGTTTCCGACGACGTGCTCATGGATGCCTTGCATCGCATGAAAAAAGCCCTGTACGACTAGCCTGGCGCCACTCCCCGCACGGGGCGGAAAATGCCAGCATTTGCCGGAACAGTTCATTCTCGAAGATACCTCGCTCAAAACCTCTTTACCGGATGGTACGTTTATGACTCAGGCAAAACTTGATTGGGCCCATGCATGGCTTGGCGGCGTTACCGACCGTCCTTCCGATGATTCCCGCTTCATCGAAAAGCTGAAGGAAGAACTGCCCGTGCTTCCCTTCCTGGCTCTTCCCTTTGCGGAGGATCTCATTCATCAGCTTGAAATTCATGAAGAATTTCTTAGAAGCTTCAAGCACATGCTGCTGCTCGGCATCGGCGGCTCGGCGCTCGGTCCCCGTGCGTTGCAGCGGGCCTTCGCTCCCGGGCAGGATCGTCCCAATTACGACGGCCCCAGTCTGTGGATAGCCGACAACGTGCATCCCGAATGGCTTCAGGACCAGCTGGACAAGCTCGTTCCCGAAGACACTCTGGTGGTCGTGGTGAGCAAATCCGGCGGTACCATTGAGACCATAGCCCAGTATCTCCTTGTTCTGCCCTGGCTGCAGGCAAAACTCCCCGGCACCTGGCAGGAGCATCTTTTTGTGGTGACCGATGCCAACAAGGGATTCCTGCGCGACGAGGTGGACAAGTACGCTCTGCGTTCCCTTCCCGTACCGGACAACCTCGGAGGCCGCTACTCCGTGCTTTCCGCCGTGGGCATGGTTCCCGCCGTGTTCCTCGGCATGGACTGGAAGGGGCTCATTCAGGGCGCCATTTCCGTAGGCCGTCCTCTTGCGGAAAATCCCGACCTGCTGCTCGAGCATCCCTCCTGGAAGCTTGCCCGCTGGGCCTGGCAGATGTCCGAAGCGGGCAAGAGTCAGATCATCTACTTCTGCTACATTCCTGCATGGTCCACCTTCGGTCCCTGGTTCTGTCAGCTGTGGGCCGAAAGCCTCGGCAAGGACGGCAAGGGTACCATGCCCATTCCCGCCACCGGCGTAACCGATCAGCACTCTCTGCTCCAGATGTTCCTCGACGGCCCCAAGGACAAAATCTGCCTGTTCGTCAGCACCCCGGCCAACAAGGAACTGCTGTCCATGCCCACAAAACTGCCCGAGCAGTGGCAGTACCTGAAGGGGCACACCTTCGGCGATATTCTCGACGCCGAAACTCTGGCCACCCGCGCCACGCTGGCGCAGAAGGACGTGCCCGTCGTGCACCTTGACATGCTCGATGAGAGCGCCTATTCCGCCGGCAAGATGATGATGCTGCTCGAAGCCGCCACCATCTTCACCGGCTGGCTCATGGGCATCAACCCCGTGGATCAGCCCGCCGTGGAAAACGGCAAGAAGCTGGCCCGCGCCCGTCTCGGCATGCCCGGATCAGAAGAAGATGCGGCCAGACTGGCCCTGTTCACCGCCATTCCGTCGCAGACCATGAACTTCTGATCAAGACCGTACGGCTCCTGTCTTGACTCCGGGCAGAAAAAAACGTGCAAAACACGTTCCCGGAGAGACCGGACGCAACTGAATCGAACCGATTTCAGGAGGGGGAGGCTCTACCTCCCCCTCTTCCATCAAAAGCGCCGCTTCGGCGGCGTCACGTCTTTTTCGAAGGAATTTCCATGGATGACGCACCTCAGAACAACACGGAAAACAAACTGCCGTTCAATCTGGCCAAGTTCTTTTCCTACATCTCGCTGGTGCTGATTCTCATTTCCAGCGTCATCCTCACGCTTTTCATAGGCAGCACCATGAACCGCTCCATGCTGGAAAGCCAGGAGGAATACGCGCTGCTGCTCGCAGACAACATCAATCGTCAAATTTTCCGCAAGTTTACGCTTCCCGTCACCTACGCCTCGGGCCGCGTGGCACTTTCCAATCCTGCACAGTACAAGCTGCTCGACGAAGTCATTCAGTCCCAGCTTCATGGTCTGCAGCTGGAGAGCGTGCGCCTTTTCGACGACCATTACACCATTCTCTATTCCACCGATCCCAAGGAAGTACGCCGCACCGACATGTACACTGCGGGCATTCCGCTGGTATTCGAGGGCAAACCCCATCACTTCGACGTACTCTCCGCCATACCCTATGCACAGGCGCTCATCACTCCGCATCTGGAAAAAGGAACCTTTCTGCTCCGCACCATATTTCCGTTGACCGTGGATGCCGATTTTCAGGGACTCAGGCTGCACGGGCAGCCCGTGCCCGTACTGGGCGTTCTGGAAATCGTGCAGGACATGACGCCACAGTACCGGGGAACCATCCGCTCACAGTGGCTCATCATCACGGGATTTCTCATTTCAACGCTCATACTTTTCTTTCTGCTGCACTTCGTGGCACGCAAGGCAGAATATACCCTGAGCCGACGCATGGCCATGAACAGACAGCTTGAAGCACAGCTGCATCAGGCGGAAAAACTGGCCAGCATGGGCCGCATGGTAGCCTCCATTGCTCATGAAATCAGAAATCCTCTGGGCATCATCCGATCCAGCTCGGAATTTCTCATCCGCAGGCACAAGACCGAAGACGCCACTACTCAGGCCATGCTTTCCGCCATTTACGACGAGTCCTGTCGTCTGGGAACCACGGTGAACGACTTTCTGGACTACGCCCGTCCCCGTCAGCCGCGTCAGGACGTGGTGAGTCTTCAGGAAATCATCAACAAGGCCATGGCCTTTCTCGGCGGAGAATTCCGGCGCCAGGGCGTTGACGTGCATATCGACATTTCCCCCGAGACCACCGTTCTCGGCGACGCCGATCTGCTTTATCGCGCCTTCTACAATATTCTGGCCAATGCGCAGCAGGCCATGCAGGGCAAGGGAGACATATTCATCGACAGTGCCCTCTCTACAGACGGTCGGACAATCCTTACCTTCCGCGACACGGGCCCGGGCTTCAGTGAAGAAACGCTCTCCAAGGCCATGGATCCGTTCTTCACCACCAAGGACAACGGCACCGGCCTCGGTCTGCCCATTGTGCAGGCCATCATCGACTCTCACGGCGGCAGCATGAAACTGGCCAATGCCACGCAGGGCGGCGCCCTTATAACCATCAGCTTCCCCACGCGAAAGCCGTCGGAAGAACAAGGAAAGGAACATGAGTGACATATCCCATATTCTCGTCATCGACGATGAGAAGAACTATCTCATCGTCATGGAAGCTCTTCTCAAGGATGCCGGCTACGAGGTGACGGCTCTCAACGACCCGGAAATGGCACTGCACTTCCTGGATGAATCGGAGGTCGATGTCGTCATCACCGACATGAAGATGCCGAAGCTTTCAGGCAAGGAGGTACTCCAGCGCATCAAAAAATCATGGCCCGATCTGCCCGTTCTCATCATGACCGCCTTCGGAAGCATTGAAAACGCGGTGGAGGCCATGCGCTACGGGGCTTTCGACTATATTACCAAGCCCTTTGCCAACGACGAACTTCTGCTCTCCGTACACAACGCCGTGGAGCTCTCCAAGGCCCACCGCCAGTACAAGCTGCTGCAGGAATCTCTGGAAGAACGCTACCGCACCCATCACATCATAGGCAAATCCAAGGCCATCAGAAACACCCTCTCCATTGTGGACAGAGTGGCCGTCAGCCGCTCCACGGTACTCATCACGGGCGAATCCGGCACCGGCAAGGAACTTGTGGCCAGGGCCATTCATTTCAGCTCTCCGCGCAAGGAAGGCCCGTTTGTTTCGGTCAACTGCATGGCCTTCAACTCGGGCGTGCTCGAAAGCGAACTCTTCGGCCACGAAAAAGGATCCTTCACGGGAGCCGTGGCCACACGTCGCGGCCGTTTCGAGCAGGCCGACCACGGAACCCTGTTTCTTGACGAAGTGGGCGAACTCAGCATGGATCTTCAGGTCAAGCTGCTTCGTGTTCTTCAGGAACGCGTGTTTGAACGTGTGGGAGGCACCGATCCCATCAGCGTGGACATCCGCGTGGTGGCCGCCACGAATCGCGACCTGTCCAAAATGGTTGAGGAAGGAACCTTCCGCGAAGACCTGTTCTATCGCCTCAACGTGGTACAGATTCACATTCCTCCGCTGCGCGAAAGGAGGGAGGATATTCCCCTTCTCATCGCCCACTTTACGGAAAAAATCGCCGAAGACAACGGCATTCCCACCAAGAGCTTCAGCCCTGAGGCTCAGAACTATCTCACGGGCTACGACTGGCCGGGCAACATCCGCCAGCTTCAGAACGTTCTTGAAGGCTGCATGGTCATGGTGCCCGGCCCTGTCATCGGCGTGGAAGACCTGCCGCCGGAAATACGCGGCGAAGAATCCCAGTTCAAGAGCGCTGTGGATCTTCTGCCCGTGGAACTCAATCTGGCAGACACTCTGGACAAAATAGAAGCCGCACTCATAAAGCGCGCTCTTGTCCGCGCCGACTTCGTGCAGGCTCATGCCGCTGAGCTGCTCGGCATTTCCCGCAGCCTCATGCAGTACAAGCTGAAGAAGTACAACATTACCGGCCATTGATGCCGAAGCATCGGAATCCCTTACGCAACGGCATTTCTTTTTTGAGGCGGGCACCCTAAAGCGTCCGCCTCTTTTTTCTCCCGATTTTTCGGCTGAACAACACGGCAGTGCTGCATTTCACCCCACGGAGCAAAATCCCTTCATTTTCTGTTTTTCACTCCTCCGAACGGCATGGCAGGTCCACTTCTTCCGCAGCACCGATATCGGCCGCCCATTGCAGCCCTTTTTCGACACGTGTTCAGCAAGGAACGACGATCTTTTTCATCTCAAAAAAGAACCCGTATTGTCTGTATGATACATGCAGGCGGCGGCTTCGAGGCAATGCTTTCAGGAAAAGTTTTCTGATCCGGTCGCCCTTCCCCCCCCAAAAAACTGCCCTGCCCGCAGACACTGTTTCACGTGAAACATATGCCTGCGGCAGTACATCCAGATGCAAGGAATGTTTCACGTGAAACACTCCTTGCATTTCCCCATGTCAGCGTTTATGTAAAAAAAGAATTTGGGAAAGGAGCTTGAATTTTGGCCAGAATCATTGCTGTTGCCAACCAGAAAGGCGGCGTGGGCAAAACCACCACGTCTGTCAACCTTTCCGCCTCTCTGGCTATCATGGAAAATCGTGTATTGCTGGTCGATTGCGACCCTCAGGCAAACTCTACGAGCTCGCTCGGCTTCGATCAGCAGAACCTTCCTCGCAATCTCTACACGGCACTCTGCGGCACCTCCACGCTGGAAGAAACGCTGCTTCCCACGGCGACGCCCTACCTCTCCCTGCTGCCTTCTTCCACAGACCTCGTGGGCATTGAAATAGAACTCGTGGACAAAATGGCCAGGGAATTCTATCTGGCCGATCTGCTCGGTCAGATTGCCGACGACTACGACTACATCATCATCGACTGTCCGCCCTCGCTCGGCCTCATCACCATCAACACCCTTTGTGCCGCCCACGAAATACTCATTCCCCTGCAATGCGAATTCTTCGCACTCGAGGGCATAGTCAAACTGCTGCACACCTATGAACAGGTGCGCAAACGTCTCAACAAGGAACTGCAGATTCTCGGCGTACTGCTCACCATGTACGACTCCCGCAACAAGCTGGCCCGTCAGGTGAAGGCCGAGGCAGAACGCTGCTTTCCCAAGCATATGTTCCAAACCGTCATTCCCCGCAACGTTCGTCTCTCCGAAGCACCGAGCCACGGCAAGTCCATACTCCACTACGACATCAAGTCAAAAGGGGCGGAAGCCTACCTGGCTCTGGCCCGCGAGGTCGTACACAAAACAGCTCAACCCTGAGCTTTCCGCAAAACTCCATTCCGATACAAGGCTGAAAGTTTCCTGCCCTTCCACGACATATCGACAAAAGGCTGCGGCAGACGTGCTTTCCGTCAGAACAAATTCCGGCCGCAGCCGTCATCCGTAAACAACGTTCTGCGGCACATGGAGGTTTCATGAACATCCCAGAACGCGGCCTCGGACGAGGCCTCAGTTCCCTGCTCAGCTCCGCCTCGGAAAGCAGCAGCGAAGAACCCAGGAAACTGGCACTCACCCAGCTTGTTCCAGGCAAACATCAGCCCCGGAAAGTTTTTGACAACAACGCTCTCAGCGAACTGGCCGTTTCCATAAAAAATCAGGGCGTCATTCAGCCCCTTCTGGTGCGTCTTCTTCCCGGAATGCCGCAGCGGTACGAAATCGTGGCCGGGGAACGGCGCTGGCGCGCGGCCCGCATGGCAGGACTGACGGAAGTACCCGTCATCGTGACGGAGTACACCGATAAGGAAGCCATGACAGTGGCCCTTGTAGAAAATCTCCAGCGTGAAGACCTCAACCCCATGGAAGAGGCCGAGGCCCTGCAGGCCCTCAAAGAAGCCCACGGCCTTAGCCAGGAAGCTCTTGCGGAACAACTGGGCAAAAGCCGGTCCGCCGTAGCCAATGCCCTGCGCCTGCTTCAGCTTTCACCCGCCATGCAGGATGCACTGGCCCGAGGCGACATCAGCGCAGGACATGCCCGTGCCCTGCTCTCCGTAGGAGACTCCATGCTGCGAGATGCTCTCCATGCCGCCATCATGCAGCATCATCTCTCCGTCCGCGAGACCGAAGCCGCTGCCGATGTCTGCAAGCGTACCGGCAGACTTCCGGAAAAGCTCATGCCGGAACATACTCCCGCGCCCCGAGCCCCCCGAAACGCCAAACCCCAGATGATAAAAGACCTGCAGGCCCTTCTGCGTAAAAACAGCGGAACCAGAGCCACCATCAGCGGCAATGAAAAACAGGGGCGCATCCAGATTCCCTACACGAGTTCCGAAGAACTGGCCCGCATTCTCAGTCTTCTCAGCTCGAACATAGAAGAGCAAAAAGAAGATTGACTCAGCAACGGAGCTTTCATCCGTACCGGGTACGGAACATGACTTGTTCCTGTTCTCCTGTTTGAAAACGCGCCGTTCGGCGCGTTTTCAGCATTAAAAAGGCCGTGAAAAATCACGGCCTGAACATATTCCACTGGCGGATGAAACGACTTCAAGGCATCCTTCTCAACAAGGATGCTTTGGCACGGCAATGCCGCATTTACCCTTCCTTGCGAAGCACGGCCAGAAAAAGTGCGTCCTGCCCGGGGAAAAGGGGAAGAAAGCTCCTCTGCTCCGCAAGACGGCATGTTCCGCCATTCTTTTCAAGAAAACGGGCAATCTGTGCTTCGTTCTCCTCCCGGTTCAGAGCACAGGTCACATAGAACAACGCCCCTCCGGGCAGAAGCCTTTTCCAGGCATACTCAAGAATGTCGGTCTGAATACGCACGGCCTCGACAAGCCGCTCGGGAGACAGACGCAGGCGCAACTCGGCATTTCTCGCCAGCGTTCCCGTGCCGCTGCACGGAACATCCAATAATATCAATGGGAAGTACTCATCAATATCCTGAGCCGGGCCGCAGTGCAATCTCGGCCACGGCAGCCCGAGACGCAGCAGTGAACCTTTAAGTTCCTCCAGACGAAACGCGGCCGGTTCGCTGGCAAGCTCCACATGCACGCCCTTTTCCAGAAGCGCCGTGGTCTTGCCTCCGCGCCCGCAGCAGGCATCCCATAAGGGAGCTTCGGCAAGCGTATCATCTTCAAGAATCCACGAAGCCAGATGCTCGACGACAAGCTGAGACGAAGAGCCCTGACGCGTCAGATTGCCCTGCTTTTCAAACGTTGCAAGAAGTCCCTGCTCCCTGGCCGCATCCGCTCTGGTTCTATCCAGGCCATGCGCCGAAAAGCCTCCACGCCCCACAGGGGCGTACCCGCGCTCAATCCAGTGCTGCACAAGCATCTCGCCCCACGCTCTGGACAGATTCGCACGCCAGCACGGCGCGGGATGTGTCAGAGCGTTGGCGGCAAACAGGCAGGCCTTTTCACGGCCGTACTGCTTCTCCCACATCCGGACAAGCCACAAGGGCAGCGACGCGGCCCGAGACAGCTCTTCCGCATCGAGAGAAAAACTTCCCAGCGACTCTTCCTTCTTCCGCACGGCAGAAAGGAGATTTGCACTCTCTCTGTCAACGGAACGAAGTACGCCGTTAACGAGCCCCCCCAGCCCCTGCCCGAAACGCCGTCTGGCCAGATTCACCAGCTCGTTTACCGTGGCACGGGCAGGAATGCCGTCCATAAACAGAATTTCGTACACGCCGAGGCGCAGGAGCATGCGTACCTGAAACGAAAGCGCATCCGGCTTCTTCAGAAATCCGGCAAGAGCCTCATCCAACAGCGCATGACGCCGAACAACGCCGTACACCAGCTCGGAAAGAAGCGCCGTGTCCCGGCCGTCCATGTTCGCAGACAAAGCACACCGGGAAAGAACGACCGGCAGCGGCGTCGAGTCGTCGGCATTCCGAAAGAGCTGATGAAGAATGTCCAGAGCCGCCTTGCGGACACCGGAGACGGGCTGTTTTTGAGGCGTTTTTTTTTCTTTTTCGACCATTGAGTCATACCGCGGCACTTTCGCGCCTTAAAAAGGATTCTGGAGAGTTTTCCGCTTGAAAAAGTTTCGCCATGGTCGGGAACAAAGGAAAACGGCTTTTCCAAAACTCACAGGAAAGCTCCCGTGCGGATCCCCCTGCTCTACGCATCCCTGCCGCGCAGAACGCCCCATGGCTCGGGCAGCCCGCGCAGACGGCCGTTGCGAAAGTCCGCCGCGCTCATGGTGGATTTACCCGCCGGACGCAGATGACTAATGCGGTAGGCGCCGGAACCGCAGGCCACGAGAAGCGCATCACCGTCCATGCCTACAAGCGTGCCGGGCGCCGCATCCGGCGTTTTCTCCACAGGCTGACCGGGTTCCATGCGGAGCATGACGGGGTCATGGCCTTCCATGTGAAGTACGCTCCTGGCTCCGGGCGCGGGCGTAAGTCCGCGTATGATGTTGTGGATGGCCTTTGCATCCATGCTCCAGTCGATGTACTCCTCAGCCGCAGTGATCTTGGCCGCGTGGGTGACAAGTTCCTCATTCTGAGGCACGAAGGCCGCCCTGCCCTCGGCTATCATGCCGAGCGCCCCCACCATGAGCTTTGCCCCGTGTTCGGCCAGAGTATCGAAGAGCGTACCCGCGGTATCTTCCGGTTCTATGCTGACCGCCTGCTGCAGGAGCATGGGACCGGAATCGAGTCCGGCTTCCATCTTCATGATGGTCACGCCGGAAATGGTATCGCCGTTCATGACAGCACGCTGTATGGGGGCGGCTCCACGATACTGCGGAAGCAGGGAACCGTGAACGTTGTACGGACCCATAACGGGGATGTCGAGCACTCGCTGAGGCAGGAGAAGCCCGTAGGCAGCCACCACAAGCACGTCGGGTCTGAGATCGGCAAGGGCCTGCACGTCGGCATCATCTCGGAAATTGCGCGGCTGATACACGGGCAGTCCGAGTTCAAGAGCCAGCTCCTTGGCAGCGGGAGCCTTCAGCTTCTTTCCCCGCCCGGCAGGTCTATCGGGCTGGGTGTAAACGGCCACGACCTCACCGCCTTCCCAGGCGGCCACGGCCTTCAATATGACCGCCGCAAAATCCGGCGTGCCCATAAACACGATGCGCAGTTTCGACATGATTGCTCCCGTTGAAAAAGAAAGGCGATCTTCCGCCCGATAGGTATTGTACGCCGGGGAAAAGCTGAACATGCGCGCTTCAGCCCCGCAAACGGTCATCACACTGTACGGCCTATCCCCTTCCACGTCCAGCATGACGGGAAACGGCCCCCGCAATTCACTTCTCGCTCTACACGAAGAGGCCCGGACCTGCGGCCCGGGCCTCTTCTGAACAAGGCGGAAAAAGCAGTCCGTCGGCTACTTTCTGCCCTTCCTTATTTTCTTGTCGTAGAGAGAACGCTTGAGATAGCTCAGATAGTCGATGAAGAGCTTGCCGTCGAGGTGATCTGTCTCGTGCTGCATACAGGCGCCGTAGTAGCCTTCACCTTCGATGTGCACAGGCTTTCCGTCGAGATCAAGGGCATCGAGGGCCACACGACGGGGACGCTTCACCTTGGCGCGCAGTTCCGGAACGGAAAGGCAGCCTTCATTTTCCTCATGCCCTCTCGGGTCGAGAACGGTGACCACGGGATTGATGAACACCCGGAAATCCTGAGGCAGATCGGGGTCGTTCTTTTCCTGCGACACGTCAATGATGACCACGCGCTTGAGCACTCCTATCTGGGGCGCGGCAATGCCCACGCCGCCGACGGTGGTGAGCGTGTCGAGCAGATCCTGGGCAAGGGAGCGGATTTCATCGTTTATCTCGGCCACGGGTTCGCTGACCCTGGCAAGCGTGGGATCGGGATACTGAAGAACGGGACGAAGCATGATTTACTCCGCGGAATCGCTGGGAGCGGGAGCCGCCTTTTCACGCAGTCGAATGCCCAGTTCACGCAACTGCTTGTTGTCCACGGGGGACGGAGCTTCGGTAAGCAGGCAGGCGGCCTTCTGATTCTTAGGGAACGCAATGACGTCACGAATGGAAGAAGCGCCGGTGAGAAGCATGGCCACACGGTCGAGGCCGAAGGCTATGCCGCCGTGAGGCGGAGTGCCGTAGTCCAGAGCCTGAATGAAGTAGCCGAACTGCGCCTTTGCGGATTCTTCGGTGAATCCGAGGCCCTCGAACATACGGGTCTGATCGGCGGGGTTGTGAATACGAATGGAGCCGCCGCCGATTTCGTTGCCGTTGAGCACCATGTCGTAGGCACGGGCCTTGGCACGGGCGGGATCGGTGAGCATGATGTCGTAACTGTCGTCCTGTGCGGCCGTAAAGGGATGATGGCAGGCCACCCAGCGATGTTCCTCCTCGCTGTATTCAAAAAGCGGGAAGTCCGTCACCCAGAGCAGATTCCAGGTGTTTTCGGGAATGAGACCGAGCTTGTTTCCGAGCTTCACGCGCAGGCTGCCGAGAGCGTTGTTCACAAGACCGGGTTCACCGGCCTGGAAGAACACGATATCGCCGACCTCAAGACCGCAGGCTTCCGCAATTCCGGCTCTTTCCTTGTCGGAAAGGAACTTGGCAATGGGAGACTGCCATTCATTTTCATGAATCTTGATCCAGGCCAGCCCCTGAGCGCCGAATCCCTTCACGAAATCGGTGAGTTCGTCGATTTCCTTGCGGGTCATGGTGGCGCCGCCGGGCACGCGCAGGGCCTTTACCAGCTTGGCTCCGGAAAAGAGCTTGAAGGCGGAGCCGTGCACGATTTCGGTCACATCCTTGAGCTTGAGATCGAAGCGGGTATCGGGCTTGTCGGAACCGTAATCACGCATGGCCTCGTCGTAGGGCATACGCTTGAGAGGCAGTTCAATGTCTATTCCAAGAGCTTCCTTGAACACTCGGGCAATGAGGCCTTCGGCCATGGACATCACCTGATCTTCGTTCACGAAGCTCATTTCAATGTCCACCTGCGTGAATTCAGGCTGACGGTCGGCACGCAGATCTTCGTCACGGAAGCAGCGGGCCACCTGATAGTAACGGTCCACGCCGCTCATCATGAGCATCTGCTTGAACTGCTGAGGCGACTGAGGCAGTGCATAGAACTCGCCCGGAGACAGACGGCTGGGCACGAGGAAGTCGCGGGCGCCCTCGGGAGTGGACTTGGTGAGATAGGGGGTTTCGACTTCAAGGAAATCGAGTTCGTTCAAATAGTTGCGGCAGGCCTTCACGATATTGTGACGCACACGCAGGTTATGCGCCATGACGGGGCGGCGAAGGTCGAGGTAACGGTACTGCAGACGCACGGACTCGGAGCAGTCGGTACGGTCTTCCACAAGGAAGGGCGGCGTCTTGGCGGTGTTGAGCAGCTTCCACTCCAGCACCACCACTTCGATTTCACCGGTATGAAGATTGGGATTGGTCATACCGTCGGGGCGGGGACGGACACGGCCCTTGATGGCAATAACGTACTCGCTGCGCAGAATGTGGGCGTCACGATGCGCTTCGGGGGCCACTTCGGGGCTGAACACCACCTGAGTGAGACCGTCACGGTCGCGCAGATCCACGAAGATAAGGCCGCCGTGATCGCGGCGATACTGCACCCAGCCCATGAGGCAGACGGTCTTACCGTTGTCGGCAATGGTCAGATCGTTGCAGTGATGGGTACGCTGCCAGTCGCCCAGCGGCTTGATGTAGCGGGCGTGTTCCTTCTGGACGTCCACGACGGTCTTTTCGTTTTCTTCAAACTGGCTCATGACCATTCCTCTTTATTGTTCGGCGTTCAGGCTGGCGGCCACATCGGCGCAGGGCACTTCACGCTGCTCGCCAGATTCCATGTTTTTAATGATGACGCTGCCGGAGGCCAGTTCGTTGGTCCCCATGATGAGCGTAAAACGCGCGCCGGACTTGCCTGCCTGGCGCATGGTGGACTTCATGCTGCGGCTCTCATAGCCCATGGTGCCGGAGAAACCCTCCCGGCGGAGGCTCTGTGCCAGCGCAAAAGCGGCATCGCGGCAGGAATCATCGAGCACGGCCACATAAAAGTCGGGATGAATCTCGGGAAGTTCCCTGCCCTCCAGCAGAAGAGCCAGACGTTCCATGCCGCAGGCAAAGCCTATGCCGGGCACGGCAGGACCGCCGAGCTGTTCCACAAGTCCGTCGTAACGGCCGCCGCCGGCCACGGATCCCTGCGAGCCGATTTCATTGGAAACCACTTCCCAGGTGGTGCGGGTATAGTAGTCAAGGCCGCGCACCAGTCGATGATTGATTTCATAGGGAATCTTTTCCGCATCGAGATGACGCAGCACGGCCTCGAAATGAGCACGGCAGTCGGGGCACTCGTTTTCAAGGATCACGGGAGCATCGGCCGTAAGAGCCTTGCAGTCTGGTACCTTGCAGTCCAGCACCCGCAGAGGATTGGTTTCCATGCGGCGGCGGCAGTCCTCGCAGAGCTTCGACTGATCAAGAGAAGCCAGCCAGTCGTGCAGCTTCTGACGGTACTTGGGACGGCAGCTGGAACAGCCGAGGGAATTAATCTGAAGCGTAAGGTTCTTCAGTCCGAGCTTACCGAGAAATTCCATCATCATGCAGATGATTTCCGCGTCGGCCTCGGGTTCTTTCGGCCCGAGACATTCACAGTTGATCTGATGGAACTGGCGCATGCGGCCCTTCTGGGGGCGTTCATGCCTAAACATGGGGCCGATGGTAAAAAACCTGCTCACGGATTCGCGGGCATAGATGCCGCTTTCAATGTAGGCGCGCATGACGCCTGCCGTGGCTTCGGGACGCAGGGACATGGAGCGGCCCTTGCTGTCGGGAATGCAGTACATCTCCTTCTGTACCACGTCGGTTTCGGTACCGATGCCGCGGCAGAAAAGGTCGGTG
The DNA here is from genome assembly GCA_944322635.1 of uncultured Mailhella sp. Lineage (GTDB taxonomy): Bacteria > Desulfobacterota > Desulfovibrionia > Desulfovibrionales > Desulfovibrionaceae > Mailhella. Next base: position 23,961 of record CALUPL010000038.1, read on the forward strand.
TATTCCATGAGCGGAGTACGAAGTTCACCGAAGCCGTAGCGGGGAAACACCTCGCGGGCGGTGGCTTCCATCATCTCAAAAAGACGGCTCTGCGCCGGAAACTGGTCGGCAAAGCCCTTGATAGCCTGAATCTGTGCCATGAGCGGACTCCAGCAATGTAGAAATAACGCATGAGGATAGGGCCTTTTCGTCTCATTGTCAAAGAGTCTTCCCCTGAGGAAAAGACCTGCTCCCGGCCGGAAACCATACGGCTTTTCTCCGGGGCTTCCTCCTTCCGCCAGCAAGGAAAAATCCCTCCGCCGCATGGACGGATCTCTTTCCCTGCCGGCCGTTCCAGCCAGCCTCTCCATTGCATGTAGCCGGGAAACATGACAGAATAACGGCTTTCCGAAAACCGACTGCGTCACGACGCTGTTTTTCAGAAGAGACTGCCCCATGGAAGACATGATACTTCGCGAAATCGTCGTTCTCTTTATTCTTTCCATCATCGTTGTTCTTGTCTGCCTGCGATTCCGCCTGCCGTCCATCGTGGGCTTTCTGCTTACCGGCGTGCTGTGCGGCCCGTCTGCCCTCGGACTCATTCCCAGTCCCGAAGCGGTGGACACCATGGCCGACGTGGGCGTGGCGTTTCTCATGTTCTCCATCGGCATGGAACTTTCCGGCAAGGAACTCGTAAGGCTCAAAAAGCCGCTTTTTCTGGGCGGCTCCTCTCAGGTGCTGCTCACCATGGCCTTCGTGTTTCTCCTCACCTTCTGGTGGAGCGGACCGAGACTCGGCATCGTGTACGGCTGCATGGTCACTCTCTCCTCCACGGCCATAGTGCTCAGCATTCTGCAGCAGAAGGCCCTTACGGAGTCGCCGCAGGGGCAGGTGTGTCTTGCCGTGCTCATTTTTCAGGATCTTGCCATCGTACCCATGGTGCTCATCTTCCCCCTGCTCGCAGGAGGTCTCGAGCTTGACACCAATTCCATGATATTCGCCGTGGGCAAGGGCGTTCTCGTCATCGGCGGCATTCTTCTCTTCGGCAAATATCTGCTGCACAGATTCATGTTCAGCGTGGTGAGCACGCGCAGCCGCGAACTCATGCTCATGACCACGCTCGGCCTTTGTCTCGCCGTTGCACTCATCACATCCTGGCTCGGTCTTTCCCTCGCGCTCGGCGCGTTTCTTGCCGGTCTCATGATGGCGGAGTCGGAATACAGCCTGAATACGCTTGAAAGCATCATGCCCTTCAAGGAAGTATTCTCCAGCATCTTCTTCATTTCCGTGGGCATGCTGCTCGACGTCAAATTCTTCCTCACCCATCTGCCCGTCATCTCCCTGTGCGCGGCAGCCATCATCATCGCCAAGATTCTCATGGTCGTTCCCGCCGTGCGCGTGCTCAGATACTCCATGCGCACCGCCCTGCTTACGGCCTTCAGCCTCGCCCAGGTGGGCGAATTCTCCTTCGTTCTCGCCAAGTCCGCCCTCGGTCTTAACCTCATCAGCAACGACGCCTATCAGATTTTTCTTGCCTCAAGCATTCTGACCATGGTGCTCACCCCGCTGCTCATCGGCGTAGCTCCGAAGGTAACCGGAAAACTCCTGAAACGCCCCAACCTGCAGACGGCTGAAGCCGCTGCGGACGACTCCGACGAACATGACGAAGACCAGGAAAAAACCGGCATCATCCGCGACGGAAGACTGCTCAAGGACCATCTCATCATCATAGGTTTCGGCATCGGCGGTCAGATCATGGCTCACGGCGCAAAAAGCTGCGGCATTCCCTACATCATTTCCGAAATGAATCCTGCAACCGTGGAAAAGTACCGCGCCACCGAACCCATACGCCACGGCGACGCCTCCTTCCCTCTGGTTCTTGAACATCTCGGCGCCTCCACGGCCCGGGCTCTTGCCATTCTCACTTCCGACCCGGCAGGCAGCCGGGCCATCATCGCCAACGCCCGAGCCATGAACCCGTCGCTGCACATCATCGTACGCACGCGTTTTCTCGGCAATCTGGATTCCTATAAGGAAGTCGGCGCCAACGAGGTCATACCCGAAGAGTTCGAAACCTCGCTGGAAGTATTCGCCCGCGTGCTTAATCACTATCTCGTGCCGCGTCAGACCATAGATCAGTACGTGTCCGCCATACGCCGCGAAAACTACGGCATGCAGCGCCGCCTGGGCATGGGCGGCTCCATCATGGACAGCCTGCCCGATCTTCAGCTGGTAGCCTATGCCGTGGAGGAAGGTTCTCCGCTCGCAGGCAAGACCATAGCGGAAGCCGCACTGCGCAAGGAACACGGCGTTACGGCGGCAGGCGTGCGACGGGGAGACGCCATCAACAACAATCCCGATGCTCAGACCAGGCTCCTCGCCGGAGACATCGTCTATCTTCTGGCCACGCAGGATGCTCTCACCAGGGCCGCACGACTCTTCCACACCGAAGGCGGGAGCGCGGCCTGACATGGCCGGTCAGACCTCTTTCAGCTCCGCCCTTGCCGCACTCGACGACGACGGCCGCCGGGAGTACTGGGCGGCGCTTGCCCTGCGCCACACCGCCGGTCTCGGTGCCCGCGGTGCATACCTGCTGCTCACGCATTTCGGCTCGGCCTACGAGGCCGTCATGAATGCGCCTCAATGGCCGGAAGCAGGCGTGCCCATGCAGAAGGCCGAAGGCTATCTGAACAACACCTGGAGGATTAAAGCCCGTCCGGAATGGGAGGCCGCACGTCATCTTCAGGCCTCAGTCATTCTCTGGACCGACACGCTCTATCCCCCGCTTCTGAAAGAGCTGCCCGACGCCCCCGTGCTGCTCTATGCCTTGGGAGACACCTCTCTTCTCCGCTCTCCCTGCGTGGCTGTGGTCGGTTCCCGAAACAGCTCGGAGGCGGCTCTCAACTTCACGTCGGCCGTGGCGGAAGAGCTGTCGGAAGCCGGGGTGACCGTAGTTTCCGGTCTGGCCTTCGGCGTGGACGGCTACGCCCACCACGCCGCCCTTGCCGGTCCGGGCCGCACCATCGCCGTGCTGCCCGGAGGCGTGGATCGAGCCTTTCCCGCAGGACACGGGGAACTTTACCGAAGCATAGCCGCCCGAGGTCTTCTCATAAGCGAAATGCCTCCGGGCTGGGTGCCCGGTCCGGGAGCCTTTCCCGTACGCAACCGCATCATAAGCGGTCTGTCTCTCGGGGTTCTGGTCACGGAGGCCTCGCATGTGCGAAGCGGCAGCATCATCACCGCGCACCTTGCCGCCGAACAGGGCAGAAACGTTTATGTGGCTTCGCCCGACGCCATGCGTTCCGCCTGCCGTGAAGGCACGAAAAAGCTTCTTCTGGAAGGCGCCCGACCCGTTTTCCGCGCCGCTGACATTCTGGCCGACCTTCTTCCGTATCTTAAACTCTCTGCAGGTCAGTCCGGCTTCGCCCGGCACGAGTCTTCCGCAAAATGCGCCGCAAAGCCTGAGCGTCCGGCCGAACCTGTCGTCACGACACGCCCCTCCGAACCGCAGCAGGCACGCGCCTGCCCCCTCCGTTCCCCCGAAACACAGGACTACTCCGTCCCGTCCGACCCCGGAACGGGCGAACATCACGCCGAAGACAAAAAAACTGTCCGAACCGAAACCGCAAGAACCGACCAGAGCCCCGTTCCCGCTTCAGCCGGGCCACAGAGAAAACCCCGGCCTCTTTCTCCCTCAGCCGCGCCGCTTACCGAAGAGGAGGAAACCATACTCTCTCTGCTGCAAAACGGCCCGCTGTCTCAGGATGAGCTTCTTTACGCCGCCCAGAAGGAAAGCCCTTCATGGACGAGCGCTTCCGTAAGCGCCGTGCTCATGATTCTGGAAGTGAAAAGGCTGGCGCGCCGTCTTACCGATACCCGCTATGAGGCAAAAGCATGAGCCGTCTTTCCGAAATAACGGCAGACCTTCCCGTTCCCGCCGCCACGTTTCTCGCCTGGATGGAATTTCAGAAGGGGGCGTCCGAGGCCACGGTGGAAGCCTACGCCGTAGATATTCTGGAATTTGAAACCTACCTGCACGGCCTTGGCGCCAGTCTGGAGCGGCCTTCCGAAATCACCCGGCATATGGTGCAGGGATTTTCCGCCTCACTGTTCCGGCAGGGCATGGCTCGCTCCTCCATGGCGCGCAAGCTCTCTGCCCTGCGTTCTCTGTTCCGGCACCTTCTCAGGCTGCACAAGATAGAAGCGGATCCCTGTTCCGGCGTGCGCAACCCCAAGCAGGATCAGCGGCATCCGGCCATGCTCAACGTTGATCAGGTGTTCAGCCTTCTGGACGAAAAGCCGGGAAATAAGGGATCTTCCTCCGATTCGGTCCCGCCGGACGCCGACGAGGTCTTCCGGCTGAGAGACATGGCCCTTCTTGAGCTGCTCTACGGCTCGGGGCTGCGCATTTCCGAAGCTCTGGGGCTGGACGTGAACGACATACGCCCCGAAAGCGGACATGTTCAGGTCTTGGGCAAGGGCGGCAAGGAGCGCATTGTTCCCCTCAGCGACACCTGCATGACGGCGCTCAGACGCTGGCTGGCCGTGAGAAACAGCGTGCCGCCCGTGCACGGCGAACGCGCCGCCTTTCTGGGAAGACGGGGAAAAAGACTGGACAGACGGCAGGCCGCGCGCATTCTCCAGGAGCGGGCCGCAGAAGCGGGCATTCCTCAGCACATATCTCCGCATGATCTGCGGCACTCCTTTGCCACACATCTTCTGGAAGGCGGAGCCGACCTTCGCGCCGTGCAGGAACTGCTCGGCCACAGCCGCATATCCACCACGCAGCGCTATACGCATCTCAACCTCGACGCCCTCACGCGCATCTACGACTCCGCTCATCCGCTGGCGCAGAAGCACGAAAAAAAACCGTGACGACACCGTCATGCTCTTCCGTAGCCACTGCCGCCGATCGAAAAGAAACACCCGCATTCCGGCCCTTGCCGCACTCCTCCGGCCACGAAAGCGAGCCTTTTTCCCATTGCGTGTGCGGCGAAGAAAGGATAAACTCTCTTGTCTTTTCCTTTTCCGGGTGGTGCACGCATGTCTGAACATCTCCTTCTTGCCGACATCGGCAATACCTGCATCAAGATAGTCTTCGCCCGCCCAGATGCTCTGGAGGCTTCCTATTCCCTGCCCACCAGAGCGCAGCATACGGCGGACAGTCTGGGCCTCTCGCTCATGCAGCTTCTTGGCCTGAGAGGCCTTGCAGCCGAAGAAATCACAGCCTGCCTCGTCTGTTCCGTAGTGCCCGACGTAAGCACGCTTCTCCACGAAGCCCTGCAGAAATACCTCGGCAAGACCCCCCTCACCTTTCCCGGCGATTTTTCCATCGATCTTGTGAACGGCTACGATCAGCCTCAGGAAGTAGGTGCGGACAGGCTTCTGGCGGCCTTTGCGGCCAGAAAGCTCTTTCCCGACTCGCCGTCCATCATTTCCGTGGACTTCGGCACCGCCACCACTTTCGACTGCGTGTCCGGCAACACCTATCTGGGCGGACTCATCTGCCCCGGGCTTTTTTCCTCGCGCAACGCGCTTGCCTCGGGCACGGCCAAGCTTCCCCGCATTTCCCTGGAAATGACGGAATCTTCCGTACGCATAGGAAAAAACACCATCACGAGCATGAACCACGGCTTTCTCTTCGGCTTCGCGGCCATGACGGAAGGCCTGTGCGATCGCCTCAAGGCACAGCTGCCCGGTCCCACGCTCGTCGTAGGCACGGGCGGCGCGGCACACGATCTTTCCAGAATATGCCGGGCCTTTGACATCGTGAGACCCGATCTTATTCTTGAAGGACTCCGGCTTCTCTGGAACCGGAACGGCGCTCAAGCCCTATCCTAGCATTCTGTTCTCTTACCCGGACTTTGTCCGGCATATTCCAAGGAGTTTCCTCAATGAACAACAGCACCATCACTTCCGTATGGGCCCGCGAGATTCTCGACTCCCGCGGCAATCCCACTGTTGAAGTGGAAGTCGGTCTTGAGTCCGGCCACGTCGGCCGCGCCGCCGTTCCTTCCGGCGCATCCACCGGCAGCCGCGAAGCCCTCGAACTGCGCGACGGCGACAAGGGCCGCTACAAGGGCAAGGGCGTGACCCGCGCCGTGGAACACGTGAACGGCGAAATCGCCGAAGCCGTTGTAGGCCTCGACGCCCTGCGTCAGGTGCAGGTGGACAACACCCTCATCGATCTCGACGGCACCGAAAACAAGTCCCGCCTCGGCGCCAACGCCATGCTCGGCGTGTCCCTCGCCACGGCCCGCGCTGCTGCCGAATACCTCGGCCTGCCCCTGTATCAGTACCTCGGCGGCGTGAACGCCAAAATCATGCCCTCTCCCATGATGAACGTCATCAACGGCGGCGCTCATGCTCCCAACAACCTGGACATCCAGGAATTCATGATCATGCCCGTAGGTGCCAAGACCTTTGCCGACGCCCTGCGCATCGGCGCCGAAGTCTTCCACACCCTCAAGGGCATTCTCGCCAAGGACGGTCACGTGACCTCCGTAGGCGACGAAGGCGGCTTTGCTCCCAACCTCAAGAGCCATGATGAAGCCTTCAGCTATCTCATCAAGGCCATTGAGGCCGCCGGCTACATTCCCGGCGCGGAAGTCGCCCTCGGCATCGACGCCGCCTCCTCCGAATTCTACAAGGACGGCAAATACGTCATCGCCGGCGAAGGCCTCGAACTCACCAGCGAACAGATGGTTGACTGGCTCGAAGACTTCACGAAGCGTTATCCGCTCATCTCCATTGAAGACGGCATGGCCGAAGACGACCGTGAAGGCTGGAAGCTGCTCACCGACCGCCTCGGCGATCACATCCAGCTCGTCGGCGACGACCTGTTCGTGACCAACCCCGACATTCTGGCCGAAGGCATTGAAGACGGCCTTGCCAACGCCGTGCTCATCAAGGTGAACCAGATCGGCACCCTCACCGAGACCCTCGACACCATCGAGATCGCCAAGAACGCCGGATACGCCACCATCGTGTCCCACCGCTCCGGCGAAACCGAAGATACCTTCATTGCCGATCTCGCCGTAGGTACCAACTCCGGACAGATCAAGACCGGTTCCGCCAGCCGTTCCGACCGCATTGCCAAGTACAACCAGCTCCTCCGCATCGAGGAAGAGCTCGGTGATGTCAGCTTCTTCTTCGGCCCCATTCTTGCCGACAACTACGGACTCACCCAGTCCGACGAAGACGCTGAATAATTCTTCCGCGGGGAGGTCCGCCTCCCCGCGTTTCTGTCCCGGCCCGGTTCCTACCGGGCCTTTTTCAGCCGCCTCTGCGGCCCTTTCCGCCGCCTGCAGCCCTGCCCCGGGCGGAATGAGGATCATGTCATGAGCAGACTGCTGCGTATCGTGTTCTGTGCCTTTCTTTCCCTCGGTCTCTTCGCTCAGGGCGCTTCCGCCGCCGACATCTCCGCCACGGTGAACAAGATGCAGGCCGCCTACGCCAAAATGCAGAGTTTCCGCGCCGACTTCACGCAGCAGCTTCTGCAGAGGGAAAGCGGCGTTGTGGAAAAAAGAAACGGTGTGCTTCTCTTCCAGAAGCCCCTCTTCGTGCGCTGGGAAACCGTCGCCCCCCATGCCGAGCTTCTCATGGTCACGGACAAGGAAATCTGGAACTATCTTCCCGACGAAGAGCTCGCCTACCGGTATTCCCGCGCGCTTGCCGAAGACTCCCGCTCCCTTATTCAGGTGATTACCGGTCAAAGCGCCCTTTCCCGCGACTTCGACGTAGAATCCGCCCAGGCACCGGAAGACGGAAATCTCATTCACCTGCTGCTTTATCCCAAAGATCCTACCACGGAGCTCACCGAAGCCCAGCTCTGGCTCGATCCCGCGACATCGCTCATCCGCCGAGCCATGGTCATGGACTTCTACGGCAACACCAACACCATCGAACTTGCGAACCTCACGCCCAATGCTCCGGTTTCCGCCAAGGACTTCCAGTTCACTCCGCCGAAGGGCACGGAAGTGGAAGATCATGTGGAAGCCAAGCACCCCGTTTCCCGGCCTCTTCTCAACTAGGCCCTGCTGCGTCGCCAAAAGAGACGGCAAAAAATCTTCCCGGGGCATCCCGAAGGTTCCATCCGCAACTTTGAGATTCCGTACGCCTTTTCCATCAGGAGAAAAGTCCGTGAAAAAAGGCGCGCCCGGCATTGTTCAAAAAAACGGTTACATCACATTTTATTCAACTATTTCAGAGAGAAATCCTCGTGCTTCCGGCACAATCGACACGTCTCGCCGGGACTGGACTATCCTGATAATTAAAGGTACATAGACTTCTCGCATGGAACAGCAGCACGGCATACTGGTACTCAACAAGCCCAAGGGACTCAGCTCCGCGCAGGCCATTGCGCGCATCAAGAAGCTCGGGCAGAAAAAAATAGGTCATGCAGGCACCCTTGACCCCATGGCGACCGGCGTGCTGCTCGTTCTGCTCGGCAATGCCACCAAGCTTTCCGGCTACCTGCTGGAAGGCGGGGTGAAGACCTACGGCGGCACGCTGAGACTCGGCGTTACCACCGACACCTGGGATGCCGAAGGTTCCATAGTTTCTGAAATGGCTCTGAGCGAAGAAGACCTCGCTCCGGGCTCCGAACTTGAAAAGGCCGCACGAAATGCCGTGACGGCCTGGCTGGATGTGACGGAACAGCCCGTTCCGCCCTATTCCGCCGCAAAGCACCAGGGCCAACCCTTATACAAGCTGGCCCGCGCCGGCAAAGAAGTGCCGGTCAAGGTGAAAAGCATACATGTTTCGCACGCCTCTGTTCAATGGGTGAACATGCCGGACGTGCGATTCCGGGTAACGTGCAGTTCCGGTTCCTACATACGGTCCCTGGCCCACAGCT
>CALUPL010000039.1 GCA_944322635.1 uncultured Mailhella sp.
CCTGCGCATGGACACCACGAGCGGCGGCACGGACTTCATCGCCATCTATCTTTCCCAGCGCAAGGGCATAGACGCCTGGAACGTCGTGCTCTACTTCAACGTTGTTCTTCTCGTCGTGGCCGGCTTCACCTTCGGCTGGGACAAAGCTCTTTATTCCATCATTTTCCAGTACACCACCACGCAGGTCGTCCACACGCTCTACAAGCGCTATCAGAAAAAAACGCTCTTCATTGTCACGGACAATCCGCAGGAAGTGTGCGAAGTCATCTACGCAACCTCCCGCCACGGCGCGACCATCCTCAGGGGCGAGGGCTCCTTCCATCTCAAGGAACGCAGCCTTGTCTATTCCGTGGTGTCCAGCGACGAAAGCAAGAAGGTCGTACACGCCGTCCGGAAGGTCGATCCCCATTCCTTCATCAACACCATAAAAACCCAGGACCTCGCCGGACTCTTCTATCAGCGTCCCACGCTGTAAACGTCAACCGCGGACACTGCACACCGACGTTCCGCAGACGAAGTGCTTCCGCTCGCCAGCATGCAGAGCGCGGACTCTTCCGTTTACGGTCATGCCTTCCGTCCGGACTTTGCCGTGTCCGCACGTTACACTTGTCTTTTTCCTGAAACAAAAACACGTTCCTAGCCTCCGCAGTCTATTAAAAGCCGTATGTCCTTCGCCGAACGGGACCATTCCACGGAAGCACTCTCATTTCATGTTCTTGCGAAAAAGAAAGTATTCATCCATCCCGGGCATGGGCAATCCGTTTCTGCACAAAGGTACTACGAGGCTGGGATCCTTATGGCAGGAGTTGAAGAACTCCACGATGTGAAACCCGCATTTGTTCACGTAAAAGTGAATGTTCCGCTTTTCAAAGTATGGCGTCACGGTTTCCCATACCTTTGTATTCGGGTACATGGCTTCCACGGCCTGCCATGCAGCCGCTCCCACCCCCTTTCCCTGGAAGGACGGAGAAAGGAAGAACAGCTCAAGCATATTGTGCCCGCTTTTCTCGTTTATCCTTACTACAACTCCGCCTGCACGTTCCCCGTTCAGAACAACGTGATACACGGCCGATCCCGGCGCACGGAATGCCTCCTGCACATCCTCATCCGGCGGTATGGGGCCGTAGTCGCATCTTCCGAAAGTTTCATGCACCGCAGGTGCAAAAGCCTCCTGCAGCGACAACATGATATTCCGGTACTCCTCAGGGCGAGCCTTCACCAGACTGACATTCGTGTACGCCCCCATCCTCTTTCTACTCCGGTCTTGAGCCTGCATAAAGAATCAGCTCATATTGCCGACATTGCCGAAAAACATGCAACGGCTGCTCTTACCACGTACAAAAAACATTCTGCGGAATTTTCCCTGTACATTCCTCCTCGAACCTCTTCTTTTGTCAATACCGTTCAGGCTTGAAAAATGCCTTCGTGTCTGTGCCTGCAGACACAGTCTTCCCCTTCCCTTTCTTCTATGTTCTTTCCCGGCCGGATAATTTTCCAACTGGAGAACATATGACGAAGGTACTCAAAAAAATGCGCGGGGGAGGAGAAACACCGCCACGCGCCTGCGGAAAGGAAATATTCATCTCCTGGCTGGGAAGCTGCATTTCCATTGCCCTCATCGCCCTGCTGGAACGCCACGTTACCAGAAGCACAGGCTTTCCCCTGCTTATCGGTTCCTTCGGTGCCTCGGCCGTGCTTGCCTTCGGAGCCATACAAAGCCCTCTGGCCCAACCCCGCAATCTGGTAGGCGGCCACTTCGTCTCCGCGCTCACGGGAGTTACCATGGGACTCCTTTTCCCCGAATCCACATGGCTTGCCGCATGCTTTGCCGTATCCACAGCCATAGCCGTCATGCTGGCTACCGGCACGCTGCACCCTCCCGGAGGGGCCACGGCTCTCATCGCCGTTACCGGAGGAGAAGGCATACGGCAGCTGGGCTACTGGTACGCCCTCGTCCCCTGTCTGGCTGGAGCCTGCATCATGCTGCTTGTCGCACTCATAGCCAACAACATTCCCCATTCGCGCCGTTACCCGCTCTACTGGTGGTAATCCTCTGCCTCTCCATTCTTCACGACGGAGCTTTTCCATGGAAAGGCTCCGTTTTTATTTTTGTTCCAATGCATTCCTGATGATATAAAAATGTTTCATCTTCAATCCCATATTTTTACGTCCGCTCCGCTTTTTTGCCCAAAACGGCAAGATATTTAATCCGTAAGCGTACCACGCCTTTTTAAGCTTCTATATTTGTAAATAATTACAAATTATTATATAAAACGGCATATTCCTTGCATCACTCCTGTCGTGTTATATCCGCAACAGAAAAACGAGGATTCCCATGAGCAAGGCCTTGTCGAACGATGCTTCCGCGATGCCGCTTCAGGCACCCGCCGCAACTTTTTCCACCTTCTTTGAAAAAAGCATACCGGAACTTACGGCCGGAATGAACGACGGATCGCTCTCCTCCGAAGAGCTTACCCGATATTATCTGAGGCGCATCAAGGTGTACGACGGCTGTCTTAATGCCATGATCACCGTCAACCCCGCCGCCATAAGGGAAGCGAGAGATAAAGATGTTCAAAGGGCCGCGGGAAAAGCAACAGGTCTCCTGCACGGCATTCCCCTCGTGCTCAAGGACAACTACGACACAAAAGACATGCGCACTACAAGCGGTGCACTGGCATTCAAAAATCTGCATCCTCACAGAGATGCCTTCATCGTAAAAAAACTTCGTGAGGCAGGAGCCGTCATTCTCGGCAAGACCAATCTCACGGAAATGGCCAATCACGGCATGACCATAAGTTCCATGGGCGGCCAGACACTCAACCCCTATGATCTCACACGTACTCCCGGCGGCTCCTCCGGCGGCACCGGTGCGGCCGTAGCCGCCAACTTTGCAGCCGCCGGAACCGGTTCCGACACGGTCAATTCCATACGTTCGCCTTCCAGCGCCAACAGTCTGGTAGGCATCCGTCCCACGCGGGGCCTCGTAAGCCGCACCGGAATATCGCCCTGTTCGGATCTTCAGGATCAGGGCGGCCCCATAGCCCGCAGCGTGACCGACGCGGCCATTCTGCTCGGCGTCATGGCAGGCTTCGATCCCGCGGACGCCAGCACCACCGTCATGAAAAACAAAACGGTGCCCGATTATAGGAAGGCTCTTAAAAAAGACGGTGCCAAGGGCAGAAAGCTGGCTCTGCTCACCACTAATCTCGGACACGATCCGGACGTTCTGCGTGTCATGGAAAACGCCGTCCGTGATTTTGAAGCTCTCGGGGCCACGGTGACACGCGCAGATATTCCCGAACTTCTGATTTCCGATCTTCTGAAAAACAACGACGTTCAGCTCTGGGAGCAACGTACTGTCCTGGACAGGTATCTGAAAGAGCTCGGAAAAGATGCTCCCGTCAAAAACACGGCGGAATACGCGGCTACCGGTCTTCTGACTCCTTCCGTGGCGCGGGACATGGAAAGAAAGTCTGCAATAATCGATCCCAATGCCTATCCGGAATACAAGGCACGCCTTGCAAAAAACGCACGTCTGCATGATTTCATCGTCAGATACATGTGCGACAACCGCATTGACGCCTTTCTTTATCCTCTACAATCCATCCTCGTGGTACATACAAACGACAGTCGGGGGCAGGCAGGCCGCAACGGACTCATGGCATCAGTCACGGGACTGCCGGCCATCACGCTGCCCGGCGGATTCTCTTCCGTCACTCCTTCCGCACCTCTCGGCGTTCCCATCGGAGTGGAACTGATGGGGGCTCCGTTCAGCGAAGAACTGCTTATCGGCATGGGGTACGCCTATGAGCAGGCAACCGGACACCGCATACCTCCGGCGGCATTCCCGGATCTGGATTTTTCTTCCGTTCCCGTGGACTAAGACTCTGCATGAAGCCAAAAAGCTCATGAACCTACGCTTTCTCCTCTTGAAGCGAAATACACTTTCTGGAATTCCAGCCTGACCGGTGTGTTCAACAAAAAAAAGGAGCCGACCATCTGCGATCGGCTCCCGTATATCTTCCGACAAAGGAGGACGCGGTCGGCACATCCTCCTGCTGTTCCGGAAGAAACTACTTCATCCAGGGAAGCATGTTGTAAAGGGCTACGGCAATAAGACCGCCGACCAGGGGGCCTACCAGAGGAACCACGGCGTAATCCCAGTGGGAACTGCCCTTACCCCGGATGGGAAGAACGGTATGAGCCAGACGAGGCCCCCAGTCGCGGGCGGGGTTGATGGCGTATCCGGTCAGTCCTCCGAGGCTCATGCCTATGGAAACGATGATGCCGAACACCAGAATGTAGTTCACACCGCCGGGCATATTGGGCACCTGATTCAAACCAAGTATGGCGAACACAAGCACAAAGGTTCCTATGATTTCGCTGAGGAAATTGCGGAACCGGTTGGGAACGGCAGGGGACGTGCAGAATACGCCGCGCTTGATGTTGGGATCATCGGTAGCATCGAACTGATCCTTGAACAGTGCATAGACAAGGCATGCGCCGACAAAGGCTCCTGCCATCTGTGCAATGCAGTAACCGGGCACCATTGCCCAGCTGAAGTAGCCCCCTGCGGCAAGAGCGATGGTAAGCGCCGGATTGAAATGGGCACCGGACGCGGCACCGAAGGTAAAGGCGGGGAGCATGACGGCAAGTCCCCAGGCAAAGGTAATCTGAACGGCGCCGGCCCCTTTCATGCCGGATCTGTTCAGATTGACGTTGGCAACAACGCCGTCACCGAGAAGAATCAGAATCATTGTTCCAAAAAATTCAGCAAGGTAAGGCATATAAAGCAACTCGCACAATATGTTTTCTTCAGGTGAATGAAAAAAGCTTCGTCCCTCTCTTGTAGAGGAGAACCCGCCTGCCTTGAAAAAAGGACGAAAAAACAGACCCGCCCCGTTTTTGACCTCCCGCACGGCGGAAGTCCGGCTGGACTCCGCGGCACGGGAGAATACGGTCGTCATCTTCGCGCTGTCAGCGCATTTCGAAAAAACGTTTAGTCTTCTTCGCGTGCCCAGTTATAGGCGCACTTCACGGCCTTCTTCCAACCGCGTACCTTCTTGTCCCGTTCCACACGGGTGATTTTGGGGCCGAAAACCTTGTCGCTGGCCCAGTTGCGGATGACATCCTCCTTGTTCTTCCAATACCCCACGGCAAGACCGGCCAGATAGGCCGCGCCCATAGCCGTGGTTTCCACGCACACGGGACGATTGACGGGGGCCTGGTTGATGTCGGCCTGCATCTGCATGAGCAGGTCATTGGCGGAAGCACCGCCGTCCACCTTGAGAGAGGTCATCTTAATGCCGGAATCGGCCTCCATGGCACCGAGGACCTCATAAGTCTGATAGGCCAGAGATTCCAGCGTTGCCCGGATGATGTGATAGCGGTTCACGCCGCGGGTAAGTCCCACGATGGCACCGCGTGCATAGGGATCCCAGTGAGGGGCTCCGAGACCGGTGAACGCGGGAACCACATAGCAGCCGTTGGTGTCGGAAACCTTGCCGGCGAAATATTCGGAGTCGGAAGCCGCATCCAGCACACGAAGCTGATCACGCAGCCACTGGATGGCGGAACCGGCCACGAAGATGGAACCTTCAAGCGCGTAGTTGACCTTGCCGTCCAATCCCCATGCAATAGTGGTGACAAGACCGTTTTTGGAGAAAATGGGCTTCTCGCCGGTGTTCATGAGCATGAAGCAGCCGGTTCCATAGGTATTCTTGGCTTCACCGGGCTCAAAGCAGGTCTGACCGAAAAGCGCAGCCTGCTGATCACCGGCCGCACCGGCAATGGGAATAGCGCCTCCGAAAAGTTCCTGCACGGTTTCACCGTACACACAGCTCGAAGGACGGGCTTCGGGCAGCATGCTCGCGGGAATGCCCATTTCGGCCAAGATCTCTTCATCCCATTTCAGCTCCACAATGTTGAAGAGCATGGTACGGGCGGCGTTGGAGTAGTCGGTAATATGCACCTTGCCGCCGGTGAGCTTCCAGATAAGCCAGGTTTCCACAGTGCCGAAGAGAAGCTGACCGGCTTCGGCCTTTTCGCGGGCTCCGGGTACGTTTTCCAGAATCCAGCGGATCTTAGTACCGGAAAAATACGGGTCGATGACAAGACCGGTCTTGGCGCGGAAGGTCTCGGTGAGTCCCTTGGCCCGCAGGCTGTCGCAGTATTCGGCGGTGCGGCGATCCTGCCATACAATGGCATGATGGATGGGTTCTCCGGTTTCCTTATCCCATACGATGGTGGTCTCGCGCTGATTGGTGATGCCTATGGCAGCAATATCCTCGGCACTCGCCTCTACTTTCGCCAGGGCTTCGGCAGCCACGGCATACTGGGTGAGCCATATTTCCATGGCATCGTGCTCCACCCAGCCGGGCTGGGGGAAATACTGGGTAAACTCCTTCTGTGCGACGCTGCAGGCCTCTCCTTTTTCATTGAACAGAATGCAGCGATTGGATGTAGTGCCCGCATCCAGTGCCATCACATACTTGGCCATAACCAAAATCCTCCTTTCCTGAGCTGGGCGGCCGAGGCGCGAATACCCTTTTCATGATATGCAAAAAACGGCAATAACACATGAAAACTACTGTCATTTTTTATGAAAATCATGAAATGGAGGCATGTTTCCACAGCTGACGAATCATGAGTCACGCCTTCCGTCCTTCAACTGTTACGGTTATCTCTATAATACAAATATTTCATGAAAATGGCAATAAATTAACAATTATGACATTCCTTCATATACGTGCAATATATGACCATTCCATTATAATAAAGAAAGAAAAATAAAACATGTTCAACGGATATACAGTTTTTTACGAACAAAGAGCATAAAAGAAGGCCCCTTTCGAACGAAAGGGGCCTTCTTCTTCTCCATGAAAAGGACTTATAATACCTGCTTCAAAAACTGCTGGAGCCTGGGATGCTGCGGATGCTCATAAATATCCTCGGGAGATCCCACTTCAAGGATCTGTCCCTTGTCCATGAACACCACCACATCAGCCACGGTACGGGCAAACCCCATTTCATGGGTCACGCATATCATGGTCATGCCGTCACGGGCGAGGTTCACCATGACGTCGAGCACCTCGCCCACCATTTCAGGATCGAGGGCCGAAGTCGGCTCATCAAAAAGCATGAGTTCCGGCTGCATGGCCAGGGCACGGGCAATGGCCACGCGCTGCTGCTGGCCTCCGGAAAGCATGGCCGGGTACGCATGGGCCTTGTCGCTGATGCCGACCTTGTTCAGCAGCCTGAGGGCCAGCTCCTCGGCCTCCTTCCTGGGCATGCCGCGCAGACGGCACGGGGCCATGGTGAGATTCTGGAGCACGGTTTTATGAGGAAACAGGTTGAACTGCTGGAACACCATGCCCAGATTCTGACGTATCTTGTTGATGTCGTTCTTCGGATCGTTGACATCAATGCCGTCCACGGAAATGAGGCCGCTGTTGATTTCCTCAAGCCTGTTGATGGAACGCAGAAGCGTGGACTTGCCGGAGCCGGACGGACCTATGATGACGACACGCTGCCCCTGATAGACGTGCAGAGAAACGTCCTGCAGGGCAGGCAGCTCACCAAAGAACTTCCACACGTGTTCGATGCGGATGATGGGTTCCGCGCTATTTGCGTTTGTCATAGTAATTAAGCCTGGATTCCAGAATGCTGACCGCCTTGGAAAGCAGCAGCGTGATGATGAGGTAAATCAGCGCAATGACGGTGTAGGTTTCAAAGTACAGGTAGCTCTTTGCGGCGAAGCTGCGACCGAACTGCATGAGATCGGGCATGGCCATGACGGAAACAAGGGACGTATCCTTGAGCATGGCTATGCATTCGTTGCCCACGGGCGGAATGATGGTCCGCAGGGCCTGCGGCAGTACCACGAACAACATGGTCTGCACCTTGTTGAAGCCCAGAGACCGGGAAGCCTCTGTCTGCCCCTTGGGCACTGCCATGATGCCGGCACGGAACACTTCACCCATGTACGCGCCGTAGCAGAAGCTGATGGCTATGACAGCCGAGGTAAGTCCGCTCACCTGAAGGAACTTGGCCAGCGCATAGTAGATGTAGAAAATCTGCACCAGAAGCGGAATGCCGCGTATGACTTCCACATATGTGGAGGCTATGAGATTGATCACGCGGTTATGCGAAAGCCGCCCGAGTCCGGTAATGAGTCCGAGGGGAATGGCGCAGACAATGGAAAGAATGGTCACCTCGAAGGTGACGACCAGACCGCCCGGCAGGAAACGGAGGATTTCCAGATACGGGTCGGGCCAGACGGTGCACAGCACGGTCAGTACGACCACAGCGCCCACCAGAGACAGGGACCAGGCGTTGACTATCCCCCCCTTCTCGGAGTCGGGCAGCACGAGGCCTCCTGCCGGCACTTCTATCTTTCCCTCCGGAGCCATACCGGCCGGAAGACCGTTTTCTTCATTCTCACGCATGGTTCACAATATCCTGAACTGAAAGTAACCGTCTCTTGCGAGACTATTCGCCCAGCCACTTACGGATGAGCTCGGCTTCAATGCCTTTGGCGCGCACGGCTTCAATGCCCTTGTTCAGGCGTTCCACCAGATCCTTGCGGTCCTTTCTCACCACAAAACCGAAAGACTCCGTGGCTTCGGTGCGGAAGGCAACGGTCAGCTGATCGGCAAAGCCTTCCTTCTGGTTGGCATAGTAAAGAGCCACGGGAGAATCACAGACAACGGCATCGATGCGGGAGTTGAGCAGGTCCTGCATGGCGAGGCCCACGTTGTCGTATTCCCGGATCGTCATGTCCACACCGCTCTTCTGCGCCACGAAAATACCGGTAGTACCGATCTGTCCGCCCAGCACCTTGCCCTTGAGATCGGCAAATCCGGAAGCGGAGTCACCCTTGCGCAGCACCACGATCTGCTGCACGTCATAGTAAGGCACGGTAAAGGCAAAAGCCTTCTGACGTTCGGGAGTAATGGTCACGGCAGAGGCAACGACATCGTAGTTGCCCGCAGCAACGCCGGCAAAAATGCCGTCCCACGCCGTCATGATGAATTCGGCTTCCATGCCGGCTTCAGCGGCAACGGCCTTGAACATGTCCACGTCGTAGCCGATGATGTTCTTATTGTCATCAAGAAATTCCATGGGCGGCCATTCGGGGTTGGTGGCGACAACAAGTTTCTCCGCAGCCATGGCGGACGAGCACAACAGTGCGGGCAGCAGAAGAGCGCACAGAAGACGACGCAGCATGAAGAGACTCCTTCGGGAAAAGGTACAGAAAAAAGGCTGAATGCTCAGCCTGCCTCATGTTCCTGCCGGTTCGCGCCTCTACTTACGCCTGCCGCCGGCACGGGAATCACACATATAATCCTTTGCAGTATGAGGGATACAGGGCCGTTATGTCAAGGAAGCAGCCCGTATCCGAGCGTTTCCCCGCCGGGGAAAAGAAGTCTTCCGGGCCCTTTTTCCCGCCCGCCGCAGACGTGCGGAATGCGGAGCCGTGCCGGCAACATGCAGAACTTTGTTCGCACTCATTCATGAAACCATGTTCATGACCGCGAGTTCCTTACGTTTTTGTTTCAGCAGGGACTGCCGGAACCTCTCCTCGCTTCCCTTCTCCATACGAAGGGGCCGTCCTTTTCAGAGAAAAGGACGGCCTGCAAAAAAGTTATCGAAAAAGGCGGAAATTATTCCAGGCCCATCTTGCGGGCTATGCTCTGGGCGGCACGACGCCCGGCTCCCATGGCCAGAATAACCGTAGCGGCACCAGTCACGATGTCGCCGCCGGCGTAAACGTTGGGAATGGAAGTCTCGCCGTTCTCATCAACGGCAATGTAACCGCGGTCCGTAAGCTTGAGACCGGGCGTGCAATCCAGCATGAGCGGATTGGAGCGCGTACCGAGCGCCACAATGGCGAGGTCGGTTTCCTGAATGAAGTTCTGCCCCTCCACCGGACGGGGACGGCGACGACCGGAAGCGTCGGGTTCACCGAGCTCCATGCGCTGCAGTTCCACACCCGTGAGATGATTTTCCTCATCCGTGATGAACCGTACGGGCGCGGCCAGTTCAATGAGCTTCACGCCTTCTTCAAGAGCATGCTCGATTTCCTCTCCGCGGGCGGGCATTTCCGCACGGGTACGACGGTACACGATATGCACGCTTTCCGCTCCGAGACGCAGCGCGGTACGTGCGGCATCCATGGCCACGTTGCCCGCACCGAACACGGTCACGTGCTTGCCGGGAGCCACGGGAGTGTCGTACTCCGGGAAGGAATAGGCACGCCCAAGGTTGACGCGGGTAAGATACTCGTTGGCCGAGGACACCCCGATGCAGTTTTCACCGGGCACACCGAGGAAATGAGGCAGGCCGGCCCCCACGCCGATGAATACGGCATCGTAGCCGTCCTTGAGCAGTCCATCCACGGTAACGGTGCGTCCGCCCACATAATTCAGGCGGATATCCACATCCATGGCTCGCAGGGCATCCAGTTCGTGGGCCACCACGTCCTTGGGCAGACGGAAGGCGGGAATGCCGTAAATGAGAACGCCGCCGGCCTCGTGCAGGCCTTCAAACATGGTGACGTCCACGCCGAGGCGGGCAAGGTAACCGGCGCACGTCACGGAAGAGGGACCGGAGCCTATGCAGGCCACACGACGACCGACCTTCTTGATGGCCGGAGCCTTTTCGGGAGATGCGTGGTCGGCAACGAAGCGTTCCAGACGACCGATGGCCACGGGCTGCCCCTTCTTGCCGAGAATGCACTTGCCTTCGCACTGCTTTTCCTGAGGGCACACGCGGCCGCACACGGCGGGCAGGCTGCTGGATTTGTGAATGATGCGGCTTGCTTCATCAATGTCGCCCTTCACAACTTCGGCAATGAAGTCGGGAATGGCGATATCCACGGGGCAGCCGGTACGGCACATGGGCTTTTTGCACTGAAGGCAACGGGTGGCTTCTTCATGAGCCATTTCGGCCGTGTATCCGAGGGCGACTTCATTAAAATTTTTGATGCGTTCCCCGGGAGCCTGGCAGGGCATATCATGACGGGGAATCTTCGCCCCGCGGGTGACTTCCTGACTCATGACTAGGCCTCCTTCTTTTCGAAACAGTTGCAGCGATGATGTTCGCGGGCCACGCCTTCCTGGCTGCGGAAGGATCCGAGGCGGCTGCGCAGTTCCGCAAAGTCCACCTTGTGGCCGTCGAATTCAGGACCGTCCACACAGGTGAACTTCATTTCTCCGTCCACGGTCACACGGCAAGCGCCGCACATGCCGAGGCCGTCCACCATAAGAGAGTTCAGACTCACCGTGGTGGGAACATTGTACCCGCGGGTCAGATCTGCCACGGCCTGCATCATGGGAACGGGGCCGACGGCCACCACTTCGGCAATGTTCCCGCCCTCGCTGTCGAGACGAGCTCTGACAAGGTCGGTCACAATGCCCTTCTGTCCCTCGGAGCCGTCATCCGTGGAAACGAGCACTTCATCACAGAACAGGGAAAGTTCTTTCTGGAAGAGAAGCAGATCCTTGTTGCGGGCGCCGATGCAGGCAATGACATAGTTGCCTGCTTCATGATGTCCCTTGGCAATATGATGCATGGCGGCCACACCCGTGCCGCCGCCCACGCAGATGACCTTTTTCGGGGTCTCGAAACGCTGAATGTTCGTAGCACGGCCGAGGGGGCCGCACACGTCATGTATGAACTGTCCCTCTTCCAGATCTTCAAGCATCTGGGTGGAACGGCCGAGCACCAGATACACTATGGTAATGGTGCCGTGTTCCTTGTCGGTATCGGCTATGGTCAGCGGAAACCGCTCGCCCTTCTCGTCCACGCGGAGAATGACGAAATGACCCGGACGAGCCGTTGCGGCGATCTGCGGAGCATCCAGCACAAGCTTGCTGGTACGCCCGGGAATCAATTTTTCCTTATGCAGAATTTTAGTGGGCATACAACCTCCATGCCTCCTTGTCGGAAAACGGCTTCGGCACGTCGCAGCAACGGGCGCAACACGACCATCCGGAAAAACGGCGGCCGCAACCTCCGTCTCCGGAAGCCTCCCGGAAAACATGTCCGAAGTGCAGAACGCTTCGAAGCCTTTCCCACTATCCTTAGAAACAAAACGTCATTGCGTCAATGCCATTCAGGTCTCAAGGAGAAGTCCCGTGTTGTTTTCCCTCATAAAAACAAACGATAAAAGCACGTGTGACGATTCACCAGCGTCGGGACGATGCGGTCTGCCCCAAGCGGGCGCTTCCCAGGTGGACACGCCCCACAAGAGGACGAAAGACCTGATGTTCCGCATCATACTCCAGAAGTTCGCCGCTCTGCAGATCGAAATACCAGCCGTGCAGAGAAAGTCTGCCTTCATCCACCGCGCTCTTCACCCAGGGAAAGGTCAGAAGATTGTCCAGAGAAAGACGCACGTTCCACAGCTCGCAGGCTCGCGCCCTGTCGGAATCGTCAGCCCCGGGCATGGCTTCGTCCACTTTTTCCAGCGCGTGCCGTGCCACGTCCACCCACGGTCCGATGAATTCGTCCTGCTCCGAATCCTCCGCCCCGGACACAAGAGCATGTATGCCGCCGCAGCAGGCATGCCCCATGACGATGATGTCCTGAACGCAGAGATGCTTGACCGCATACTCCAGAGCCGCGCTCACGCCGTGCCTGCCGCCGTCCGGAGCATAGGGAGGCACGAGGTTCGCCACGTTGCGGACAACGAAAAGATCCCCCGGGCGACAGTCGGTAAGAAGTACGGGGTCAACCCTGGAATCGCAGCAGGCAATGACGAGCGCCAGCGGATTCTGACCGTTTTTGAGAGACTGAAACAGATTGTCTTCCGAATGATACCAGCGATGCTGGAAACGACGAAAACCGGAAGTAAGACGAAAAACGAGCGGATGCTGATGCCCGGGCCTGTGGGTGCGTATGATATGAAAAGACATGCTGTCCTCGAAGGCAAAAGAGAAAAGTACGGGCTGGAGTGTATCTTTACCGCCCTCGGCAGGCAAGTGCGGAACAGTCCTCTTGACAGCCCCGGCAAGTTTGACTATTCAGAAGAGGACGCAAAGGGGAGTAACTGGGATCATGAGTCCCGGGCAATGTCAACAGCATGGAGCGTTCGCTTCTGGCATTGCCGTCAGCCCGTCTGATGAGTGAGACCTTGCGGCAATAGTAGCTATTGCCGGAAGTTCTTTTTTGTTTCTTCCGGCAGAACTGGAAAACTCTGGAGGAATACATGTTCGGACACTCTCTGGTGGAAGTGGGCGTCTTTTCTCTGGTCATCATCACGTGCATGTGGATCGACCTTCGCTCCCATAACGACGACAAACCCGTCACGGCCCGCAATGCGGCCATCTGGTCCGCCATCTGGATTTCGCTGGCCTTCGCCTTTGCCGGATACATCGGCTGGAACGAAGGCACTTCGCAGATGCAGCTGTTCATCGCCGGATATCTGCTTGAAGAATCCCTTTCCGTCGATAACCTCTTCGTCATGATGGCCATTTTCACGTCCTTCGGCATCAAGGACGCCTATCAGCACCGCGTGCTGTTCTACGGCATTCTCGGAGCCGTGGTCATGCGCCTGCTCTTCGTGGCTGCGGGCAGCTCCCTCATCAAGATGTTCGGCCCCTATGCTCTGGCCGGTTTCGGCGTGTTCGTGCTCTGGACGGCCTGGAAAATGTTCCAGTCGCTCGGCAAGGAGCACGACGAAGACATAGACTATTCACAGCACTGGGCCGTACGCTGGACGCAGAAGTTCATTCCCGTCTATACGCATCTGCACGGACACGACTTCTTCGTTCGTACCGATGAAAACGGCCACGCCGTGGAAGCTCCCAAGAAACACGTGGAAGGCAGTACCGTCAAGCTGGCGGAAAAGCCCGTGGGCAAAATTATCTGGCGCGCCACGCCCCTGTTCCTCTGCCTGGTGGTCATAGAAATCTCCGACATCATGTTCGCCTTCGACTCCGTGCCCGCCGTGCTTGCCATTACGCCCGACCCCTTCATCGTGTACACGAGTAACATCTTCGCCATTCTCGGTCTGCGATCCATGTTTTTCCTGCTTGCCGCTGCCAAGCGCTATCTGCGGCATCTGGAAAAGTCCGTCATCGCCATTCTGGCCTTCATCGGCGCAAAGATGCTGCTTGACGTCGCCGGAGTCATCCACCTGCCCGCCATGGTCTCCCTGAGCGTCGTAGTCGGGTTCCTCGTTCTCGGCATTCTCGCTTCCTTCCTCCCGGAAAAGAAGGCCTGAATCTCCGACAAAACAGAATGATCAAGGGCGGCGTCCGCAAAGGGCGCCGCCCTTTTTTCAAACAGGTCGGATTTTCTCCCTGTTCTGCGGCACAGGTTCCGAAATCCAGACTCCTAGAGCCGGAATGCGCCGAAAAGCACTGACGATATCACGGCATTGCGTCACCTCAATTTCCCGGGACATTTTCCGTATAAAACTACAAGAACTGCGCTGAACGCTGTATTCCTTTTCTCTTGTCCGCTTTTTCCGCAACAGCCTTTTCAACCTTGAAAATTCACAAGTCGTCCGTTGCACCCAAGATGCATTCGACGTGTGAGACGCCCTCTTTCTCTCCTCCCGCAGGAATCTACGGCCAACCCATCCCCCCTCTCTACAGGCTCTCCTCCTCCAGACAAGAGCATGCCGTAACTTCCATACTGAACCTTCCCCGAAATGCCGACGTCAATTAAAAAGGGGCCCCACCGGCATAGCCGGTGGTTCCTCTTATGCGCCTGTAAGGCTTTCTTACCAGCCGCGCCCTGGCAGGCGCATGTACGGTCTGACATCTGCATTTCTGTTACCGGCGGCCCGTAAAC
>CALUPL010000040.1 GCA_944322635.1 uncultured Mailhella sp.
AAGGGCGACCGCAAGGGCAAGATTCCCGCCGGAACCCCGTTTGAAGACCTGCCCGACGACTGGCACTGCCCCGTCTGCGGCGCAAGCAAGAAAATGTTCAAAAAGCTCGCCTAGCGGGCAAAGAGAATCATCATGGTTCACTGCAAGACTTCCGTTGCCGACTGCGCCGGGCAGACCATGCTCGGTGCCGGAGTGAAATTCGAGCGTATTCGTCGCATCACCGGTTATCTGGTGGGCACTCTCGACCGCTTCAACGACGGCAAGAAGGCGGAAGAACACGACAGAGTCAAGCACTGCAACATGGAAAACTGGCGCTGAGCCGCTCTCAAGGAGAAAACACATGGAAAAGTACATCTGCAACGTCTGCGGTTACGAATACGATCCCGCCAAGGGCGATCCTGATTCCGGCATCGCTCCCGGCACCGCCTTCGAAGACATTCCCGAAGACTGGGTCTGCCCCGTCTGCGGCGCTTCCAAGGCCGACTTTGAAGCCGCGTAACCACTGACAAGATTGTTCGCGGGCAGCCCCCTTTACGGGGGGCTTCCCGCTTTTTTTTGTTTTACCAAGCCGAGGAAAAACATGAGACCTGTTGAACTGAAAAAGGACATTTACTGGGTCGGTGCCGTAGATTTCGACATCCGCAACTTCCACCACTACATCCGCTCCCCCGAGGGCAGCACCTACCACGCCTATCTCGTATGCGACGAGAAAAAGGTGCTCTTCGATACCGTGAACGCCCACGAGTTCGAAACTCTGGTGAAGCACATCTCCGAAATCATCGATCCTGAAAGCATCGACTACATCGTGTGCAACCATCTTGAGCAGGATCATTCCGGTGCCCTTCCCCGCATCGTTAAGCTGTGCAAGCCCGAAAAGATCTTCTGTTCTCCCATGGGCTACAAGTCCATGACCAATATTTATAATACCGAAGGATGGCCCATCGAAATCGTCAAGGACGGCGACCGCCTGAACATCGGCAAGCGCAACGTCACCTTCCTTGAAACCCGTATGCTGCACTGGCCCGACAGCATGGTGTCCTATCTCGAAGAAGACAAGGTGCTTTTCAGCAACGATGCCTTCGGTCAGAACATTGCAAGTTCCTACCGCTTTGCCGACGAGTGTGACCGCACTACGCTTTATGAATCCATGAAGCGCTACTACTACAACATCGTACTGCCCTACTCTCCCCAGGTGCTCAAGACCCTGAAGCGAGTGACCGATCTCGGTCTGCAGTTCGATGTGATCGCCCCCGATCACGGCCTCATCTTCCGTACTCCCGAAGACGTGAAGTTCGTCATCGACTCCTATCTGGCCTTTGCCCAGCAGAAACCCAAGAAGCGCGCCGTCATTGCCTACGAAAGCATGTGGAACGGCACTGCCAAGATGGCTGAAGCCGTGGCCGACGGTCTGGAGCAGGAAAACGTGCCTTATGTTCTCATCAACCTGCAGACCTGCCACTGCAGCGACGTGATGACCGAACTGGCCGACAGCGGCGCTCTCATTCTCGGTTCCGCCACGCGCAACAACATGCCCATGGTGAACATGATGGCCTGCCTCGCCCATGTGAAGGGCCTGCGTCCCCAGAATCTCGTGGGCGCCACCTTCGGCACCTACGGCTGGTCCGGTGAAGCCCCCAAGATGATGGCCGACGCTCTGGCCGACATGAAGGTGGAGCTCGTGGGCGAACCGCTCAAGTGCTATTTCAACCCCAAGAAGGAAGATCTTGAGAAGTGCCGTGAACTCGGCGCCGCCGTGGCCCGCGCTCTCAAGGAAAAGTGCGGAGACTAACCGCCCGACACATCAGGCGTCCGGTTTGCCGCTCTGAAGGCGGCTGACCGGACCACATGGCCGATTACGGCAGAGACTCGTCCTTCCCACGTCGCCGACGAGCACCAAGGAGCACATCATGGATCTTATCCTCCTCTCCCGCCTCCAGTTCGCCATGACCGTCTTTTTCCACTTCATATTCGTTCCGCTCACTCTCGGTCTTTCCGTGCTGCTCGCCATCATGGAAACCATGTACGTGCGCACCGGCGATGAAGACTACAAGAGGATGGTCAAATTCTGGGGCAAACTTTTCCTCATCAACTTCGTTCTGGGCGTGGTGACGGGCATCACGCTTGAATTCCAGTTCGGCACGAACTGGTCCCGCTATTCCGCCTACGTAGGTGATATTTTCGGCTCTCTGCTGGCCATTGAAGCCACTGTGGCCTTCTTCCTCGAATCCACGTTCGTGGCGGTGTGGACCTTCGGCTGGGAACGTGTGAGCAAAAAGGTGCACTGCTTCGCCATCTGGATGGTAGCCATTGCCGGCAACATTTCCGCTCTGTGGATCATTCTTGCCAACGGCTTCATGCAGCACCCCGTGGGCTATGTCCTCCGCAACGGCCGCGCCGAGCTCAACGACTTCCTGGCCGTCGTCACCAACCCCTATGCCTGGGGCGAATATTTCCACACCGTTTCCTCGGCGTGGATGCTGGGCGGCTTCTTCGTGCTCGGCGTAGCCGCATGGCACCTTGCCCGCAAGAATGAAACCTCCCTCTTCACCAAGGCCGTGCGCATTGCCGCTCCCTTCACCCTCATCATGGCTCTGCTCGTCGGCCTCGCCGGACATCAGCAGGGCATGAACGTGGCCGAATACCAGCCCGCCAAAATGGCCGCCATGGAATCTCACTGGACCACCCAGACCAGAGCTCCCATGTACCTTCTTGCCTGGCCCGATCAGGAAAACGGCCGTAACCTTGTTGAAGCTCTGCCCATTCCCGGTCTCATGAGCTTCATCGCCTTCAATGACATAAACGCTGAAGTCAAGGGCCTCAGCGACTTTGCCAAGGAAGACATTCCTCCTGTTCTTCCCACCTTCCTGTCCTTCCGCATCATGGTGGGCCTCGGCTGCCTCTTCATTCTGGTGGCCGCCTGGGCCTGGTGGCGCCGCAAGGATCTTGCCTCGGATACCCGTCTTGCCAAAATCCTTCCCTGGATGATCCCCCTGCCCTACATCACCATCATGCTCGGCTGGACCGTGGCCGAGGTAGGCCGTCAGCCCTGGATAGTGTACAACCTCATGCGCACCTCGGACGCCGTGTCCCCCGTGCCCACGAGTTCCGTGCTCATTTCCGTCATAGCCTTCCTCGTCATCTACACGCTGCTCGGACTCATCGACATCTGGCTGCTGTATTCCAACTCCCGCAAGGGCCCCGAACCTGTCAAAGCCGCTGAGGAGGCGTAGCATGGAAACGATCTGGTTCTTCCTCTGGACGCTTTTGTGGGCCGTGTACTTCATTCTTGACGGCTTCGACCTCGGCATGGGCACCCTCATGCCCTTCGTGGCCGCCAACGATCATGAACGCCGCGTCATCTACAACGCGCAGGGCCCCTACTGGGACGGCAATGAAGTGTGGCTCATCACCGCCGGCGGCGTGACCTTCGCCGCATTCCCCAACGCCTATGCCGTCATGTTCAGCGCTCTGTACGCTCCCCTGCTCATCCTGCTGTTCTGCCTCATCTTCCGCGCCGTGGCCTTCGAGTTCCGCGGCAAGGGTGATTCCTGCACCTGGATCTTCAGCTGGGACGTGTGCATGACCCTCGGCAGCTTCCTGCCCGCGCTTCTGCTCGGCGTGGCTTTCGCCAACCTGTTCATGGGCATCCCCATCGACGCCAACGGCGTGTATCACGGCAATATTCTCAAGCTTCTCAACCCCTACGGTCTTGCCGGCGGCGTGTTCTTCGTGGTCATGTTCTGCTACCACGGTGCGCTCTGGCTTGAACTCAAGTCCGAAGGCAATCTCCAGGCGAAGGCCCTCAAGGCCGCCCGCGTGCTCTGGCCCGTGCTGCTCGCCCTGGTCTTCGTGTTCCTGGCCCTCACGAGCTACTACACCGACAGCTTCGAACGCCTCTCGCAGCATCCCGCAGCCTACGCGGCTCTCGCTCTCGCCGTCATCGGCCTTGTGGGCAGCCGTCTCGCCCTCAACAACTGCACCCTCGTCGCCTGGCTGTGCAGCGCCCTGTTCATCCTTGGCCTGACCTTCTTCGGTGTGTTCGGCATGTACCCCGGCATCATTCTTTCCAGCATTGATCCGGCCTACAGCATCACCGTGTACAACGCCGCTTCCAGCCCTCTCACCCTGAAGATCATGCTCACCGTCACGCTCTGCGCCGTGCCCGTGGTGCTGCTGTACCAGGCTTGGGTCTATTGGACCTTCGCCCACAAGGTGACCAAGGAAGTGCTCAAGGACGAACACTCCTACTAAAAGCACCGTCGCTCAGACCGCTTCCGATTTATCGGTACAAAACGTCTGACCGTCGTACATGAGAATACCGCCCGCTTCTCCTGAAAGCGGGCGGTATTTTATATATTAAGGTTTTCTGGTGGTTGAGGGAGAGAAAACGCACAAGATCGGTCTCTTAAGATTCAAGTAAATAACATCCCCTTACAGATTTGCCACCCTCCGTATTACGGAGGGAAAATTCACAGACAACAAGGTATTCTCGAAAATCACAGAAAAAACTCAGATCGACTTTTTCCTCGGAATCTCTTTTGATATTCTTACGCGGCTTCTGGGGACAGCTCCGCATTCCGCCCCCACCTTTCCGCTTTTTTCCTTGAACGCCTGAAAACTCTCTCAGCAACGCTCCTGTGTCTTTTCCTGCAAGTGTGCATGACAAAAAATACGGTGCTCCCCAAAAGAACACCGTACTTTCATTCAGTCCGTACCTTTCATGCATGCCGCCTGTGGCGAAGTCTGCCGTACTCAAGCCAATACAGAAACGCCGCAAAAAGTGCGACAAGGGAAAGACCGAAGAACATTCCTTCGTAGCCGCAGGAAGGCACAAGAAAACCGAAAAGATACGGCCCCAGCCCGATACCCAGATCGAAAAACAAAAAGAACGTCGTCGTTGCCTGTGCAAAACGGGAACGTGTGACGAGCGTGAGCGAAACTGCCTGACCTGCCGACTGGAAATTGCCGAAGCCAGCGCCCAGGAGCACAGCTCCCAAAAGAAACATGGTTCTCGTATCCGTGACGGCAAGAAGGGCCATGGCCGATGCCATGATCAGAAGGGCCGGATAGAAGACTACATTCGGTCCGTAGTGGTCAAGAATGTGTCCGCTGAAGGGGCGCGTGCCGAGCGCCGCTGCGGCATAGACGATAAAGAACAGACTGGCGACATCGGAGACGCCTCTTTCCGTCGCAAACGAGGTCAGAAAGGCCTGAATGCAGCCGTAACCGAGGCAGGCCACCAGGGCCACGAGAGAAAAACGGACCACACGAGGATCAATGTAGCTGTAAAGATCCGTCATGGGACGGTGCTTCTTCAGCATATGCGGCAGCGCTTTGAGGGCGAAAAACACCGCAAGGCATATCACGCCGAAAGCAAGCGATGTCCATACCACGGAAAAATAACCGGAGCCATCAACAAGCGCGATGCCGAGAAATGGCCCGGCAGCCAGCGCCACGGCCGTGCTCATGGTGAAAAGACTGATACCCAGGCCGTGACATTCTCGGGGAACTACATAGGCCACAATGGTACCCGTTGCGGTTCCCGTTACGCCCACGGCAATCCCCGTCAAAAAACGCTGAACAAACAAACAGGGCAACGATCCGTCAACAAAGAACCCGGCCATGCTGCCGGAATACAGCAGAAGACCGGCAAGCAGGATGGTCCGGCAACCGAAAAAGGAAAGAAGACTGCCCGAGGCAAAACGCCCGGAGAGACAACCCAGGACCATCACACCGCTGGAAAGTCCCGCGACGCTCAAACTCACGCCGTACGCCTCGCGCACGTGGGGAGTGCCGGTGACAAAAATCATGTAATACGCCGTCATTACAAGTAAATTAATAACGGCAACCACATTGAAGTTGCGATTGAATATGGCTCCAAGCGTGCTCATCCACGCGGATCGTTCCCCAATTTGCGCCATGTCGTTCCTCCAGTGCCGAAAAATAGGACGCGCCCGGCAACAAATCATGGGCGCATCTTATGAGACATAGAAAGAAGACCGAATGCTGTCAACAGCAGCGGAGAAAAAGGGAACTTCTCAATCCCCGATATTCGGCAAGACGGATGACAGGCTCTGCGCCCGATTCCCTTCCGACTTGATCTTCAAGGGAAAAATCCATTTCTCGTCTTTTTGAAAAGGCTTCTTGCAGATTGCGCATTCCCCCAGAAAGACATCATTCTTGAACAGGAAAATCCGCCCTCTGCCCGTTGTGAAGCAGTCGTACAACGCCTTGTTGCCGTATTTCAGCTCCTGCACGGCAGATCCGGTATTCTGCCCCATGTAATAGATGATTCCCCCTCTCTCTTCATTTCGGTAGGAACTCCCGGAAAAATAAAAAAGCACAATATTGCCGCGTACGGTCTGCTTGATACCACCAGAATGGTCGTCACTGAAGGAAAACCAGGTCTTCAATTCGGATCTGGCATATTTTTTTCCTATAATAAGACCATAAAGCCCTCCACTCGAGCCTTCACGTCCTTCCTGAGTCTCTCTCACTTCCGGGAAGTCCCGACATAGTCGGGAAACTTCCTGTGAAACAGACTCATACAGTGCGGTACTTTCCTTAGCTGTGAGATATATCGCCATCTCATCATTATTTAGGTTCAGGACTTATTAAATATAAAAGATGACAATGGCAGCGAGACAAATGGCCGAAAAGAATGTGTGGGCACAACGGTCATAACGCATGGCTATTCTGCGCCAATCCTTGAGTCGGCCGAACATGATTTCTATCTTGTGCCGCTGCTTATAAACCTCCTTGTCATAGCCTACCGGAGTTTTCCGGCTGTGTCTGCCGGGAATACACGGCGTGATTCCTTTAC
>CALUPL010000041.1 GCA_944322635.1 uncultured Mailhella sp.
GAAAGTAGCGTTTGATACGAGCAATCTGTTCATGAGAAAGATAAAAAAGTTCCTTCATGGCATCCTCCCTATGCCGACAATAAGAACTTTTTACCCTTTTGGCAATTAATGAGTCCTGAGCCTAGACTGGGCCATGTTCATTTCCTGCGGCGTACGTTCGTATTTTGCCAAGCCCTTCTATTCCGCCGAAGGAGTGCATGTGGTGCTCATCTCCGCCTTTGCCGTTCCGTCACCGGAGGTATCAGCGATGTCGCCTTCCGCCCGCTTCATGAGCCGTTTGCGTGTCTTGTGGTGCGGCGGCGGGCCGGGAAGGGGCAGGAAGGGCCGGCTGCTTTCCGATGGAGAAAATCCGTATGTCTTCGCTCCGCATGAAGACTAGGTGCCGCTGAGATCGGACTGGTCCTTATCCTCCATCACCACGCTGTTCCTTTCCTTTGAAGACAGGCGTCTGCCGATGCAGACCAGACCGAGAATATTGCCCGAAGGTCCGAAGTAGGGAGTTTTTCTGGTCTCCATGAAACATTTTCTGCCGTCGGGATAGTTTATCCATTTGCGGAAGGTTTTTTCCTTGCCCGAATCGACGACGAGTTTGTCGCTCATGCGAAAGAAGGTGGCGGTCTTTTCAGGGAAGAGAGCAAAGTCGGTTTTCCCGCAGATGTCCTTGACCGGCAGTCCCACGAATCTGCTGTAGGCCTGATTGCAGACGATGGTGACGAACCGGCTGTCCTTCACGAAGAAAAAGTCCGTCATGGTATCGATGAATTCCGTCAGAAGGTGTGAGGTGAGCAGCAGCTGCTGCTCGGAAACGGAAACGCTTTTTTTCAGGGAACGTATGTAGTTTTTCTTGTAGGTGCCCGGTGATATGCCGAAGGTGTTTTTGAATACCTTGCAGTAATAGGACTCGTTGTAGAAGTTCATTTCGCAGGCGATGTCGTGGATGGACAAGCCCCGGAGCAGCAGGTCGAGGGATTTTCTCAGTCTGAGCTCCGCAAAGTATTTCATGGGCGGACTGTTGTGCTCCTTTTTGAACAGTCGGATGAAATGCTCCTGGGAGACGCCGCTTACCCGGCTGACTTCCTGGAGAGTAAGATTCCGCATGACGTTCGCCTGCATGTAGTTCAGGGCCTTTTGCACGATATGGCTGGAATCCTGCGGCTCCTCCTCCAGTACATGAGAGGTGATGGCATAGAGCGCTGCTTCAAGCAGCTTTTCCATGGACTTCTTGCGGAGCAGCGTGGAGGAAGGGGAGGGACACAGGTGCAGCAGGGAAGCGGCGATTTCCTGCAGCGAGCGGTCAACGAGCTTGATTCTGCCTTTTTGTACCAGCAGGGAAAGCAGAGGGCGCAGAAAGGCGAATTCCTCCATGTCGAACCAGATGAGAAACATGCAGGAAGGGAAATCTTCCTCGGGAGGAAAGTGCGGCTGAAACCTTGGTTCCGTCAGGAGAATATGGGATGGCAGGTGCGCGGAGATGTTTTCCTTTTGGGGGAACAGAAGACCGAGGCAGAAATGGAGCTGAAATTCCCTTTTGGAGAAAATGTCGTTCCACTCCTTCCGGCTGTGCTGCTCAAGCGTTATCAAAGTGGCGTCTATCCAGTCCATGGAAAAACGGGATGTCGTTACGGATGATGTTTCACAACGAGGCGGAAAAGACGGGAAGTACGTTTTGCCAGGAGACTTTTTTCTGCATGATAGTTGAAGACCCCCGGCATGGCCGAAGGTCTTTGGGGCATCAGGCGCTCCCGGGAGCAATGACGGTGCATCCGGGGGCTGCCCGCAGGGCGGCTTCCGGTCGGGGAAATTCATGGCATGCCAGAATGCGCAGCGTACCCGTTTCTACGTTGTATGGGTCGAGTGATGCTGACCGCGCTGATGGCAAATCATGGTTTCCGGGGTGAACATTTCTGGTCTCGCTGCTGCCGTCTTCGTATTCAGTCATCTGTTCTCTCCCGCTTTCGGGAATGAACAGATTTTCGCAGCGGCCGGGATGATTGTGACGGGCATGTTCCTGCCGTGGGCGAGTGTGACGATGCCGCTCACCATGCACTGGGAGTCGGTGACTTCGGGATCGGTCGGTCGTTGCGCTTTTCCCCATCTGAAAGACTGGATTTCCACATCGTCAACGGTAACGAAAGAGAGCAAAACTGACATGTGTTTCTCCTGCAGGCGGGCGGGGATGGAAATCAGGTCTGTTCTTCATGGGATTCCGTCGCATCCCCTTGTTTTGTGATGCGTTCGGGAAGGCTTTCCACGGGGACCGCCGCCGGAGAGAGTTCGATCCGGCAGCGGCCTGCCGCAAGGGGAGCCTGTGATTAGAATGTGATGTCAACGAATTTGCGGACCTGCTCCTTGATGGCGATTTCCGTAGGCAGGCGTTCCATGCTGCTGGCGCCGTAGAAGCCCTGGATGCCCTTGCAGTGCTGGAGGATATAGGCTGCATCTTCGGGGTTGGCGATGGGGCCGCCGTGGCAGAGGCATATGATGTCGGGACGGACGGAGCGGGCGGCTTCCACCCATTCGTTGATGAGCGGGATGCATTCGTCAAGGGTCTTGGCGGTCTTCGCGCCGATGGTGCCGGCGGTGGTCAGGCCCATGTGAGGCACGAGGATGTCGGCGCCGGCCAGAGCCATGTTCTTGGCGTCTTCAGCGGAGAAGACATAGGGGGTGGTGAGCAGGTCCATCTGATGGGCTTTGGCCACGGCTTCCACTTCCAGCTGATAGCTCATGCCGGTTTCTTCAAGATTGGCGCGGAAAAGACCGTCAATGAGGCCCACGGTGGGGAAGTTCTGCACGCCGGCGAAGCCTTCGTCCTTGATGCGGCGCAGGAAGCTGTCCCAGTTGATGAAGGGGTCGGTACCGTTGATGCCGGCTACGACGGGCACGTTCTTGACCACGGGCAGCACTTCGCGGGCCAGTTCGAGTACGATTTCGTTGGCGTTGCCGTAGGCGAGCAGACCGGCCAGAGAGCCGCGTCCGGCCATGCGGTAGCGTCCGGAGTTGTAGATGACGATAAGGTCGATTCCGCCGGCTTCTTCACATTTGGCGGAAATGCCGGTGCCGGCGCCGCCGCCGATGATGGGTTCCTTGCGGGCTATTTTGGCACGAAGACGGGCGAGAATGTCGTTTCTGGTCATGCTGTTCATGGTCTTGCTCCTGAATGTTGAGGATTAGGCAGAAATTTCGTCGAAGTTCTTTTTGAGAGCTTGCGCGAATTCCTTATCATTGATGTGATAGGGGAGGCGGATGATTTTCCGGTTTTCCGTCTGACGCACGGTTTCTTCCAGAGCCTTGAAGAGAGCTTCGTCGGCTTCGGGAGAATAGAAGGGCATGCCGGGGGCGTCGATGGCGGAAACGCCCTTTTCAGGCAGCAGCATGCGTACCCTGCCTTCACACTGATTGATCTTTTCGCCTATCCAGCGGCCCATGCGTTCGTTTTCTTCCACGGTGGTGCGCATGAGCGTGACGTTTTCGTTGTGCACATAGAGATTGCGGTTCTTGTACTGTTCGGGAACGGTGGGCATGGCGGCGAAGTTGACCATGTCCAGCGCACCGACGCTGAACACGCAGGGCACCTTGCTGCGGATAACCGCACCTATGCGGTCTTCCCCGGCGCTCATGATGCCGCCCATCATAAGGTCGCACACTTCGGTGAGCGTGATGTCGAGCACGCCGTGAATCATGCCGGAGTCGATGAGCTTTTCCATGCACTTGCCGCCCGTGCCGGTGGCGTGGAAGACCAGAGGTTCGCAGTCGGAATCAAGCATGGCGCAGACCTGCTGCACGCAGGGCGTGGTCACGCCGAACATGGTCAGACCCACGAGGCGGCGATGGTCCTCTTCCGCCTGTACGGGGTGGGCGGCCATACCCATGATGGCGTTTGCGGCGTTGCCGAGAATTCTGCGGGAAATGACGTTCAGGCCCTGCACGTCCACCACGGAAGGCATCATGCAGATGTCGGTGGCTCCCACATAGGGGGCGACATCGCCGGAAGCCACGGTGGACACCATGACCTTGGGCAGCCCCACGGGCAGGCGGCGCATGCCGCGGGTGACGAGGGCCGTGTTGCAGGAGCCGCCGAGGCCTATGACGCCGTCGATTTCGTTCTGATGTTCCACAAGAAAGGTCTCAAGAAGAGAACCCATTTCGGCCAGAGCCTTGCCGCGGTCGTTGATGTTGTCGAAGAAGTCGGGACGCTCTTCCCTGAGACGCACGACGCGACCTTCAAACGAAGGGAAATTCTTGTCGAAAACGCCGACGTCAACAATGCAGGTGTCTCCGCCCTGCGCCCGGATGACGTTCTGGACGTACATGATTTCGGCGTACTTCGTATCGCATGTTCCAACGATGAAAATCTGGGCCATGTCGGTATCCTTGAAGATAAGGGGTTGGCCCCGGTTCAGCCGTCAGCTCGGGCCGCCTCCGGGGACAGGTAACTGTAGAAACCACTTATCTTCTGCAAAAAGTATGCCAGCTCTGCATGAGCGGCCCTGTCGGGCCAGCAGCAGAAGAAAAGCGTATCGTCCTGAAGCAGACTCAGGGTACGCTGACATTCTTCCCGATACAGCCGCAGGCCGTCGTGCTGCATCAGAAGGGAGACTCCCGGCACAAGGACCAGGGCCTGTACGCCAGCATCGCGCATGAGCAGGGCTTCCGAGCTTCCTGAGACCATGGCAAAGGTGAAAACGCCTCTGGAAACGGCCAGTTTCATGAAGTTCACTTCCTTGTGGAAACCCATGTGATTCTGCTCCAGCGTGGAGCGGAAGGAACCGTCCAGCAGGCAGGTGGATGGGAAATTATGTACGCCGCGGAATCCGGCCTCCATGACCCGGTCCAGCAGAATTTCGGGGTGATGGAACGGGTCTGCAGGGCACAGTCCTGCCAGGGGAACGGTGTGTTCTCCGCAGGATTGCAGGAAAGGACGGGTAGGGGCGGAAAGAACTTCGTCGTTGGCGTTGGCGTTGGGAAGGTAGGCGTAGAGCCAGTCGAAACTGCCGTCCTCCCTGTTTCTGCCGTGACAGAGAACGGCGATGTCCGTCTGCGGGGACGGCTTCCGGGGCAGGTCGCGCACGGCCATGGGCACGGCCTGGAGCCTGTGCCCGCTTCTTTGCAGAGACAGAAGGCGGGAGCGAATGTCTTTTCCTTCCGGTTGGGACATGGGGCACCTCCAGAGAAGAATTACGAAAAACCTTGAGCCGGACAGAAGAAAATGTTACCTTAAGGTAACATAAAGTGTAACCTTAGGGGAAAAAATTGTATAGCAATATGTTTACTTCCCGGACAGGCCGGCTGCGAGAGATGCTGACCGGCAGAGACTGGAGGCAGGAGCCGCTGGTTTTCAGCGTTCCGGGGTTCGGGCTGTCGGCCAGAAGTGCCGTGCAGGAAGGCATACCTTTTCTCATGGTGCTGAATGCGGGCGTGTACCGTGCCATGGGCGTGGTGTCGCAGGCTTCGTTTCTGCCGTTCGGCAACGCCAATGAACAGGTGGAGCAGCTCATAGGTCGTGAAATTTTGCCCAGCTGTCCGGATACACCTCTGGTGGCCGGTCTGTTTGCAGGGAGCGAGACCATTCCCCTGAAGGAGCGTTTTGCCCGCTTGAAGGCGCTTGGGGTGGCCGGGGTGATAAACTGGCCTCCTGCCAGTCTGAATATCGGTGCTTTTATGGAACTTCTGCGCCGACGCGGCTTTTCGGAAGAGGCGGAGGCTGCCATGCTCGGAGAAGCGAGGGAGGAGGGATTCGTCACCTTCGGTTTTGCCGCGTCGGCGCATGCGGCAAGGACGTTTGCCGCCGCGCAGGTGGACGGCATGGTACTCAATGTCGGCTGGACTCTTTCCGACGTGGCTCCGCTGGAAAAAAAAGACCGGGTTCAGTACGCCATACGGCAGACCAATATTTTTATGGATGCCATACGGGAAGTTCGTCATGGCGACATACCCATATGTTTTTTCTACGGAGGAGGTATTACTTCTGCTCAGGATACGCTTCAGCTGTATCAGCAGACGGATATTCAGGGGATGGGCGCGGGCAGCGCCATAGAATTTTTTCCTGTGCGCGACGTCATGCGGGACCTATGCCGTGAATTTCTGAACGTGCGTCGAAGGGATGTTTTTGTTCCTGACTCGGAAAAGGAATTTTCAAGTTTCATAGGCAACAGTGCGGCCATGCAGGAGCTTTATCATATCATAAAAAGAGTGGCCGTGTATCCCGTGAGTGTCTGCATAGAAGGTGAATCCGGTTCCGGCAAGGAGCTTGCGGCCACCATGATTCATGCCATGAGCCCGCGCGCCAAACATCCGTTCATTACGGTAAACTGCGGCGCCATTCCCGACAGCCTTGTGGAAAGCGAGCTTTTCGGCCATGAGCGCGGCGCCTTTACCGGCGCTTCGGAACGCCGCCTCGGGAAGTTCGAACTGGCTCATGGAGGAACGCTGTTTCTGGATGAGGTGGCGGAACTTTCTCCCAAGGCGCAGGTTTGTCTTCTGCGGGCTCTGCAGCAGAAGGAAATCGTGCGCCTTGGCGGCAGGAAGAATATTTCCGTGGATGTGCGCATTGTCACGGCCACCAATCGCAATCTGGAGTCCATGGTCAAGGAGGGACTTTTCCGTGAAGACCTTTTCTACAGACTGCGTACCGCACTTATCCGCATACCGCCTCTGAGAAGCAGGATGGAAGACATGGAAGTGCTTTCCCGCTATTTTCTGGAGCGGATACGCCGAGAATACGGCTGTGCGGCCCGGAAGCTGAGCCGGAATTTTCTCAGGCGTCTGAAAAGACATTCATGGCCTGGTAACGTACGGGAATTACAGCATGTTCTTCTTGAGGCAGCCATCATGGAAGACGGCGAGGAACTCGTTGGTCGCTCTTTTCTGCCCGACGGAAAACTGACGGAACCCATACGCGGACCGGAGATGGAGGGGGAGACGGACAGAGCTGAACGCATGCGCAGCGCTGAGGAGGCGTTGCGTCGCTGCGACGGGAATAAAAGCCGGGCCGCAAGACTCCTCGGGGTGAGTCGTAAGACCCTTTACGCATGGCTGAAGTAGGTTTTCTGATGA
Organism: uncultured Mailhella sp.; assembly: GCA_944322635.1. Taxonomy (GTDB): domain Bacteria; phylum Desulfobacterota; class Desulfovibrionia; order Desulfovibrionales; family Desulfovibrionaceae; genus Mailhella. Next base: position 7,054 of record CALUPL010000041.1, read on the forward strand.
CTGAATTCTCTTTTTGAAACAAGGAGTTGCATTAAAAACGACGTTTTGCCGTTTCATGGAGGATGTCTTATAACTCATTGATATAATATAATATATCAATTTTTTCTTATTTTTTGTCAATTCTATCTATAGCCTTTTTTCCTCAAGCCTCTAAAGTGTTCCATGTCAGAAAAAGGTTTTTCGGGGGGCGTGCCGCCCTGAAGCCGCTATTTTATTTTGGGAGGTTTGAGAATGGCCGAGCATGTGTTGGAATCGGCAGGACACGGCTTGGAAAGGGTACTGGCCCCCATAAGTCGCTGGGCTTTTCGTATTGCCATGCTGGTAATGGCATTAATGATGGTTCCGGTTTTCGTGGATGTCGTTATTCGATATGTTGTTCACGGGTCGCTGCTTGGTGCCTATGAGCTCGAAGAATTTTCTTTGGCGCTCGTCACCTTTCTTGCCCTTGCCGGCATTCAGGCGGACAAGGGGCACATCAATATCACATTCGTGACGGATCACCTTTCCGAACGTACCCGCCTTCTGCTGGAAACCTTTGTCTGGTGTGCCGGTACTCCCGTTCTGCTTGCGCTGGCATGGCGCATGGTCATTGCCGCCATGAACAAGTATGAAGTGGGCGAGGTCAGCTTCGATCTTGAACTGCACATCTGGCCGGTGATGGTTCTGTGCGCCGCGGGTTTGGCTCTGTTCGGTCTGTACATGCTGGCGCACGCTCTCGAATGTCTTGGCCGCTGTTTCCGCGAAGGACACACCTCCGGTGCCGTCATGGCGCTTCTGATTGCCGTCGTCATTCTTACCATTCCCGTATGGTTTAAGCTGGTGGGAATCAGCATTTCCGCAGGAGCTCTCGGCGGTCTGGCCATGCTTCTCATGATGGTTCTGCTGTTCATAGGTATGCCTATAGGCCTTTCCATGGCAATTGTGGGTTGTCTGGGACTGCTGCTGCTTCAGCCCAATCCGGAGGCGGCGCTCTCCATGCTGGGGCAGTCCGCATACTCCAAGGGTGCGGAATACTCCTACACGGTCATTCCCCTGTTCATTCTTATGGGCGAGTTCGCCTACTACTCCGGCATATCGCGTGACTTGTTCTATTCCGCCAATATGTGGCTCGGTCGTTTGCCCGGAGGCCTTGCCGTAGCGGGCATTGCCGGCTGCACCGGTTTCGCTGCAGTATGCGGCGACTCCATGGCCACGGCCGTGACCATGGGTTCCGTGGCGCTGCCGGAAATGCGCAAGAAGAACTATCATCCCGGTCTGAGCTGCGCCTGCCTTGCCGCCGGCGGCACGCTGGGTATTCTTATTCCGCCTAGCATGGGCTTCATTTTTTACGCAATCGTCACCGAGGAATCCATCGGAAGACTCTTCCTTGCCGGTGTCGTACCCGGTCTGCTGCTGGCGGGTCTGTTTATCATCTATACGATATTCGTCGCCGTCCGTCATCCCGAACTTGCCCCTCGCGGCGATGCCACCACCTTCGGTGAAAAGCTGCGTTCCCTCAAGGGCGTGGCGGTCATGCTCGGGCTCATTTTCATCATCCTTGGAGGCATTCTGCTCGGGCTGTTCAGCCCCAACGAAGGTGCCGGGGTGGGCGCAACCTGCACGTTTTTGTATGCCTTCCTCTCTCGTAAACTGAGCTGGCAGGACGCGATAAAGGCCTTGCATTCCACAGTGACCATTTCCGCAAGGCTTATGTTCATCCTCGTTAGCGTGGGTATTCTCGGTTACTTTTTCGCGGCTACGCGACTTCCGCAGATCCTTGCTGAATTTGTGAGCGGCATTGATGCCAACAGATACTTCATCTTCGCCGGTATCGTGATCCTATACATCATTCTCGGCTGTATGATGAATGTTATTCCCATGATTCTGCTCACCCTGCCGGCCCTGTATCCCACGGTGCTCGCCCTGCAGTTTGATCCCATCTGGTTCGGCGTATGTATCGTGCTGCTCATGGAAATGGGACAGATCACTCCCCCTGTAGGCGTAAACGTGTTCGCCATGAGTTCCGTGGCGCGTGATATCCCCATGGCTGACATTTTCAAGAGCATCGTGCCTTACTTCTGCTGCATGTGCGTGTTGCTGCTTTTGCTGTGCATCTTCCCCGGCATAGCGCTGTGGCTGCCCACGCACTTCTTCTAATCGGAAATGCCCCGCAGCATGATCGGAAACGGCGTGTCTGCGGGGATGACGGTATTGTTTTCCGGCAAGCCCCGCCTCTTCTTTTTTCGTTGCCAACTTCCTCCTGCCGATGGAAAAGAGGGGCGGGTACTACAGGAAGATTGCTTCCTGGTCACCCATTACGCGTAGAGGTTTGAAATGAAGAAAATTCTGTTTGCCGCCCTGGCCATGCTTGGCGTCAGTGTCTCCACCGCGTATGCCGCTCCTGTGGAGCTGCGTTTTACCAGCGTGTACATCGACCGTCACCCTGTTGTGCAGAATGCGTTCATCCCCTGGATGGAGGAAATCAAGAAACGCACCAACGGCGAAGTGGTCATCACTTATTTCAATCCCGGCACCATCTGCCCCAACAATGAAATGTTCAGCTCCGTGAAAAGCGGCGCCGTGGATATTGCCTCCAACAATACCAACGTGACCAACGGCGCGCTGCTCCTGAGTGATGCCGCCAACGTTCCTTTCCTGTTCCAGAATACGGAATCCGCATCCATGTCCGTTTGGCGCATTTCCCAGAAGTATCCCGAATGGGCGCATGAGTTCGACGGGATGAAGCTGCTCACCCAGTACACCTCTGCCCTCATGATGCTGCACACCACCGACGAGCCGATCACCAAATTCTCCGATATCCGCGGCAAGAAGATCACCACCGTGGGCGGTCTGGACAGGGATATCCTCCGGTCTTTTAAGGCCAACCCTATTTTCGTGCCGCTGCCCGATACCTATATGTCTCTTTCCCGCGGCATGGCCGACGGTTGCTGTCTTGCCATCGCTCCTCTGCGTTCCTTCAAAATCACGGAAACCATCAAGTACTCAGTTGCCGAGCCCATTGCCGCTTCTCCCATGTGGCTGGCCATGTCCAACGACGCATGGAACCGTCTCAGCCCTGAACAGCAGGCCGTCTTTACGGAAACCACAGGCGAAGTACTGGCCCGTGCCATCGGTCGCGCTCTGGATGACGGTTCCAACACGGATGCCAAGTGGATGGAAGAGAACGGCCATAAGTTCAATTACTTCTCTGAAGAAGAAAAGGCCAAGATCGTCGAGTCCACGGCCGACATCGGCGCCAAGTGGATCGAAAGAGCGGAAAAAAAGGGCTATGCCAACGCTGCCAAGATTCTCGACGACCTGCGCGTCCTCGGCCGGCAGACTGCTGCCGAAATCGCTCAGGAAAAGGCCGGAAAGTAACCATTAGCGCCGCAGCGAGTTTTTCGCTGCGGCCGCTGTCTTTGAGGCAGCACAGGGATAAGACATGGCTCAGAAGATTAAAAATGTCGTGTTCATCATGCTTGATACGTTGCAGTTCAACTATCTTGGCTGCTACGGCAACAAAACGGTGAAAACTCCCAACTTTGACCGATTCGCCCGTAACGGCGTGCTTTTTGAGAACGCCTACAGCGAAGGCCTGCCCACGGTCCCTGTGCGCAGGGCTACCATGACGGGCCGCTATACGCTTCCCTTTGCCGGGTGGCAGGCGCTTTCCTCCGAGGACACCACGCTTTCCGACATACTCTGGGGACGCGACGTGCAGACCGCCCTGGTGTATGACACCCCCCCCATGCGCCTGCCCAAGTATGGCTATTCCCGCGGTTTTGACTATGTGAAGTTCTGCCCCGGTCACGAACTCGACCATACTACTTTTGCCGGTCGGGAACTCGACCCGTCCATGAAGCCCATCGACTACACTTCCTACAGCATGGCGTACAATGAAAAGGGCGAGCTCATCGACGACTCCAGTACCGCGCTCTTGGAGGAAATTGAGTGTTTCCTCAAGATTCGTCAGGAATGGCGTTCGGAAGAAGACAACTTCGTGAGCGTGGTGGCCCGCGAGGCCGACCGCTGGTTGCGCGATATTCGTGACAAAAAGCGTCCCTTCATGCTCTGGGTGGATTCGTTTGACCCGCATGAACCCTGGGATCCGCCGTCGATATGGAAGAAGGAACCCTGCCCCTATGATCCCGAATGGAAAGGCAACCCCATTCTTCTTGCCCCGTGGACTCCTGTTGAAGGCCGCATTACCGATGAGGAATGTGCGCACATCCGTGCCCTTTATGCGGAAAACATCGAGCTTGTGGACAAAAAAATAGGCAAGCTGCTGGATTCCATCCGTGACCAAGGACTGTGGGATGAGACCATGATTATCATTACGTCCGATCATGGCCAGCCCATGGGCAAGGGCGAACACGGACACGGCATCATGCGCAAGTGCCGTCCCTGGCCGTATGAGGAACTCGTGCATGTGCCGCTCATGATGCATATTCCCGGAGTGGAAGGCGGCAAGCGTATCAAGGGTTTTGTTCAGAATGTGGACATTGCTCCCACCATTCTTGAAGCTCTCGGTTACCTCGACGACCTGGGGGCCCAGGGCGGCGCCTTCGGCTTCCCTGTGTTCGGGGCCATGGACATGCAGGGACACAGTCTCCTGCCCATGGTACGCGGTGAAGTGGAGAAGGTGCGTGATTTCGCCATTGCCGGTTATTTCGGCATGTCGTGGTCCATCATCACCGAAGACTACACCTATATCCACTGGCTCCTGAAGAACTCCACGCAGAACGATGTGGTCAAGGCCCGTCATGCCGGACATGACATCATGGAAGATGAAGCCATCTGGACCTGTACCGTAGGCGCACGGCAGGATGTGCCGGACGAGGATGAGCTTTACGACCGTCGCAAGGACCAGTTCCAGCTGAATAATATCATTAAGGAACAGCCTGAAAAGGCCGGAGAACTGCTGAAGCAGCTCAAGCTGTACATCGGCGAGCTGAAGACGCAGTAGGCATGAATATGGTTTCCGTTTCGTGCGGGAGCGTCGGAAGAAAAGACGAGGGAGCGCGCAGGCGCTCCCTCCTTTCAGGAGAGAGATATGTTTGAGGAACTTTCGGACGCCACGTTCGATGGCCGCATTGCGGAAGTGAAGGCCGGAGTCTGTATTTTTTACAAGCAGTTGTGCCCTCACTGCAAGAATATGGAAAAGGTGCTGGAAAAGTTTTCCAGATTACAGCCGGAAGTCACGCTGCTTTCCGTCGATATCGAGCAGAATCCCGTTTCCGCCGGAGTCTGCGGCGCGGAACGCGCGCCCACCATTATCGTCATTCGTGACGGCAAGGTGGCGGGCCGGAAGGCCGGGCTCATGAATCCGCGTGAAATGGCGCAGTTTTTTGACTCCTGCAGATAAGGAAGGCGGTCTATGAGAGAAGTCATCACCACGGACCTGGTCATCATCGGCGGCGGTCCCGCCGGCATGACGGCTGCGCTGTATGCCGTCCGGGCCAAACTCAAGACGGTGGTGCTGGAGAGCAATGTAACCGGCGGACTGGTGAATTCCACGTATACGGTGGAGAACTTTCCTTCCTGGCCTTCCATTCACGGTATGGAACTCATGGAGAAGATGCGGGCTCAGATAGATGAGCTCGGCGTCACGGTGGAAGAAGTCTGCGAGGTGGAGAGCCTTGAGCTGGACGGGCAATGGAAGAAGGTGGTGACGGATTCCGCCGAATACCGCTGCAAGGCCGTCATTCTTGCCACAGGTCGGGTTCCTCTGGAGCTGGATACGCCTACACAGGCCCAGGAAGTGCATCATTGCGCCATCTGCGACGGCGCGGCCTATGCAGGCAGACATGTGCTTGTGGTGGGCGGTGGAAACAGCGCTTTTGACGAAAGCCTATATCTTCTTGCTTCCGGCATCGAGCACATCACGCTCGTGGAAGCCATGCCCCGTTATTTTGCGGCGGAAAGCACGCAGGAACAGCTTTTCAGCTCGGGCAGAGTGGACGGGTTCGTTTCCACGAAAGTGGTGGACCTCATCGTGAAGGATGGTGTCCTTACCGGAGCGCTTCTCGAGAATTCCGAAAGCGGCAGACGATGGACCGTGGATGTCGCAGGGGTATTCGTGTTTCTTGGCCAGAAGCCCAACAACAGTCTGTTCAAGGATATTCTGCCGTTGACGAAGCAGGGATACATCAAAGCTTCCGAGCTTATGGAAACCGGGATTCCCGGTGTATTCAGCGCCGGAGACATCAACGACAAGGCTTTTCGTCAGATTACCACCGCTGTTGCCGACGGCACCATAGCGGCGCTTTCCGCGGAACGCTATATTCGCTCCGCTTTTTGAACGATATGGACAAGATAGACATTACCATACGGATGCTGGACCTTGACGGCGCACGCCTGTCGCTGGCGGAGCAGCGTCTTCGCCACATGTTGAAGGAGCGTGATATTCAGGCCGACATCATCTGCGTGAGCTGCGGGTTGGAAATTGCCCGTCAGGGGTTTTCCAACGGCCTGCCGGCGCTCTTGATGAATCAGTATCTGGCCTCGGAAGGTCGTGAGCTGACGGAAGAGGTACTTGAGGAGTTCTGCGGCAAGTTGGAACTGTGGATCAGCCGGGTACGCGCCCGGCAGGCCGGGGAAAGCTGACATCTTTTTCGTTTTTTTTGACTATGGGGCAAAGTATTCGGACATGAATGACTACCCAACGCGGGTGTAACTCAGTTGGGAGAGCGCTTGAACAGCATTCAAGAGGCCAAGAGTTCAATTCTCTTCATCTCAACCAGAATTTGAAAGGGTTTGCGGATTTCCGCAGACCCTTTTGTTTTTGACTCTCCGCACGGCCTTCAGCATCCGGCAGGCTTCGTCCGTGTCCGGCGGCCAAGCAGCATTGCAGCAACTGTTTTTTTTCATCGAAGGGCATGGACTTCTTCCGCCGTCCGGCTTTTTCTAGGAGGTGTCTGCAAGCCATCTTTCAATGCTAAATCATAAGGCTAGTTAAGATTTGAGATGTGTTGTGCTTGGGGAATGTGTTACTGCGACATTCCCCAGGATCTCTGGCTCAAGCTTGAGCCCATATTGCCGACAGAAGGTTCTCCTCGTGGCGGAAGACCGGCCGGCGACATCGGAAACTTTTTCAATGTCGTAACATTGGCTGCTTCGAACCGGCGCTTCATGGCGAGCCTTGTCAAATGTATATGGGCCGTGGAAACCGTCTGTTTCCGCTTCAGGCGATGGCAGAAAAGAGGGGGTCTGAAAGCTATTCTTGAACTTCTTACTTTGCAGGCTGACATGAAACTTACCATTATTGAGGGAAGTTATGTTCGCGCCCATAAGCATGGTACGGGGGGCAGGCATAGTTCCGGCGCACATCAGGCAGTCGGACGAAACCGTGGAGGTTTTACATCCAGGATACATGCCGTAGTGGATGATCTCGGCAATTTGATAGCTTTTATCATCACCGGTGGTCAGATGTCCGAATGTGCTCAACATGCGGAAA
>CALUPL010000042.1 GCA_944322635.1 uncultured Mailhella sp.
CGGATACTGGCGGAAGCCGCCAAGGGAGGCAGTCGGGAAGCTCAGGCGGAACCGTCCATGCCCGAAAGCACAACCTCCGGTTTTTCTGATCTTGCCCGCTCCGGAACGGTATCTTCTGAGACGGTGCGCAAGGAGGAGAAGGAAGTAACGCACAAGGTGGAGCTTATCGTTCCTGCCGGTATGGAAGCCAGAGTCGATCGACAGGCTAGCGACGCCGTCACGGTGAAGCGTGATAACATGGGCTACAGCTGGTCTTTTGCGGGGGTGTGACATGGCACAGGCATGGAAACTTCGTATTCAGTCGGCCTCGTTTCGCGGCGTGCCGTTCCATGTTTATATGGCCGGCGCCGAGCTTGGGCGCTCCATGGCGCTGCATGTTTTTCCCAACGGCTCAGCTCCGTATCCGGAGGATATGGGCAAGGCTCCCCATTTCTATGATGTGCAGGGCTTCGTTTCCGGATCGTCCTACATGACCCAGCGCGACGCTCTGGAAGCTGCCTTTCAGCAGCCTGGTCCTGGGACTTTGGTGCATCCGTGGTACGGCAGCCTGTACGTTGCTTTGGCCGGTCCAGTGCGCACGCAGCACAGCGCTGTTGACGGCGGCCTCTGGCAGTTTCAGGCACGTTTCGTGCGGGTGGAAAAGCCCGGAGGTTTGACAGGCGCTCCCAACCTCATGGACTCGGTATCTGCGAGAGTAAAGGCGGCGGCAGAACGTGCGCAGGCGCTGGCCGATTCCGTAGGGCAGTACCTGGATAAGGGGTCCTGGGTTGTTTCGCAGGTAGAAACAGCCGCCGGCGTTTTCATCAGCAGTGTGAAAAGTGTTTTGGCCATACCGGAAGGGCTTTCTACGTTGGCCGGTCTGGCCGGCTCCACCGGATGGCTCACGGGTATGATTTCTTCGGGGAGTTTTGGCTCTTCCTGCTGGGATATGGTGCAGGCAGGGGTGGAAAATATGCCTTCCGGTTCTGGGCCGGCAGCGCTGCTTGACTTGGTAAAGTCTGCTCCGGAAGTGGCGGTAAGCGCCGTGTACGGTACGTCAAGGCGGGCCGCAGCGGAAGGGCAGATAATCATGGCCAACGTGCAGCGGCAGATGTGTGTATCGGCAGCCTGTTCCGTGGCGGCCGGCTATACGCCTTCCACAACGAAGGAAGCAGGGGAGCTTCAGGCCGCTGTTCTGGACGCGATAGACGCCGCACAGGCGGAGGCCGACGATGAAACCTTCTCTGTTCTTTCTGATCTCCGGACGGTGACGCTTAGAGCCATGGCGGAAAAGGCTCGTACGCTGCCCGATGTGATTAGTGTGACGGAAAAGCAGGTCATGCCCTCGCTGGCCGTGTCCTGGCGTTGGACCGGCGGCCTGGACGCGGAGCAGGAACTTATCGTTCGCAACGGCCTGCGGCATCCAGGCTTCGTGCCTGGCGGTCAGGCATTGGAGCTGATCAATGGATAACCTCACGTTGACAGTCGGCGGGGTGGACTGGACAGGCTGGGAGTCCATACAGGCCTCCCGCAGCGTGGACGCCATGGCCGGGGCGTTTTCACTCGGCCTTGCGGATCGTGTGCAGTACGGCGGGGCAGTTCTGCCGCTCTTTCCGGGCATGGAGTGCGTGCTTTCGTGCGGCTCCGATACTCTTGTCACCGGCTTCATCGACAGCGTTTCTCAGTCTCTCGATTCCGGCAGACATGGCATAACGGTATCCGGCAGAGACAAGAGCGCGGACCTTGTGGACGCTTCCGCCGTCCATACGCCCGGCAGCTGGAAAGGGGCGTCTCTCATGGATATCTGCACGGCTCTTTGTGCCCCGTTTGGGGTAGCTGTCACGCTTGAAGGTAATCAGGGACAGCCCTTTACGGCGTTCCAGATACAGCCTGGTGAAAGTGTGGCGGAAGCTATGCAGCGCCTTTTGAAACAGCGCGAACTTGTGGCCATGCCGGACGGAAAGGGAGGCCTCAGGCTGGCCAGACTGGCACAGGAAACGCTTTCTGCCGTGCTTCTGGAAGGCGTGAACGTGCTCTCGGCCTCGGTCACCTTCGACGCCTCCGCCCGTTTTTCCAAATATGTCGTGACAGGGCAGAAGCAGGGTACGGACCAGGACTTCGGCAAGGCGTGTTCCGTCAGGGCGACGGTCACGGATGAGCAGATAACGCGTTATCGGCCGCTGGTCATCCGGGCAAGCCAGCAGGGGGGTGTTGCCTACATGCGCCAGCGCGCCCGGTGGGAAATGACCACAAGACGGGCGGAAGGTACGTCCGTGCAGGTCACGGTGCAGGGATGGCGCGACAGTGCCGGCAGGCTCTGGGTACCTGGTGTGCTGGTGCCGGTGCACCTTCCTACGCTGGGGATATCGCAGAGTTTGCTTATTGGAGAAGTGACATGGACGCGGGACTTCGGCGGAACCACCACGCAGCTTACGCTGAAAGACCCCGCTGCCTGGCAGCCTGAGCCAGAAGAGCCGAAAAAGAGCACAAACTCGGGCAGTACGGATTGGGATCTGTACGTCAAACAGGCGGAAAAAGCCAAAGTCGAAGGGCAGAAGGTGCAGGAGGTCATGGTATGAGCCGAGACATCATCATGGAAAGTCTGCGCGGTTTCATGAGGGACGGCATATCCCGTGCGGTGCTCAACGTGGTGGACGACGAAGGCAACATGCAGCGCGTCCAGATATCTTTGCTGGAAGATGAAGTCATCGACGACGTGGAGCGGTTCCAGGACTACGGCTTTACCTCTGTTCCGGAAGAAGGTGCTGAGGCAACTGTGGTGTTTGTGGGCGCGGATCGTTCCCATCCTATTGTGGTGGTGGCCGATGACAGGCGCGTGCGCAAGAAAGGCATGAAGCCCGGAGAAGTGGCCGTCTATCACAAGAACGGCGACTTCATACACCTGAAGAACGGTAACGAGATTGAAGTCAAAACAAAGACGTTCAATGTGAACTGTACTACGGCCACGATTGCAGCAGAGTCCGAAGTTATGCTGGACTCTCCGCTTGTCACATTGACGGGCCGACAGCAGACCACCGGCGAGAAGTCCGGAGGCGGTGCGTCCACCTTTGTGGGCGGGCTGGAAAATACCGGTGGAGAAGTCATCAGCAACGGCATTTCCCTTGAACATCATACCCATCCCGGTGACAGCGGAGGGACGACGGGAGAGCCGGGGTGATGGAACGTGTCATTGTCTGGAGTGTGGTGTTGGTCAGCGTTCTTCACATTATCCATTTCATGCGGGGCGGATAGATGGACATTCTTATGGCTCAAAACGAACAGGGGCTTTTTGATCTGCCCGTAAGGAAAGGTGATCTTGTGGGGGATGACTCGCTGGGGACGGAAATTATGGTTTCGCTGTTTACCGATGTCCGGGCGGAAAAGGATGAGCTTCCGCCAGAGTACAGCGATCTTCGCGGCTGGTGGGCTGACGCGCTGCTTTCAATGCAGGGGGATGAACAGGGGACAGGTTCCAAGCTCTGGCTTCTGCGTCGGCAGAAGCAGCTGGAATCCGTTCTTGTGCAGGCGGAAGCCTATGCGCGGTCCGCGTTGCAGTGGCTGATGGATGAAGGTCTGGCCGGCGCTGTGAGTGTAACGGCGGAGAATCCTGCCCAGGGAACGCTCACCCTCACGGTCTCCATTACGAGGTCGAGCCCTTCCGTTGTCCAGCGTGTAACGGATGTCTGGCAGATCAATATTACCGAAAACAGTATCACTCTGGGGGCAGTATGAGCTTTTCGAGGCCTTCTCTTTCCACCCTTCGCTCCCGCATAGCGGCTGACGTGTCCGGCCGTCTTTTGGATGGTGCGCCGCTTAAGTCCCGGTCGGTGCTATCCGTGCTGGTTTATGTGTGGTCCGGTGCTTGTCATCTCATGTATGGTGCCTTGCAGTGGTATTTTACTCAGTTCTGGGCCAAGACGGCGGAAAAGGAATATCTGGAACGCAAAGCGTCCACTTGGGGTATTACTAGAAAAGCCGGAGCCTATGCCGTGGGGCATGTAACATTCTCCGGTTCCGGACTTGTGCCTGCCGGCTCCGTACTCAGGAGCGACTCCGGCCTGCTCTTTACTGTGGACGCTGATGTTTCCGTGCCTGGCGCAGGGGATGTTACTGCGTCTGCAATAGGCGGTTCCGGAAATCTGGAAGCCGGTGAGACGCTCACGCTGGTGCAGGCCGTGGCCGGCGTTTCCGGATCGGCCGTAGTGGTTTCCATGACCGGTGGCGTGGATGCGGAGACGGATGATGAGCTCCGTAACCGTGTACTGACAGCGCTGCGGAATCCTCCCATGGGCGGATCGGCGGCGGACTATGTGACCTGGGCGCTGGAAGTGCCCGGTGTCACCCGTGCGTGGTGTTATCCGCTTTATCTGGGACTCGGTACCGTGGGCCTGTCCTTTGTCTGCGATGGACAGGAAGAATCTCCGCTGCCGGATGAGAAAATGGTGCAGCGCGTGCAGGACTACATCGACGTACGCAGGCCTGTGACCGCCGATTTTCTGGCCTTTGCGCCGCAGGCGCTGAAAGTGGATGTCTCCTTGAAGATTTCCCCCAATACGGAAGCCGTGCGCAGCGCCGTCAAACAGGAGCTTGCGGACCTCTTTGTCCGAGAGGGTGCGCCCGGCGTGACCATCCCCCTTTCACATATCGATGAGGCCGTGAGCATTTCCGCCGGAGAAGAAGACCATGTGCTGGTGTCGCCTGTGGCAAACATTGTGCCGGATGAAAACGTCATGCCCATGCTCGGCGATGTGTCCTTTGCGGGGGTGGACTGATGGCCGCTCATACCGCGGCGGACTACGCCGCCATGCTGAGAAAACTGCTGCCTCGCGGCGCTATTTGGACGGCGTCCCCGGAATCCAACCTTGCCCGTCTGCTTGCCGCATTCGGTGCGGAACGGGCCAGACTGGAAGGTGATGCACAGCGCCTTCTTCGTGAGCTCGATCCGCAGCAGACGCTGGAAGCTCTGGAAGACTGGGAAGAAGAACTCGGCCTGCCGGATGAATGTTTTCTGGCAGAAACCATAGAGGCACGCCGTGAGGCGATTGTCCGCAAGTTGCAGAGGGGAGGTTTTATGAATGCCTCCTTTTATGTCGAACTTGCCCGCTCTCATGGGTATGAGAGCGCCGTGGTGGAAGAGCCTCATCCTTTTCGTGCCGGATCTCTGACCGGAGACCGCGTATATTCGGAAAGTTTTGTCTATGTGTTCTATGTCGTTGTATCGGCGTCGGACAGTGTGCGCTTCTTTCGGGCCGGCAGTATCGCAGGAGAACGACTTCGGGAATGGGATATGTCTCTTGAATGTGTCATGCAAAAAACAAAGCCCGCGCATACCCGTGTTTTCATTATTTATGAGGAGGCTTGATCATGCAAAGAATTAAAAGTTCCGGTGCCGTGGCCGTATTGCCGGAAAGAGAAGAAAATTCCTATGTTCCCGGATACTTTTCCGGGGGTGATCCGGCAACGGGAAGACGAGCTACCGTAGTCTCGGCCGAGTGGCTTAATGACGTGCAGGAAGAAATCATTGGAGTCCTGAACGCCGCCGGTATTTCACCGGAAGCGGGCAGTCAGAAGCAGCTTTCTGAAGCAGTAAAGAAGCTGGTGCAGAACGCTGTGGAAGAGTTGAACGTATCACAAAAGACTGTTACGGCCACAGGAAGTACGGAAGCCCGTACACTGGAGGATCGGTTCGGGGACATCATCAATGTAAAGGACTTCGGGGCCGTGGGCGACGGAGTAACCGACGACACCGAGGCGTTTGAAAAGGCCGCGAAGGCAGGCATTGTTTTCGTGCCCGATGGCAACTATCACCTCACAAGAAACGTTGCCGGGCGATTTTTCACCATGGGCGACGCGGTATGCGACTACATCGATCTTGTGCGCCTGCATCAGAAAACGCCGGATGCCTTTGCCGTAAACTACGTTCCGCTGGACATAGGCGAAACGCAGGACGAACTTCAGAAAACGGAACGCGCCATTCAGGGACCTTTCGTGGATCCGTACGATAACGTTCTGTATTACACCAAAACAAAAACCACAGGAGAAAACCGCATTACTGCCGTAAGATGGTCGGATAATCCGGCGGAACGTACGGTTCTCGGAAGGTCTGAGTATGAGCTCAATCTGGTAAGCCATGCCGATCATCATTTGTGGCGTCCCTCCGCCGCAGACGAACCGCTTATTTTCTGCGGCGGCATACAGTATTCCGCTCCCGGAGTGAAGGATGAATCGCACACTTTTGAGCGCAGGCTTGTGCGCTGGGACTATAAAACGAACAACTATCAGGTGGTTCGAACTTTCAAGCTTTTTGACGGCTCGAATCTCGATGCTTCCTTTGGAATGAAAACGTGTTTGTCGTATGACAATCGCTTTGTCATTGCCTATGTGAAGGACTTGAGCGGAAGACAGTTTTTCCGGGTGTGGAACGCCCCGCACGTTTTCCACGGGAATGTGGATGACATATCCACGTCGTTCGTTCATGAGTTCGACAGCGAAACATCATCTGCCGCTGGACAGGGGATATTTTCGGACGGCAGATACATATATCTGCTTTCCGGTTCAGAGCAGGTTTATCTCGACGTTCTTACCGCTGCCGGACGTTTCTGTTTCCGCAGGCCCGTGACAAAGCTTGGACGAGACGCCTATGCCGATGACTACACGGTAAAATCGGAACCGGAAGGCATATTCTGGGCGTCCTACAACGGTTCCATTGAGACCATGCTGGCGGTATCTCTTGCCGTGTACGATCAGGGCAATGAAACGTCGTGGACAAGAAGAGACCGCTTTCTGGCCCTGTCCGTACCGGCCTCGGAATATCTCGAAGGCGCTTTTTCCGCGCACAACTCTGCCGACAATCTCGACGCGCTTACCGAACCCGGCTGGTATTATTACGACGGCTCCGCCACCGGCGCGCCCGACAGCGGTTCAGGATATGTCAGAGTAATCAGACACATTAATGACACATGGACAACTGTACAGGTGGCCTATTCAAGAACGTCGTCCTCCAATGCTTTTATAAGAAACAAAACGTCCGATTCTTGGAATAGCTGGTATGCTGTAACAAAATCCACCACGGACGGCGTCGTTGACGTTGTAAACAATGCACGATTTCCCGGAGGCACTTCATCCAATAGCAGTCTCATCATGAAAATGCGCAGTTATCCAGAACGACTGAAAGATGACAGATATGCATATATCGCTAGATATAGAAATAATTCTATTTCTGATGATGATTCAAGTTCCGTTCAGAATAATGTAAGAATCGGCTTTATTGAAAGCGGTCAAGACGGAGGCGGATTTCAGTTCGTATCCTACAGAAAGGGGGCAGAAGTTCGTGACGCCTACTATATATTTACGGAAAGTGGAAAGGCTTCTCTGGGAAACGCAAGTTATCTCTGGTCTCAGTTGTTTTCTTCCACGGGCAGCATAAACACCTCGGATGAGCGCGAAAAGCAGAACGTACAGGCTTACACTGATGCCGTTCTGGACGCCTGGGGAGACGTGCAATTCCGGCAATTTCTCTTCAATGACGCCGTGAAAAAGAAGGGAGACGCTGCCCGCATCCACGCAGGAGTGATCGCCCAGCAGGTGGTGGAAGCGTTCGAGAAGCACGGCCTCGACGCCACGCGCTACGGACTTCTTTGCTACGACAAGTGGGACGACGAGTACGAAGATGTGGAAGTCGTGGATGCCGAGGCTGTGTTTGATGCTGAGGGCAACGAGGTTACTCCGGCGCAAACGCACATGGAAAAACGCCTTGTGACGGCCGCAGGCGACCGCTACGGCATACGCTACAGCGAGGCCCTCTGTCTCGAAGCCGCATACCAGCGCCGACGGGTGGAACGGCTGGAGGCGCGTATGGCTGCTCTTGAAACTCAGCTTACTGCGTTGGAAGAGCGGATGAGGTAATACATGGAAAAGACCATAGGGCAGGGCGTTCGTTTCGAGCGTATCCGCCGAATCACCGGCTACCTGGTGGGCGGACTGGAGCGTTTCAACGACGGTAAGCGCGCCGAAGAACGCGACCGCGTGAAGCACATGGATATGAAGCCGTTGAAACATCGTGCCGCTTGACGAAATCAGGAAAAATGCTCATTAAGAAGGGGAGGAAAGCGCGTCAACACTTTCCTCCCCAGTGATGGGCCAGCTTCCGCATTTAGTAGTTCTAAACGCTTTTTGCCAGCCCCCGGAAGTAGCAGCTTCCGGGGGCCAACTCGTTAAAGGTCTATTCGACGGATAACAAGGGCCGCGATGACCGCCGCCAGAATCTGGACAAGCAGGTCAATGAGAAGCTGCTCCATTTGAGCCTTCGCCTCCTTTGCGGAAGCAGGCCCATGCCCGGCACCATACGAAAGCACCTCATAAAAAGCAAGGCCCGGTTTATGCCGGGCCTTTTGCAGTTTTTAAAGTGAGAATTTCTCTTGTTTTTCGTACAAGAATCATTCTGACCAATTTTCCCAGACGGGAGACTATCCTTTTTTTTTCAATATTGAACGAATAAAGCCGAATACCACGGGAGAAATGGAAATAATAATTATACTATAAATAACGATACTGAAATTTTCTTGCACTATCGGAATATTCCCAAGGAAAAATCCCATAAAAACAAGGCCTGTTACCCACGCTGTAGCGCCAATAATGTTAAAGAAAAAAAATTGAGCAGGATTCATTAAGGCTATTCCTGCAACAAAAGGAGCAAAGGTGCGTATAACAGGAATAAACCTTGCAAGAATGATAGCTTTTCCTCCATGACGCTCATAAAATAGATGAGCTTTAATAAGATGCTTTTTATTGAGAAACCTTGTTTCTTTTTTGAAAATAGCAGGACCTGCATGACGTCCTATTTCATAATTTACGGCATCTCCAATGACTGCTGCACATAAAAGAACTGCTATACATAGAAAAACATTAATAAAGCCTGCTCCCGCAACGGTGCCGACCGCAAAGAGGAGAGAATCTCCCGGAAGAAATGGAGTAATTACCAGGCCTGTTTCACAGAAAACGATAATAAAAAGTATAACCAATAACCAATATCCATATGATTCAACAAGTGAAAAGAGATATGTATCTATATGTATGGCAAAAGAAAAAAAGCTTTCTATAATTGAAAGAATCATACAAGACTCCATTATGTGCCGACGGCTCATGCGCAGTCCGGCCCGTCGTCCTCTGGGGAAGGGGACTCCCACAACCGGAATCCGTGTCTTTTCAGACGCTGTTTTTCTTGGATTTCCCGGCAGAGTCTTCGGTGGAATCGCCGAGAAGAAGCTTTGCCGTGAGGGTTCTGTTTAGGCGCCGTTCTTCGTCCAGCTCGGAGCGCAGGCGTTCGTTTTCTGCCTGCTGGGCATCAAGCATGGCTTGGACGGCATCAAGTTCCGCCCTCAGCGCGGCGTATTCTTCGGCGCTGTGCTGTTCTGCCTGATAGGGTTCTCCTTCACCGGTCTCCAGCCATTTGCGGGACACGTCCGGCCAGAGTTCGCAGATTCGTCCGGTAAGGGCCGCCAACGCCTTTCCACGGGGTGAGTGGAAGTAGCCGTTAAAAGTTGGCTGGGAGACACCGAAAAGAGCCGCAAGCTTCGTGCGGCTTGATTTTTTTTCTTTGATAAGAAAATCAATGCGTTCTGGCAGTGTTTTCATATTTCAAACAGAAATACCTATTGACTTCAATAGGAAATACCTATTACAAGTCAATCAATAGATGCACATCAAATAATCAGACCAAACAAGACAACCTTTTCCCTATCAGGTTAAGAAAGGGGAATCAAGAATGACTCGGTATGAACTTCTTAAACAATGGATGAAGGAACGTAATGTCTCTTTTGTCTGGCTGGCTGCACAGTTAGGTATCAAGGAAACTCCGTTGCGCCGTATGCTCATGCAGGACCGCATACCTACAAAACGCCATGCTCAACTGGTACGTATTGGAATTCCTGAAGATATGCTTCCTCCGGGTATAGACCTTACCAGTCGCAGACCTGTCATGGTTCCCATGCTCGATGCCGAGGGGCGGATATTGCAGGTGTTGCCCGAGGGGCACGACTCCACAATGGAATAAGGAGGGCAGGGTATGCAGTTTGAGCCGCTTTCTCTTGTGGTGCATAGGGCG
>CALUPL010000043.1 GCA_944322635.1 uncultured Mailhella sp.
TTGGCGCCTTTGCCGAAAGCGGTACGCTTCTTCACAGAAAGAGTTTTCAGTTCGGACATGATGCTTTCTCCTTATGGGCCGTCTCCCGTCGAACGGGGCGCGGCGCGATATATCGTCTTCAATGCCCCGACTAGAACAGGGCGCTAACAGAAGAACCGTCGTGAATATTGCGGATACTCTTGGCCAGAACTCCGGCAACGGAAGCCACACGGAGCTTTTCACACTGGGCGGCATGGTCTCCGAGCGGAATGGTGTCGGTCACGATGACTTCCTTGAAGGGAGAGTCATTGAGGCGGTCGCAGGCAGGGCCGGAAAGCACGGCATGCGTAGCGCAGGCGTACACTTCCTTTGCGCCGCCTTCCATGAGAATATTGGCTGCCGTGCAGATGGTGCCCGCGGTATCGATCATGTCGTCCACGAGCACGGCGGTCTTGCCGGCAACGTCGCCGACGATATGCATTTCCGCGACCTGGTTGGGACGGTCGCGGCGCTTGTCGATGACGGCAAGGCTGGCATCCATCTTCTTGGCGAAGGAACGGGCGCGTTCCACACCGCCGGCATCGGGAGAAACCATGACGATGTCGCCGGAAAGCGCGCTGAGCTTCTTCAGCAGCACCGGACGGGCGTACAGGTTATCCACAGGGCAGTTGAAGAAGCCCTGAATCTGACCGGCATGAAGGTCCACCGTAACGATGCGCTGGGCACCGGCCACGGTGAGAAAATCGGAAACGAGCTTGGCGCTGATGGGCGCACGGGGGCTGACCTTGCGGTCCTGTCGGGCATAGCCGAAATAAGGAATGACGGCCGTGATGCGGCCGGCGCTGGCGCGCTTCAGAGCATCGAGAATGAGGCACAGTTCCATGAGGGACTTGTTGGCCGGAGCGCAGGTGGACTGAATGACGAACACGTCGTGTCCGCGCACGCTGGCGCCGATTTCAACACGCAGCTCTCCGTCGCTGAACGTGGTGCAGAGCGCCGGTGTGAGGGAGCAGCCGAGGTGGTCGCAAATGTCCATGGCCAGCTGTGGATTGGCCGTACCCGTGAGAATTTTGAGGTCGCCGTACATAGGAACATGCCCTTCCTGAGTAAAGTATCCCGAGATACAGAAGCGGCGCCGCCACCAGGCGAAGCCGAAACTAACGACAATTGGCTGGGGCGGCAGGACTTGAACCTGCGAATAGCGGACCCAAAACCCGCTGCCTTACCGCTTGGCGACACCCCACCATATCCAGCCGACACAACGACTCAAACAAGGAAAGGGCCGAACACTTCCGCGGACTCTTTCTGCTTCCGCAGCGCTCCGGCAGCCCGTGCCGCACGCCCGGAATCGCGAAAAAGCCCGAACAGTGTCGAACCGCTTCCGCTCATGCCTGCAATGTCCGCCCCTTCCTCCAGAAGCCGCATTTTTAATGCCGCAAGCGAGGGATGGGCCGCGAAAACCACAGGCTCAAAGTCGTTCATGCCATAGAATGACTGGCAACTTGAACGGTTATTTTTATCTGCCTTCCTTTTCTCTGTCAAGGAAAATGACGCTCTTTCTTTGTCCCACGCCGCATAGGCCCATGCCGTGTTCACCTTGACGGCAGGACAGAGCAACACGCAGCTGTACCCTTCCACCCCGCTCTCCACGCAGGAAAGCTTTTCGCCTATGCCTTCGGCAAGACATGGACGATTCAGAAGAAAAAAGGGTACGTCTGCTCCTGCGCGGGCAGCCACGGCAAGAAGACTTTCCTCCGGCAGCGGCTGCGGAGCATGACGCTGAAGCCAGCGCAACACCTCGGCGCCGTCCGAGCTGCCGCCTCCGAGACCCGCTCCGTGCGGTATGCCCTTGAGGAGTTCCACATCCACGGCAGGAGCGAACCCCGACGCCTGAACGTACAGATCATAGGCACGGGTAAGCGTATTGCGCTCAGTATCTATGCCCTCGGTCTCACAGCTTACGCGCAGCCCGCCTTCTCTCTCCGCGGGCCGGAACACCAGCACGTCCTTAGGCTCGGAAATCGGCAGGAAAAGGGTTTTCAGTTCATGATAGCCGTTCGGAAGCCTGCCCTCGATAAAAAGAAAAAGATTGATCTTGCCGCAGGCCTGCACCGTTTCTTCCCGCCATGCGCCGGAAGAGACGGCAAGTTCCGTATGTTCGCTCATGCTCGCTCCGAAAGGTTCATTATCCGGTTCATCGAAGCCTGCCCCGCAAGTTCCCGGTCAGTTCCCGCACCTGCCGCGGTCGAGCGAAGCACAGATGTCCGCTCCTTCGAACAGAAAGTCGGCAAGGGAAGCCAGCGCCGTCTGCACGGCCGCCAGCACAAGCGTCCCGGCAAGAGGTCCGTTTTCCGTGACGGCATCGGCCACAAGACTGTCTCCATCCACACGGCATGTCAGTCTGACGTCCCCTGAAATGCCGTGACGGGCAGCTACCGCGCGGGCTGCGGCAAGGCCGTCCTCCCGGGCCGATTCAAGGGCCGCCGCACCTTCCTTGGAAAGCAGACCATCCCGAGCCGCCATGGAAAACGCTGCGCAAGCCCTGGCGCATACCGTTGAGGCCGACTTTTCCTTCTCGATATTTCCCTTGGCCCTGACGGCATGCAGAATGATCTGAAGGACGCCGTCGAGATCCAGATCCGAGGTATCCACGATCACGGCGTCGGCGGCGGGCCGCAGGGGATCAACAGCTCTGCCCCTGTCCTGCGCGTCGCGCTCCTCAATGCCCCGCAGAATGTCCTCCATCGTGGCTCCGTTCAGCGTGCCTTTGGCCTCAAGCTCCAGATAGCGACGCTGCGCTCGGACTTCAGGCCGGGCATCCAGAAAGAACTTATGACGGGCAAGAGGGAACACCTTCGTTCCCATGTCTCGTCCTTCGGCCACGAGAGAGCTGCCTTCGCCGAGAGCGCGCTGAGAGCGTTGAAGCTCCTCGCGCAGCACGGGCAACCGCGCCACCAGAGAGGCCAGTCGTCCCGCCCTTTCCGTGCGTATTTCCGCTCCCACGAGCTCCCCGTTGCAGAAAAGCTGCGGAGTTCCTCCCTCCGAACAGGACTCCAGAGAAAACCGGTATGCACGGCACCTTGCGCGCAGCCTTTCCTCATCCAGATCCGCGGCCCCGGCTCCCAGCCGCAAACCGAGCGTGCGGTACATGGCCCCCGTATCAAGATACGCTATGCCGAGTTCCGAAGCCAGACGGCGGGCCAGAGTACTCTTCCCCACTCCGGCAGGGCCGTCCATGGTTATGACGCCGTAAAAGGACTCTGCCATGCCTACGCTCCCAGAATTTCGCGCACAAGGCGCAGGAACAGGTCGTTTTCCTCATCGGTGCCCACACTCACGCGGAGCCTGTCCGGCAGATGATAGCTGCCGAGGGCACGAATGATGACACCGCGCTTCAAGAGCTCACCGTGAAGCGTTTTTGCATCCGTCGAGCCGTCGGGCAGGCGGAACATGATGAAATTCGACATGCTGGGCGTCACCTCGCAGCCCATGGCCCGCAGCCCTTCGGTAAGCTGCCTGCGGCCGCGCCGCACAAGAGCAATCGTATCCTCGCGGAACTCCGAATCCGCCAGAGCGGCAAGCGCCGCTTCTTCCGCCAGAATATTGAGAGAGAAAGGCAGACGAACACGCCACATATAATCGGCAATGACCGGCGGCAGAACGGCATAGCCTATGCGAAGACCGGCAAGTCCGTACACCTTGGAGAAGGTACGCATGACCGCCACGTTGGGAAGCCTGTCCAGTCTGGACATGACGGAATACTCGGGCCCGGCAAACTCGATGTATGCCTCATCCACCACCAGCAGACAGGCCGGAGGAAGCGCACGGGCAAGTTTTTCCAGATCATCCGGGGAAGCGATGCGCCCCGAGGGATTGTCGGGAGACGTGACGATGACAAGCGTGGTATTTTCATCCACCAGCTTGAGCAGCCCGTCGAAATCGAAGGTGAAGTCGGGATTCAGGGGAGCCTGGCGAAGTTCCACGCCGGCCATTTTCGCCTGTGTGGGATACAGCCCGAAGCAGGGACGGAACACCACGGCGTTGTGCACGCCGGGCACGGCGCGCACGCGGAACAGAAGATCAATGACTTCGTCGGAACCGTTGCCCACAAAAATACGCTTGGGATCCACGCCATAAAAAGAGGCAAGCGCCTTCACCAGCCTCGGGTTCCCGGACTGCGGATACCGGAAGGCCTCCCCGGCACAGTCCGCGATGACCTCGCGCACTCTGGGCGACACTCCCAGCGGATTCTCATTGCTGGCCATCTTTATCACGCGGGACAGACCGTAACGTTCGGCAATCTCCGCAATGCTGAGACCGGGTTCATAGGATTCAAAAGTCGCCACTTCGGGGCGAACGTCATTGAATGAGGTGAAGGGAAGAGTCATGGCGAATCCTTGCAGGTGAAGAGGGCAATAAAAAGGGCTTTCCTCTCCCGGACGAAGCCGTAAAAAGGAAAGCCCTGTTTCTGTTCATGGAAAAGCTTTAATCCTTGTACATCGCGCCGCCGGTATAATTGTCGGAAGGACGAATGGTAAGGACGGGCAGATGGGAGTTCTTGACGACCCGTTCGGCAACGGAGCCGAAGAGAATGCGGTCGATGCCCTTGCGGCCATGGGTACCCATGACGATGAGATCGGCCTCTTCCTTGGCGGCCACTTCAAGAATTTCCTCGGCGGCATAGCCGACCACGACTTCAGCCTTGGTTTCCACGCCTTCGAAGTTTTCGGACACGAACTGGGCCATGGCCTTTTCCGCACCGGAAACGATTTCACCCACAAAGCTGTCAATCGTGTTCGGCGGGACATGGAAGCCCGTGTACTGCGTCAGCGTAGGCGCCGCATATACGGCTACGATGCTGGCATTCATGGCCTTGGCAAGCATGCAGGCGTATTCGGCCACTGTCTTGCTGTGCTCGGAAAGGTCCAACGCACATATGATCTTCTGCAGCTTTGGCATATTGCCTCCTATGTTTCTGTGTCCGAGGCGGAATGCCGCCTAAACATGGCTTTAACATAAGTGCTTTCCAGTAAAGTTGCAAGCTCTCGGCGTACGAAAAAAAACAGATACCCCCGCAGTGTCACAGTCGGGAAACCTCGGCACGCATTTCTTCCACAATCTGCGCCGCGGCTTCCACGTCACCTTCCTCCCATGCGGCCCGGAAACAGCGTGCCATGTCGGCCAGAGTATGCATGCCGTACCTGTCGGCCACTCCGGAAAGTGCACGCGCTCCGCTGCGTATGGCCTGAACGTCACCGTGAAGAAGCGCATCGGAAATGCCGTTCAGTCTCTCGTTGATTTTATCCAGAGGGGGTTCCTCAATCTCCGTCACCTTGTCGTCTCCGTTCTCGGCCCCCTTTTCGACATCGTCGCTTTCCTTCTCCGTCGTCTCGCGCTCTCCGGCATCGACAACGGGAAGCTCTGCGCCGGAAGTCTCATGAATAAGCTCTGGCTCAAGCTCGATGAGCACGTCCTCCGAATTCTCTGCAGCCGTAAGCTCTTCCACGGAAGAAACTCTGTCCTGCTCCGTCAGATCATGCACGCCGCTCTCTTCCACGAGCACCTCTTCAGCCAGAAGCTCCACGACCTCACCCTCCGGCGCCGGGACAACCTGTCCTTCCGCCGCATGGTTCTCTTCGATCTTCTTTGTTTTCTCGTCCATATCGGTCGAGGTCACAGCAGGAGTTTCAGCCACATCCAAAGTCTTTTCTGAACGCTCATGGCCGTGGAACAGCGACGAGAGCCAGCCCCTTTTCTCCGGGCGTCCGGCTTCCTTTTCCAGAGAAAGAGCCCCTCCGGCCGCTTTCTTTCGCTCCTTTTCCGTGACTGCGGAAACGTTTCCATCGGATTTTTCCACGTCCGTGACTTCGGACGAAGGCTGCACCGCGCGACGCGCGACCTTGGGCTGCATGCGCGCCGTACCGGAATGGGCTCCGGCCAGCACGGCGGCCAGTGTGATGCGCTGCGTACTCAGCACGGGTCTTTTTTCCGTAGGAGAAATAAGCCACCTCGTCATGGCACGCAGATCCTTGCGCACCACAGGCAACAGAAGAGACTCGTCGCACCCGGCCTTGGCCATGCGCTCCGCCTGCATGTCGTCGCGCGCAAGAAGCAGGAAGGGTACGGCAGGAAGCGACTGCTCACCTTCGAACATCCGTATGGCGGCAAGGCCCTGCACCATGTCCTCCTCACCGAGGCATCCGTCGAAAATCACCAGCGCGGCGGGAGTGCCCGCGTAGAGCTGTGCTGCCTCCTCGGCGTCGCGAGCCTCCCAGAGAGGATATCCCATGTCATCAAGATAATGAACATACATCTGCCGGCTGAGTCCGTCGGGAGATACCAGAATGACGGGAGAAGCGTTGCTGCGCTCCTCTTCTCCGTCGGCAGGCGGCACGGAGCGTTCCGTCACGCCGTCGGCCTCCATGGCCGTGCACTCCATGCTGAAGGAAAGTTCCATGCCCTGCGGCGTGCTGTCCACAAAAAGATCTCCGCCGTGAGCGGAGGCAAGCTCCCATGCCCGGGAAAGCAGCGCACTCTGACGACCACGGGGAGGCTGCGCCTCGCCGTTGTCGGACACGGTGAACTGAAGATGACCGGGATGCGTGCTTGAAGGGGAACGGCGCACGTGAAGGCTGACCGCTCCCCGGGAGGACGCCCGAACGGAATCGGCCAGAATGAGCGTGAGCAGCGTGGTCAGCCTGGCGGCATCGCCACGGAACTTCTGACCTATCTGCGGGGCCACGTACCAGGCCAGCCCCAGCCCCTTCTTTTCCGCTTCATCGAAAACGGAAGCAAAGACCTTCTGAATGACCTGTCGCAACTCGAATACCTGAAGGGAATCTTCCGGCAGCACTGCCGAAGCAGGGCGATCAAGCGCACGCTCCGAGAGCCGGCGCGCAGCGGCTACCATGGCGTCGGCATGGGTCATGATGTCAACCTTGTCCTTGTCCACTCCCGCGCGGGAAAGAGCAAGATCAAGACGACAGGCTTCCTCAAAAAGCTCTTCTGCCGTACTCCGGAACGTACGACGAAGCGCCGCAAGGCTGCTGTCCTTATAGGTATTGGCACGGGCTTCTCCGCTTCTGCGAGGAGCCGTGTCCAGAGACAGTTCCGAATCCGCCTCAGGCTCATCCCTGTGCGGAGCGGCTGAAGAAAGAAAAAGCAGTCCCAGAGTCTGTCCCGCCTGCACGGCAAGTCCCCACCAGGGGCCTTCCAGCCCGTGCAGCATTCCCCACAGGGACACGGCCGCGCCGCCGCCCATGGAAAGACAGGCCAGCGCGAAAGGCCCGCTCCCCTGCATTCCCCGGAACACCAGCACCATGGCCGGAACAAAACATATCACGGCGGCAAGCGGCCAGAGCGAAAGAAGTCTCGCCGTCCAGGCCATTCCTGGCAGAAGAGGCACTATGGCCGCGCAGGCTCCCGGAAGAGCGAAAAGCAGAAAAAGCGTATCGACAACGGGCGAAGTCACCCGCGTACGCATGAGCACACGCCCCGCATGAGGCAGCATGAAGAGCGCAACGCCGGCGCCGAATATGCCGGGAAAAGATGCCGTTCCCATGCTGCCCGAAGGCGTGGAAGGCACACCCCACCAGATCTGCGCCATGGAGGCAAAGGCCAGAAGCCCGATCCAGAAACGACCTTCGCCGCGCTCCGTCACGCTGAGCAGCAGACACAGAACGCCGAGAAGAGCCAGACCGGCCAGCGAAAGCAGCGTGCCCAGCCTGTCCGGAGAATCCATGACGGCATGCGATGAGCACAAAGCAGGATGAAACCACAGTCCCGGCAGTCCGTTCATGCGCACGAGCACCTGTCCCTGTCTGCCCGCGGAAAGCAGATCGTACACCCCGCGCGATTCGGCTTTCACGCTCTGCCAGCTTCTGCCGTCGGAAGAAATCCACGCCCCGACGCCGCCCGGCATCTGGGTGCCGAGATCCAGCCACAGCGTGTGCGGCGCGGAATCCTTAATGTCGGCAAGATCGAGATGCAGCCACAAGGTTCCCGTCTCACGTGAAAGAACGCCGACTTCATACGGACGAAACTCTGTCAGCTTTTCAATGACGGCAGACTGATCAAGCGTGCCTTCCTTATCAAGCAGCATGGACAGGTGAGGAAGAACGCTCACCCGCACGGCGGAAGAGCGCTTTTCCACGGGAGGAGGGGAAAGCGGCTGAGGCTCGGCCCGAATGGTTACAGGTTCGGGCACCACCACGGCAGGAGCAGGCTCGACAATGACGGGCTGCTCCTGCACCTCGTCGGCAAGCAGGGGAAAAGGCAGGCTGAGCAGCACCCACAGCATGACCGCAAGCAGCCTGAAGCGAGAGGAAAAAACGGAAAACGGAAACATGACAATCCCGTATGATTACTTCTTGATGCGATCACGGACCGGCTTGCCCGCAGGATCCGTGGCATCGGGATAAAGTTCGAGAACCCGCTGCCACAGAGGCTGAGCCTCGGCCGAGCGTCCCTGTCCCTCCAGAAGCCACGCGCCGTGCACCAGCGCGGGAGCAAAGGAGTCGTCGAGAGTTATGGCCTGCCTGTAGGCCGCAAGCGCCGTATTCTTTTTACCCTGAGCTTCAAGCTGCAATGCCGCATCCACCAGTATTTCGGGCATGATGGCACGAAGCTCGGCACCGCTTGCCAGCGTGAGGGAAGGGTTCTCCTTCAACACGGACTGCCAGAAGGCCACGGCCTGTTCCGGCTGTTCCAGATCAAGCAGCATGGTCACGCCCTTGTTGAATACGGCGTTTCTGTGCCCGGGCTGATCCCGGAGAGCCTGATTATAGCATTCCACGGCCTTTGCCGGATCGCCCTTCATGCGGTACATGCTGCCCATGTCGGTACGCACGTCGGCATTGCCCGGCTCAAGGCGCAGTGAGGCCTCATAGGCCTCTATGGCTCCATCCGGATCGCCGAAATCAAAACAGGCGTTGCCGAGCTTCGTCCAGGCTTCGGCGCTCTCCGGCTGTTTCATGGCGTCTTCACGCAGATGCCGGATATGTTCCGCCTGGGCTGCGGCATCGGGCACGGCAGAAGCGGCAGCGGCCCCCTGAGACGGCGCGGGAGACGGGGAAACGGCGGAAACTTCCCGAGTAAGAGCCTTGTGCTCCCCGAACATGCTTCCGCCGACAAATCCGGCAACAAAGGTGACAAGGCACAAAATCACGGCCGAGCTGGTCAGCATGCTGCCGCGAGTCTTTTCATTCTTCATGGCATGTCCTCGTGCGCCGGAACTCTACAGAACGCGGGTTATGGTCCAGCCTTCGGCACGGGCCACGGCCTCGGCCTCAGCTCCGCCGAGCACGCAGGGCACGGCCTTTTCAAGGGCTCTCGCCAGATAGGGCGCAAAATCGTGGAAATCGGAAAGCTTCGTGTCCAGAATCTCCTCGCGGATGCGCTGACGCTGTTCATCCGTTTCGCCGCTCATCCAGCGGGAGAAGGCCGTCGCCCCCTTCGCTCCGGGCAGCATGTAGGCATCCACGTCACCTATGGCTCCCACCACGGCGCGCGTGATGTCGGCCTCGGAAAGGGAAAGATTGCCCAGATACTCCGCCGTTTCGCGGTACACGCGCAGCGTGTTTTCCACGTTGGGATCGCGGTAGGAAGCAAAGGTGAAGGCTTCCGTTGCGCGACCGTAGCGGGCAAAACAGCCGTAGGCGCCGCCCTGCACGCGCACGCGGTCCCACAGATAACCCATGCGCAGATGCCGCAGAATGACAGCCTGAGACCCGTTGTAAACGTATCCTGTTCCCTTCAGACTGAGTCCGAGCCCCACATAGTTGACCTGCGCGGGAATGCTCAGAAGCTCGGCTCCGGGAAGAGACGCGAGACAAAGTTCCGCGGCCTCCGGGGAACGCGAAGGCAGGCGGCGGGCCAGCTTTTCCAGAGTATCGCGGGAAGAGACGATCAGTCCGGCATCCGCCGTCATGTCGAGCTTCAGTTCATCTCTGCGGATGATACGCTCATGCAGCTCTGCCAGATCGCTGCGCACGCCGTCCCATGCCGCATCCACGCGATGAACGAGCTCTCTTACATAAAAGAGCTCGCTTACGCCGTTCATTTCTTCAGAAATGCGCCCGGCAAGCGAAAGGCCGCCGTTCAGGCGGGTATTCACCAGAAGATGTCCCGAAGGCACGGCCGCCTGTTCCATGCGGGCCTTTTCTTCAAGTGCCATCTGCATGAAACGCTCACGGTTGTCGAAATCAGGCTCAAGAAGAATTTCCGCCATGAGCGAGGTCATGCGCTCCACCTTGTCCGCCGTGCATTTGCCGGAAACGGAAAGGAAGCTGACGGGAGAGGCATCGGACACCCGCGGAAGCACCACGGCTCCCGCTCCGAGGCTGCCGGTATGGGCGGAAATTTCGAATCCGAGCTTCACATAATCGCTGCGTTTCGTGCCGAGTTCGGTAAGAGCGCGGGCATAAAGCGGAACCAGCGGAAGCAGACGGGCAGGCACGGATGAAAGATCAAAGGCAAAACGGGCATAGAGAATGCCCATGGTGTCAAGCTCGTGCGTCACCACGTCAATGCCGCCCGCATTCTCCACGGCGCAGGGCAGAACCGCATTCTCCACGGGCAGATCCTTCTTGCCGAGACTCGGCACGGTATCCAGAGCTTCCTGAGAATCGGGTTTCTGCTGAGCCGCGCGGAGGGACGCGGCAATTTCCACCACCTCTTCACGCTCCTTTTCACTCATGCCGTCGCGAATGGCGGCAAGGCGGGCATCCTCGGCAACCTGCCTTGCCGCGGCAAGACCGGCATCGGGCAGGAGCAGCACGGTGACCCGGTGGGGGTTGTCGAGAAACCAGCGGCGGATGGCGTTTTCAAACACCTTTTTCCCGGAGGCAAGGCGGCTCTTGATGGACGCCAGCGGCTTTTCCCACGCAAGCGGCGCAAAGGCATCGCCGTCATAAAGCCAGTCGGACAGGCTGCGGAACATGGCGGCAAGCCCCCGCGGGAACGACCCGGTATTGTTCTCGCGCAGCATGAACTCCAGAGAGTTGAGAGCGGCTTCCACGGCCGGAGCGGGCACACCGTTTTCCGCCAGATCGGCAAGAGTCTCCATCATGAGACGTTCCACTTCCGAAGCGTTCTTCGCGTCTATGGAACGGAGTCCCATGGAGAAATAGGCCTGACGCAGATCGCTTTCAAGACCGCAGCCGGAAATGTCCTCACCGAGACCGGAATCCATGAGCACCTTGCGAAGCGGCGAACCCGGCAGACCGGAAATGACGTGTTCAAGCATATTGAGCACGAACATCTCCTCGGTTTCCTTCGATTCGCACAAAAGCCAGTTCACGGCCACGTGAGCCTTGTCGGCATCCTCGCCCTCGGACGCCGCGTAGGGAACCTCCAGAAGACGCGGGGCGGAAAGCCGGGGCTGCAGCGGAACTTCGGAATGAACCTCGCGCTTTTCATAGGGGGCGAGAACTTCGGCGATGCGGGCCAGACGAGCTTCTTCCGGGTCGTCTCCCCAGAAGAAGAAACGCGCATTGGACGGATGATAGTACGTGGCGTGAAATTCCCGGAATGCCTCGAAGGTAAGGGTGGGAATCACGGCCGGATCACCGCCGGAGTCAAGGCTGTAAAGCATGTCGGGAAACACGGCGTGCTGACATTCTTCCATGAGCACGGAATCGGGCGAGGAATATACGCCCTTCATCTCATTGAATACCACACCCTTGAACTGCCAGGGGGAGTCGGTTCCGTCGGCCTCGATATGCCAGCCTTCCTGCCGCAGTACGTTCTCATCGATGCGGGGATGAAACACGGCGTCCAGGTACACGTCAACAAGATTATAGAAATCCTGCAGATTGCAGCTCGCCACGGGATAGCAGGTCTTGTCGGGAAAGGTAAGCGCATTGAGAAAGGTCTGAAGGGAACTTTTGAGAAGTTCCACAAAAGGCTCCTTCACCGGATATTTGTCCGACCCGCAGAGCACGGAATGCTCAAGAATATGGGCCACGCCCGTGGAATCCTTGGGCGGCGTGCGGAAGCTCACGCCGAAGGACTTGTTCTCATCGTCGTTGCAGACGGACAAAAGCTCCGCTCCGGTAACGTCGTGCTTCCACAGTCGGACACGACCTCCGGCCTCATGCAGATTTTCTTCCCTCACAAGGGTGAATCCATGACTGTTCATGCGTTTTCCTTATATGCGTTTTCCTGTGTTCAAAATGAAAAAGGCGGCCCGCGGCAAGGTCGCCAACGACGCCCGCACGGGCAGAAAACGGGCTGTCATTCATCAGCAGTTGGCGGCGCGAAGAATCTCTTCCGCCTGTTCCAGAGCCATGCCTTCCTCAATACCGCAAAGCGTACGCATGGCAAGCAGAAGCAAATCAAGAGGAATCTCCATGGAATAGCGTCCGTTATAAATCACGCATCGCTCGCCGTGCACGGATACGCGATAGGCACGGCAAACATTCCTTTCTTCACTGCCTTTCTGAATGACATACACCTGCTCATGCTGGTCGGTGACATAAAGCTTCTGATGTGTGAGCACACCGCTGTATTCATCGTACCACACAGCCTCGGAAAACAAACGTCCGTAAAACATGAGAGCGGCGCCGTTTTCCAGATGCAGCGTAATTTTTTCCAGTTCATTCATCGCGGTGGCCATGACAACTCCATTTCCGACATAATGCATGGGGTAGAATCCCCTTTTGTCCTGCATAGCATCCACGCATGGACAGTGTCAATGTTGATATTGATAACTTATTGAAATACATTGTGTTTAATTTTATGTACGTAAAAACGGCACAAACATATTCCTTTCTCCGGCACCTCGGACCACGGAAAGAGGAAAAAGAGCGTGTATTTCGTTCTCCGGAAGAAACACGACTTTTTCCACTGCCGCCCGGACTCTGCTCCGAACAGAACACGCACTTGCGCTCCCTTGTCATGTTCGCAACTCGATCTTATAGAAAAAGCATCGTCAAAGCTTCTTACGTGAAAGGATCTCCCATGCAATACTGGCTTTTTAAAACGGAACCCGGCTGCTTTTCTCTGGATGATCTTCTTTTTTCTCCGAACGCCACCACTTCATGGGACGGCGTACGCAACTATCAGGCCCGCAACCTCATGTGCTCCATGAAAAAGGGCGATCTCGGATTCTTCTATCACAGCGGCAAGAAGCCGGAAATCGCAGCGCTTGTGGAAGTGGTGCGCGAAGCCTACCCCGATCACACGGCACAGGACCCGAAGAACCGGCACTATGATGAAAAGGCCACGCCGGACAATCCCCGCTGGTACATGGTGGATGTGAAGCTGGTGCGGCGCTTTTCCCGCCCCATCCCTCTGGATGAACTGAGAAAGCAGCCGGAACTCGAAGGAATGGAGCTGCTCAAGCGCGGCAGCCGCCTTTCCGTTCAGCCCGTGGAAGAACCCTTCTTCCGGCACATCATGGCCATGGCAGAAGAAGAACGAAACGACTGACCAGTCTTCGACGGAAAGCTCCCGGAATGATTTTCCCGGCGATTTTCCCACCTTTCCCGTCTCCGAAGGAGGTCTCATCTCAGTCCTGCACGAAACACCACCTTTTCCGCAACCGTGCCAAAATGCCGAAAACGCCTCCTCAGCTTTTTCCATGGAAAAAGGCGACGTTCCTCCCGAATGTTCGGGAAGAGCGTCGCCTTTTCTTTTTCTGAAGGGGGAAGAACAACCTTCCCCCCTTTTTTCTATTCGCCGGCCTTGGCAGCCTGATGAGCGGCCACGACCTTATCGACCACGGGCTGAGGAGCTTCCTCATAGTGATCGAATTCCATGGTGAATACGCCCTGACCGCCGGTCATGCTGCGCAGGTCGGGAGCGTAGCGCAACACTTCGCTCATGGGCACGTTGGCCTTGAGTTCGGTAATGCCGCCCTGCGAGTCGGAACCGAGGACCTTGCCGCGGCGGGAGGACAAATCGCCGATGACGTCGCCCATGTACTCATCGGGAATGGTCACGGTCATCTGCACGATGGGTTCGAGCAGCACGACCTTGAGCTGCGACATGGCCGCCTTGAAGGCAATGGAACCGGCCATCTTGAAGGCCATTTCGGAAGAGTCCACGGTATGGTAGGAACCGTCGTACACGCGAACCTTGAAGTCAACCACGGGGCATCCGGCCAGATAACCCCGGGCCGCACTCTCCTGAATGCCCTTATCGATGGCGGGAATGTACTGACGGGGAATGACGCCGCCCACAATGGCATCTTCAAAGGTATAGCCGGAACCGCGGGGCGCCCCCTCCATTTCGATCCAGCAGTCACCGAACTGACCGCGTCCGCCGGACTGCTTCTTATGGCGTCCCTGAACCTGCACTTTGCCGCGCACGGTTTCGCGGTAAGGCACCTTGGGAGTCTTGAGCACGATGTCGACCTTGGAACGGCGACGGGCCTTTTCCACGGAAATTTCGATATGCAGCTGTCCCATGCCGGAAAGCAGGATGTCGGAAGTTTCCTCATCACGGCCGAGCTTGAGGGTGACATCTTCATCAAGAAGCTTCTGCACGGCGGCAAAGACCTTGTCTTCGTCGCCCTTCTGCTTGGGCGCAAGGGCAAAGGTGATGAGCTGCGGCGGCAGTTTGGGCAGCTCCACCACGAAGGGGGCCTTATCGTCGCACAGCGTATCGCCGGTGCGGGTACCCTTGAGCTTGGTCACGCCCACTATGGAGCCGGGACCGAGGGTATCCTTGCAGGCGGTCTGCGTTTTGCCGTTGACGTAAAAAAGCGAACCCAGACGTTCCATTTCGCCGGTACGCATGTTCTTCAGCGAAGAATCGGAAGAAATGGTGCCGGAAATGACGCGAAGCATGTTGACCTGCCCGGAGAAGGCGTCGTTCAGGGAACGGAACACGAGGCAGGCGGCCGGAGCTTCGGGATCGGCGGCGCGTTCGGAACCGTCGGCTCCGAGCACGGCGGGACGGTCGGCAGGAGACGCAAGCAGATTGTTTATCTGATTGAGCAGACGGCGACCGCCGCGGTTCTGCATGGCGGAAGCAGGCAGCACCGCCACGATTTCGCCGGAAAGCACGCCCTGACGCAGACCGAACGTGATATCCTCGTCGGACAGGGAACCGTCTTCAAGATAGCGGTTCATGAGGTCTTCGTCGGAAGAGGCGATGTTTTCCACGGAGGTGTCACGCAGAAGCATGACTTCATCTTCCAGATCTGCCGGAATGGGCATTTCCTCGGTGTCGCCGTTCTCCAGGAAGCGGTAAGCCTTACTGGCGAACACGTCCACAAGGCCGATGAACTCACCGTTTTCCAGAATGGGAATGTAAAACACGACGGGACGTACGCCCAGATGCGTGGTCAGGCTGTTCAGGGCCGCGTCGAAGTCGGCTCTTTCCCGATCCATTTTGGTGACCACGGCAATGGCGGGAAGACCGGCGTTTTTCACGCTCTTCCACATGCGGCGCATCTGCGGACGCACGCCGTCCACGGCATCGATGACGATGACGGCACTGTCCACGGCGGAAAGAAGCCATTCCATGTCGCCGGCAAAGTTGGAGTCGCCGGGAATGTCGATAAGATTGTGGCGGTATCCCTTCCAGTCAAAAGTGGCGAATCCGGGCTGAATGGAGCCGCGACGCTTGATCTCTTCGGGTTCGTAGTCCAGAGCCGTGGTGCCTTCTTCTATGGCGCCAAGACGATTGATGATTCCAGCCTGAAACAGCAGCATTTCTGCCAGCGAAGTCTTACCGCAGCCACCAGTGCCGACAAGGGCGTAGGTGCGTTGGTTCTCCAAAGCTATGGACATACGAATCTCCACTAGGGTTTGAATTTCTCTTGGACGCAAAAAGGGCGCAAG
Source organism: uncultured Mailhella sp. (assembly GCA_944322635.1). Taxonomy (GTDB): domain Bacteria; phylum Desulfobacterota; class Desulfovibrionia; order Desulfovibrionales; family Desulfovibrionaceae; genus Mailhella. The sequence goes on from CALUPL010000043.1 coordinate 15,771, forward strand.
GCCCCTGCATCAGTTCAGTGAATCCTTATATAAGGTCATAAAAAGTGCCGCTAGGGCCTGTCAAGCGCATACCGGTATTTTTCTGGTGAAAAAAGGACTTTTCTCCCGGAGCTTCATAAAAGAGTGACTTCCCTTCCGTCTTTCAGTAAGGTTTGAGCCGCGCGGCACGGACGCGCATTCTTCAACGGCGGGATACCGCCTCTTTTCAGAACACGGAGTCGTCATGGATACCTCAACGCCCGCTTTCGTCATCATAGGCGGCGGACTTTCCGGCTGTGAATGCGCCCTCGCCCTCGCCCGCGCAGGTCTTGCCTGCACGCTCTACGAACAAAAGCCCGAAGCCTTTTCTCCCGCCCACACAAGTCCGCTGCTCGGCGAACTCGTCTGTTCCAATTCCTTCCGGTCCAACGACGCGCAGGGGTCCGGCGTCGGGCTGCTCAAGGAGGAAATGAGAAAGCTTCACAGTGCGACCATGGCCGTGGCTGAAACCTGTTCCGTTCCCGCAGGCAAGGCCCTTGCCGTTAACCGCACCATTTTTTCCGAAACCCTGACCCGCCTCGTGGAGGAAGAGCCGCTCATCACGCTCATAAGACGGCAGGTTTCCTCCCTCGACGATCCCGCTCTGGAAGGAAAAACCGTCGTTGTGGCCGCAGGGCCGCTCATTTCGGAAAACCTCGCCGCCTCCATCGCCGACATCATTGCCGCAGACGGCGACGACTCCCGCCTGTACTTCTACGACGCCATCGCTCCCATAGTGCGGGCCGACTCCGTGGATATGAGCATTGCCTTCCGAGGCTCCCGCTACGGCAACGATGCGCCGCCGCCCTACTCCGATGATGCTCCCTTTCTGGAAAAGCCCATGGAAACCATGGTAAATCCCGGAGCGGAAGACAACGGAGACTATCTGAACTGCCCCATGACGAAGGCCGAATACACGGCCTTTTACGAAGCCCTTCGCGAGGCGGAACGCGTACCCGCCCACGACTTTGAAAAGGAAATACACTTCGAGGGCTGCATGCCCATCGAGGCCCTTGCCGACCGGGGAGACCGCACCCTTACCTTCGGTCCGCTCAAACCCGTGGGCTTCACCGACCCGCGCACGGGCCGCCGGCCCTATGCGCTGCTTCAGCTCAGGGCCGAAAACGCGGAACGTTCGTCCTTCAATCTCGTGGGCTGCCAGACCAAGATGACCTACGGAGCGCAGGACAGAGTATTCCGCCTTGTACCCGGCCTTGCCCATGCGGAATTTCTGCGCTTCGGCAGCGTACACCGCAATACCTACGTGAACGCACCGGAATGTCTGAACGATGATCTTTCGCTGAAAGAGCGGCCGAACGTGCATCTCGCCGGACAGATCACCGGCGTAGAAGGCTACGTGGAATCCGCAGCCTGCGGACTGTGGCTGGGACTTCTTCTCGCCGCCAGAGCCCGCGGAAAAAAACTGCTCCTGCCGCCTCAGACCACGGCCCTCGGCGCACTCATGACGCATCTGCGCACGCCTGCCAAAAAGTTCACGCCTTCCAACATTCATTTCGGACTCATGCCCGAACTTGCGGAGCGCACGAAGAAAAAGGCACGCAAGGCGGAAATGGCCGACCGCGGCCGCGCCGACTTCGACGCCTGGCTGGCCACCTCCGGACTCTGATCGAAAAGTCCGCCTTCCGAAGGGAGCGGCCGACGCTTCGGAAGGTCCATCGACAGACGACGCCGGATTTTTTTGAAAAAGCCGGGCGTCGCAAGTATCCTTTCCGCTCTTCACAGAAAGCGCAGCCCTCAGCAGGAAGCCGAAAACATACGACTTTCCGCTGCGGGCTGCGTTTATGATGCATGCTGAACATCCCTTGTCCGCAGCAGAAAATTCAGAGCCAACCGTGCGGAGAATCTTCTCCTTCTTCGAGCACAAGGCTTCTGTTTCCCCTAAAAAATCTTTTCATAACAACCTGTTCTCATGAGCTGCGGCTTTTCAGACCGCATCTTTCGTGCTAGCTTTCCCTCATGGAAATACGTCATTACCATCTCACGGCCCGAGACTGGCGCTGGCTCAAGAAAGCTCCGCCCGAAGGCGACGACATTCTCGTGTGGCATGACATACGCATGGAAGAGTCGGAAGAGGAACTTCAGCACCTCGCCTCCTATCTGCACGGGCTGCACGTGGATGCCGAAGTGGTAACGGCCTGTACCGTACCCGTGAACTTTCCCGACGTGGACGTGTCGGGCGGATGCGTATTTCTGCGATTTCCCCTGAGAATGCAGTGGAACAGTCCGAAAGCCTCGTACGTCATGATGCTGTGCATGAAAGGCATGCTCGTGAGCATAGGCTCCGTGCAGACGCAGCTTTTCGATCGCGCCCTTCTTCGGCTTGAAAACGGAAGCGAGCTTTCCGAGCCGTCCAGTCAGGCGCTTCTTCTCTTCATCATGGATGTCTGCACGGATATGAGCACGCGGCAGTACATGGCCGCCCGCACGGCGGTGGAAGCCCTCTCCGACAGAATTTACGATGAACCGGACAACATAGGACAGGATGAACTCATTGCCATACGCCGCTGCGTAGGCCGTCTCTACTCCCAGTTTGAGGATCAGCTTTACTGCATGAGCGTGCTTCAGAGCCTGCAGACGCAAAGCGTGCCTTTCAGCCATCTGAAGGCGGAACTCCGGGACGTCATGGACAGCCAGAATCATGTGGTGCGCAGCCAGGATCAGCTGGAAATACGACTGCGAGACCTGCACAACGACTGTCTTCTCCATGCCCAGCGAAAAACCGACTATCGACTGCGGGTACTCACCGTTCTCACGTCTCTCTGCATGCCTCTCAGCGTGATAGCGGGCATCTACGGCATGAACTTCCACTTCATGCCGGAGCTGGAATGGAAATACGGCTATTTCGCAGTGCTCGGCATCATGGGCGTCATCACCGTATCGCTGCTCGTGTTTTTCTTCCGGCGCGGCTGGTTCAAGTGACACGGCTGGAAAGAAACTTTCTTCTTTCACGCTTCATTCCATGCTTATGCATGAAAATCCGTGGGTTGACAGCTTTCCTTTTCCAAGGCACCCTTGCTACATTCTTCACGCGCTTCTCTTTTCATTTCCCGCGCCGCCTTTTTTCCGACCTTCTGCGACGCCTACAGGAGTCGTTCATGCGTTCATACCTTCACGCTGCTGCTCTTCTTTTCTGTGCCGGCATTGCGGCATCCGCACTTTGCGCCTGCCAGCCCAAAGCCGGAGTCAATGTTATTCCCTCTCCGGAAACGCAGCCTTCCGTTGCCGACGCCAATGCCATGCTTCCCGGCCCCTCCTCGCCTGCTCCCCTCTATCGGGCCAATCTCTGCCCCACCATCATGTCTCTGGGGGAAGACGTGGCCGACGCCGCCCGCAAACACATAGGCGTGCGCTACAGAAGCGGCGGAGCCTCTCCTTCAGCCGGTTTCGACTGCTCCGGCTTCGTGTACTGGGTATTCTCCAAGCAGGGCGTCGCCGTTCCCCGCGACTCCGTGCGTCAGTCCCGTGCGGGACAGGAAGTGGCCAAGGCAGATCTTCTGCCCGGAGACATTCTCATTTTCCGCATCGCCAACACCCCGAACGGCAGACACTCCGCCATCTATCTCGGCGACGGTCGCTTCATTCACAGTCCCTCTGCCGGTTCCCGCGTGCGCATAGAAAATCTGGAAGCGGATTACTGGAAACGCCACTACATGACGGCAAGACGCGTACTCGAAGAACCGCCCTGCAATCTGGATCTTTACGGCAATCCCGAACTTGCCGATACGCAGGCGCTGCTTGACGAAATAGGCATCGGCAAAAAGTAGAATCCACGAAAAAGCAGACGCATCACCGGACAAGACGACCCGGAACCATACCGCAGAAATTCAGAGACGCCCCCCTCATGACCGGGAAACAATTTTCCCGACAACGGAGCCATCTGCCGAAGGTTCTCGTCGGCATGAAAAACGGCGGGCTTGCCTCTGCAATGCCTTCCCCGAAGACTCTCTCAAATTTTTCGACTCCGACCCGTTTTATCGGCAATGTGTGTTCAGACACAAAAGGCCCCTTCCGAAGAAGGGGCCTTTTGTTATTCATGCATTACCGCCGGACTACATTTCCGGAGGCAGCTCGTTGAGCTGAGCCTGTGAGAACACCGGGCCGTCGAGGCACACATACTTGCCGCCGAGATTGCAGCGGCCGCAGATGCCTATGCCGCACTTCATGCGGCGTTCAAGGGTGGTGATGATGTTCTCATCCTTGAAGCCCATCTCGCGGAACGCCGCCAGCGTGAACTTGATCATGATGGGCGGGCCGCAAAGCACGGCAATGGTATTGTCGGGGCTGGGGGCCAGCTCCTTGAGCACGTTGGGAATCATGCCCACGCGGTGAGGCCAGTTGGGGGCCTCGCGGTCGATGGTAAGCGTGGTATGCAGCACGTCGCTCTCAAGCCAGCCGGGGAGATCGGCCTTGTAGGCCATGTCCTCGGGGGAACGCGCACCGTAAAGCAGGCTGAGCCTTCCGTACTCGGAAGCGTGTTCCATGACGTGCAGCATGATGGTGCGGATGGGGGCCATGCCGATGCCGCCGCCCACGAACACGATGTTCTTGCCCTTCCACTGCTCGTAGGGGAAATAGTTCCCCAGAGGAGCGCGCACGCCCACCTTGTCGCCGGGCTGAAGCTTATGGATGGCAGTGGTCACCTCACCCGCGCGCATGACGGAGAACTGAATGTAATCCTTGCACGAAGGCGGGGTGTTGATGACGAACGTGGATTCGCCCACGCCGAACACGGAAAGCTGTCCCACCTGACCGGGCTGGAAGGTGAAACTGTTCCATGCTTCCTCATTGTCAAAGCGCACACGGAAAGACTTGATGGTGGGAGATTCCGTGATGACTTCAAGAACCGTAGCGACTTCAGGCAGGTAAGGATTCTTGCTGCAGCCGCAGTCATGTTCACTCATATTCTCTCCTTACCTCTTCTTGGCCTTGCTTCTGGTGGAGGACTTGGGAGCCGTCTTGGGAGCGCTCTTCTGAGCTTTCGGAGCAGGAGCGGCTTTTTCCGCAGCAGCGGGAGCCGCGGCTTCGGCAGGTTCCGCCGGAGCCGCTTCCACGGCAGGCTCGGGAGCAGCCGCTTCTGCGGGTACCTTCACCTCGGGGGCGGCTTCCCGAACCTTTGCTTCGGGAGCTTCCGCGACAGCCGCGGGAGCCTTTGCCGGAGCCTCGTCCTTTATCTCGATGGTCGCACCTTCCACGGCGGCCTGCACCATGTGGCGTATATCCAGCGATACCGGGCAGCTCACCACGCAGCGGCCGCATCCCACGCAGGAGAAGAAGCCGTTGTAACGTTCAGGATAGAAGCTGAACTTGTGGCTCACGCGATTGCGCATTCTGTCGGCCTTGGAAGGACGGGGATTGTGTCCGCTGGTCTCCATGGTGAAGAGCGGCGTCATGCAGGAATCCCAGCTGCGCAGACGGCGGCCGTCCAGCTGCGAACCTTCATCGGTAATGGTGAAGCACTGACAGGTGGGGCACAGATACGTGCACGCGCCGCAGGAAAGACACTTCACGGTTTCCTTGTCCCAGAAGGCCGTATCGGTGAAACGCGAGGCAACCTTTTCCATGACGTGGCTCAGTTCGGGAGCGGGATTCAGCGAGGCCGCGGCAGCGGCATGAGCCGCTTCCACCTCGGCGGCCTTGTCGGAAGCGTCGGCAAAGCCTGCGCCTTCCACCAGGGCCTGTCCCTTTTCCGTAACGACTTCAAGCACGAAGCCGCCTTCCACGGCAGTGAAGAGAATGTCCGAACCTTCCCTGTCGGAAGGCGTGCCGCCCACCCAGTTGCAGAAACAGGAATAGAAAGCCGAAGGACACGCCTGCGTCACGATGGTAGTGGCTTCACGGCGCGCGCCGTAGTAGGGATCCTTGAACTTGCCTTCCAGATAGGGACGGTCGAGAACCACGAAGCCGCGCGCGTCGCAGGGGCGGCCGCCGAAAAGCACCGTGGGTTCGGCCTCTATGGGCGCCTCAAGCGTAGTGGTCAGCTTGGAAGGATCTTCGGCATCCTTGACGGACTTGAAGGTCACCAGCGTTTCGCACTGCGGCAGCATGGCCTGCTTGGGAGAAGCGGTGGCACGACGCAGAAGCGCGTCGATGTCGGCCGAGGCAAGCTCTTCGGCCGTCCTGGGACGAAAGACCACGCTCGGGCCTTCCTGACGAGGGGCCAGCACACGATGCCCGGAGGCCAGTCCGGCAAGCCAGCCCGTCAGCTCTTTCGGTGTTGCGAAAAGGAGACTGCTCATGCCAGATCATGCTCCTTGATAGTCGGTTCTTCCACCTGATAGGTGAGCAGCGGCGGCGTGGCGTTCACATCGAGGCCGGCGCCGTAGCTGAAGATCTTCTGAATCATGCGGCCAAACTGCTGCTTGAGCGCGAACACGGGAATGTCCATGGGGCAGGCACGTTCGCATTCGGTGCAGCCCGTGCAGCGCCCGGCGAGGTGCTGGGCGTGAATGAGCTGGAAGAACAGCTTCTGCTGCACGGTGTCTTCCTGCGTGACCCAGGCAGGATCACGAGTGTCGGACACGCAGTAGTCACGGCACACGCACATGGGGCAGGCGCCGCGGCAGGCATGGCAGGCAATGCGGCGTTCCATCTGCCCCTTCCAGTAGCCCATGCGTTCCTCAAGGCTCAGCGAGTCGAGGAAACGCAGTCCGGGAAGTCTTCCGTCGGCAGGAGCCTCAGGCTCGGCAGTGGGCGTTCCCACGAACACATCGGACAGAACGGCGTTGGGCTTGGTGCACAGACGGCACTTGTCCTGCGCCACTTCCGCCATGGTCATTTCATATTCCTGACCGCCGGCGGTGACCGTGAGCTTGTTGCCGCGGCCGACGCAGGAGTCTATCTTCGCGCCTTCGGGAAGCTTCGCGAGAATGCGGGGAAGGCTTACGGTTCCGTTGCAGCCCATGCCGAAAATCTTCACCTCATCACGGGAAATGAGGTTTTCGGCAAAAAGTTCCACCACGCCCTTGCTGTCGCATCCCTTGACCACCACGCCGATCTTGCGGCCCTTGTACTTGGGCAGATACACGGCGAGGTTGTGCACGTTGAAGGGACCCCAGATGAGGGAGTCCACTTCCTCGGGCGTGGTCATGAACACGGGTTCGGCATGAACGGCGTCGAAGCTCATCTTCCAGCCGAGCACGCCTTCAAGACCTTCGGCAAGCGCATCCTTGATGGCCTGCTTGAGATCAGGCAGGGAAGGATGCGTTCCGCAGCCGAGGGGACGAATGGACTCAATGAGTTCATCGGGACGATCATAGCGGGCGGGCACGTCTTCCCAGCGGGGAGCCGGTCCGAGCGCATGGATGCGGTTCGTGAAGTTGGTAACCACGTCCTTCCAGCGCTGACCTTCGGAAGCGGAAACCCAGGTGTACTCGAAGCGGTCGGGGTTGATGCCGATGACCGGCAGGAACTCCTTGAGCAGTTCCAGACGACGACGGGCGTAGTAGTTGCCCGCGGAGTAGTGGCAGTCGCGCGGATGGCAGCCCGACACCAGCACGCCGTCGGCCCCGTTGATGAGAGCCTTGAGAACGAAGAGAGGGTTCACGCGGCCGGAACAGGGGACGCGGATGATGCGAAGGTCGGTAGGCTGCACGGCGCGGGCGGTACCGGCCGTATCGGCGCCGCCGTAAGAGCACCAGTTACAAAGAAAACCTA
>CALUPL010000044.1 GCA_944322635.1 uncultured Mailhella sp.
ACTTCATTGTAGTAGGGGTTGCAGGCTTCGCGGTTCTGGAAGTAGATGTCGGGGTTCTGAGCGGTGCCGCGCTGATGGGGATGTTCGGGATTCATGGCGTTGTCGCGGAATTCCTGAACCTTGTCCCAGTTCACGACCTTGCGGATGTCTTCGTAGTCGATGACTTCGATCTTGCGAATTTCATGAGAAGTACGGAAGCCGTCGAAGAAGTGGCAGAAGGGAACGCTGGAGTCGATGGCGGAAAGATGAGCCACCAGAGCGAGATCCATGGCTTCCTGAGGGTTGTTGGAGCACAGGAAGGCGAAGCCGGTCTGGCGGGCGGCCATAACGTCCTGATGGTCGCCGAAGATGGACAGAGCATGGGAGGCCAGAGCGCGGGCGGAAACATGGAAGACGGCAGGCAGAAGTTCGCCGGCGATCTTGTACATGTTGGGGATCATGAGCAAGAGGCCCTGAGAAGCCGTGAAGGTGGTGGTCAGAGCGCCGGAAACGAGAGAACCGTGCACGGCACCGGCGGCACCGGCTTCGGACTGCATTTCACGAATGGCGACAGTCTGCCCCATCAGGTTCTTCTGGCCCTTGGCGGACCATTCGTCCGCCAGTTCGCCCATAACGGACGAAGGCGTGATGGGGTAAATGGCGGCAACGTCGCTCAGAGCGTACGCAACGTGCGCGGCGGCGGTATTGCCGTCCATAGTCTTCATGTGTTTAGCCATAAAGTCCTCCTCATAGGGATGCCCGCCATGCGGCGGAAATATGCCCGCGTGATATGCGGGAGCGGAACGCCAGTATCAGAGGCCGCAACAGGAAAGGAAAGGCTTTTGGAGCCACCCTGCGGCCGAACGGGAGAAAACTAATACTGTTTGATTAAACAATCAACCGTTTTCCCTCTATCAAGATATCAAAAAACTCACTTTCCGTAAAGATGGGGAATCCGGGAAGCGGGACAGAAAAAGGAAATTATCATTTACCGGTGCCGGGGAAATGAGGGAAGATGAACCACACCCGCCTAGGCGGGAAGTTCTGGCGGGAATTCCCGCGCAAGGGGGATGCATGGAATATAGCGACTGTATTGACAGGTTCAACCGGATTTTGGTTCGGGCACACAGAATCATTCAAAATGAACTGCTGAAGCGCGGAGTGGACGATCTGGTGCCTTCCCATGGTGCTGTGCTGGAATATCTGAGCCAGGCGGGCATGCCTCAGCCGGTAACGGAACTTGTGGTGGCGCTGAAAAGGCCAAAGTCTTCCATTACCAAAGCCACCGACTGTCTGGAGCATGGAGGATATGTGTTCAAGAAGCCCAATCCCGGCGACGGACGCAGCTATCTTGTCGGTCTTACTCCGGCAGGCACCGAAGTGTTGGAGCAGTTTCGGACTGTCTATTCCGTTCTTGAAAAAAAACTTTTTTCATCACTCCCGCAGCGTCAGCGGGAAGAGTGCATGCAGACATTGAAGGAAATGGAAGCCAATCTGGATCATTACCTTGTCTGATAGTGATGTTTTGAGCCTGAGAGGCGTATGCTGCAGCCCGGAGCGGCCGTACGGCGTACCTCGGAAAGTCGGGAATCGGAAAATCCGCTGCCGTCATGGGGTGATTTTCAATTCAGGAAAGGGGCATGGTGCCTCGTTTCAGTCCGCCGGGGAGGTTGTGAAACAACAAGGGCGGAGGATACGTTTCCCCCGCCCGGATGCAGATCTTCTTATTTTCTGAATATGCTACTTTACGTCGCCGTTTCGTTCTGCAATGCCCATAAGGGCATAGGTAAGACTGGCGGCGGTGAAATCCGACATGATGTGTCCCTCACGAGGGGCGAGTTCGACAATGTCGAATCCCAGCAGTCTGCGTCCCTTTACGGCTTTTTCTGCAAGGTCGAGAGCCTGATACCAGCTGAGGCCTCCGGGCACGGGTGTGCCGGTTTCCGGCATAATGGAAGGATCAAGACCATCCACATCGAAGGTTATGAAAATATTTTTCGGAAAATATTCAGGTATGAGATTGTCCGGCATGCCGCAGCGGTACAGGTACGGAGCATCCCAGCTGGTGACGGAGTGTTCGTTTCGAGCCTCAAGTTCTTCCCGGCAGAAAATGCGGTTGCCGAGCTGAACAAGGGGAAGTCCGAGATCCTTGACCGCGCGGCGCATGACGCTGGCGTGACTCCACTTGCTTCCCTCGTAGCTGTCGCGCAGATCGGCATGGGCGTCGAACTGTACAACACCGAAGGTACCGAAGCGCTCCTTGAGTGCAATCATTTCTCCGTAGGTGAGGGAATGCTCTCCGCCGAGTACGACGGGCATGGCACCGGCGTCGAGTGCCGCAAGTACGGACTTCCGTATGCGCTCCATGACTTCTTCCGGAGAGCCTGAGCAGTCCACGGGATTGTGCGTGAATATTCCTTTTTCTCCGGGAAAGCTGACGCCGTCGTACAGTTCAAGCTGATCAGAGGCGTCGAGAATGGCTTCCGGTCCTCGGGAAGTGCCTCCTGCATAGCTGACCGTGGCCTCGTAAGGCACGGGAATGACATGGAAGCGAGTTTTGTCTGCAGGGCGGGGAGGCACTTCCGAAGAGAGAAAGCGTTTTTCGTATTCGTTCAGCATGGAAATTCCCTTTAATGGCGAGGTTGGAGGCTTTTTTGAATGCGGCAGGGCCTTCCGGTAATGTTGCCGGAAGGCCCTTTGTTTATCCGGTGAACGTGTTTTCTTCGAATTTTCAGGGAAGCGCAAGTCCGGATTCAGCTTTCGGAAGGAGTTTTCGAGGCAGAATCGGCAAGACTCTTGCGGAAGATGCGGCGCATTTGTCTGCTCACCCATTTGCCGAAGTTGTCGAGATAGACGTAGTAAACCGGCGTGATGTAGAGCGTGACGAGCTGCGAGAAGATAAGACCGCCGGACACGCATATGCCGATAGGCTGGCGGGCTTCCGCCCCCGTGGCTCCTATGCCGAATGCCAGAGGCAGAGCGCCCATGACGGCGGCAAGGGTGGTCATGAGAATGGGGCGGAAGCGGATGAGACAGCCCTGAATGATGGCATCTTCCGTTTCCAGACTTCCGCTGCGTTCGGCCGCAAGGGCAAAGTCGAGCACCATGATGGCGTTTTTCTTGACGATGCCGATGAGCATGATGATGCCCACAAAGGCGGTCATGTTCAGTTCCGAATTGAAGAGCCACAGACTGAACAGCGCGCCGAACGCCGCGGACGGCAGACCGGAAAGAATGGTGATGGGGTGAATGAAGCTTTCGTACAGAATTCCGAGCACGATGTAGATGAGCAGCAGTGCCACGATGATAATGAGTATCATATCGTGTACGGAGTCCTGGAAGTCCTGGGCTGTGCCGGTGAGACTGCCGGAAACCGAGGCAGGCAGAAGGTCGCGCGCCACGTTTTCCACATCGGCCATGGCCTCGCCCATGGCATAGCCGCTGGCGACATTGAAGGAAATGCTTACGGCCGGGAACTGACCTCTGTGGTTCACGGAAAGAGGGCCGGCTTCAAACTGGCGAGTGACCAGTGTTTCAAGCGGTACCAGCTTGCCTTTGCCGGAACGCAGGTAGATGCTTTCCAGAATGCTTGCACTGTCCTGAAGGTCACGGGAGACTTCCATTTTCACGGTATAGTCGCTGACATCCGTATAAATGGTGGAAATTTCCCGGGTGCCGAAGGCCGAGTAGAGAGAGTTTTCTATCTGTGAGAGCGTGATGCCCAGCATGGTGGCCTTGTCTCTGTCCACAATGAGGCGGATGGAGGGGTTCATGAGCTGCAGATCGGAGCCTACGTCACGTATGCTCTTCACAGGGTGAAGCGCCTCTTCCACATCGCGTGCGGCGGCATAGAGCTCGGCGGTGTTGCTGCCAACAAGCGTGTAGGTGTAAATGCCGGTGGAACTGCCGCCCGCACCCTGCATGTTGGCGTTTCGCAGGGAAACCATGAGCGTGGGATTGGTGTCGAGAGCCTTTCTGAGCCGGTCGATGACGACATTGATGTTGTCGCGTTCGGAAATGGGCTTCAGGCGGATCATGATGTTGGCGGTATTGGTGTCCGCTCTTGTGCCGCCGCCTATGGTGGTGGTGAAGCTGCGTACCGCAGGGTCTGCGGAAATAAGGGGATGAAGCTCTTCCACGGCTTTGGTCAGAGCCTCGAAGGAAATGGATTCTTCGGCGCGGGCGTAGAGTCGTATGCGACCGCCGTCGATGGCCGGAAAGTAGCCCGTGGGCACCAGCGTGGAGAGCCACCATGTGGCCACGATAAGCAGCAGAGAGCCAACAAAGGTAAGAAAGCGGTGACGCATCACGCAGTGAAGACTTCGCGAATACAGGGAGAGCAGCGCGACGAAACCGCGTTCCATGGAAGCCTTCAGGCCCGTATGCTTGATGTGCACGGACTGATCGGTGAGAAACAGGGCGCTCATCATGGGCGTGAGACTGATGGAAATGAAAAAGGAAATGGAAATGGCGATGATGATGACAGCCGCGAATTCAAAGAACATGCGGCCTGCCGTGCCGGGCAGAAAAAGCAGAGGGATGAACACGGCACCGAGGGAAATGGTCATGGAAAGAATGGTGAACCCGATTTCACCGGCGCCGTCCATGGCAGCATTGAACGGCGACTTTCCCATTTCTCTGTGCCGGATGATGTTTTCCAGCATGACTATGGCGTCGTCCACCACGAATCCTACCACCAGAATGAGAGCCATGAGCGACATGTTGTCGAGACTGAATCCGGCGGTGAACATGAGCGGAAACGTGGCTACCACGGAAAGCGGCAAAGCCAGACTGGGAATGATGGTGGCCATGCCGTCGCGCAGAAACGCGTAAATGACGAGCACCACCAGCAGGATGGTCAGCAGAAGTGTGAATTCCACCTCATGCACGGATTCCTTGATGGGAATGGAGGTGTCTTCCACCACGGCCATGTCGATGGAAGGCGGGAGTGTGTTTTCGATGTCGGCAAGCAGGTCGAGAATGTCGCTTACGATTTGTACGGTGTTTCCGCCGGGCTGTTTTGTCACCTGTACGATGACGCCGGGGTTTCCGCTGATGAAGCTGGCCTGGTTTGTTTCTTCCACGCCTTCTTCCACGTCGGCCACGTCGCTCAGGCGCACGGGAGCACCGTTACGCCACGCAACCACGATTTTGGCGAAGTCCTCGGCCTTGATGAGCGAACCGTTATCTTTAATGTTGCGTATGCGATCCGCCCCTTCCAGCTTGCCGGTGGGAAGGGTGACGTTGGCGGCGTCGATGCCGTTTCGTATTTCTTCGGCACTGACGTCACGGGCCTGCATGAGATCGGGGCGAAGGTTGACGCGCACCGCGTAGCGTTTGGCTCCGCGCACGTCGGACTTGGACACGCCGGCTACCATGGAAAGCCGCTGAGAGACGTAGTTTTCCGCGTAGTCCGTAAGCTGCTGTCTGGTAAGAGTGTTGGAGGTGAGGGCGATCTGAATGACGGGCAGAGAGTCTGGGTCCAGCTTCATGAAGCGGGGCATCTGCGTCATGGTGTCCGGCATTTTGGAATAGGCAATGGATATGGCGGACTGCACATCGAGAGCCGCTCCGTCGATGTCACGATCAAGCTCGAACTCCACCCGTACCATGGTACGTCCGAGTTTGTTGGTGGAGGTCATGTTTTTGATGCTGGCAATGGTGGAGAGCTGTTTTTCCAGCGGCTTGGCCACGGACGTGGCCATGGTTTCGGGAGAGGCGCCACTCAACGTGGCGGAAACGATGATGACGGGATAATCGATGTTTGGGTTCTCGCTCAAAGGAAGGCGCAGATAGCTCATCCATCCGAAGACGAGAATTCCCATCATGAGCAGCGTGGTTGCGACGGGACGCTTGATGAACGTGGTGGAAATGTTCATTGCTGCGCTCCCCCGGAGGCGGTTATTTTTCTGTCTTCCTGCAGACGCACGGGCATGCCGTCCTTCAGGCGTACATGCCCCTCAAGCACTACCTGCTCTCCGCTGGCAAGGCCTTTGGATATGACGGTCATGCCGTTGTTTTCCACATCGGTGGTTACAAGACGTACCTTGGCCAGTTTGTCGTTGCCCACCACATACACGAAGGGGCCGTCCGGGCCGAGCAGAACCGCGCGGCTGGGAACGGTGACGGCGTTCTTTCTCATGTCGAGCTGAAGACTTACGCGAAGAAATTCTCCGGGCCAGAGTTCCGTTCCTTCGTTGATGAAGCGGGCCTTAAGCGGCACTGTGCCCGTGTCGGCATCCACATTTCCCACGAATATGACGTCGCCGGAGAGCGGCTTGCCTTCCTTGGATTCGGCCGAGACCTTGAGCCCTGTTTCCCGGACGTTGCGACGTATCAGAGGAAGGTGTTTTTCCGGCACGCTGAAGATGATGTCCGCGGGCTGGAAGGCATCGACGACCACAAGAAGTGTCTGAGCCGTGATGACGTTGCCCTGGTCCACTCGTACGTCGGCTGCACGGCCGTCCATGGGAGCTCGTATTTCGCAGTAGGAAAGATCGAGTTCGGCTTTTTCCAGAGCCGCCGCATCTTCGCGTACGTCGGCCTGGGCGCTCACCATGGTCACACGGGCTGCGTCGGTTTCTGCAGCACTGGAAAAACCGCCTTTCTTCATTTTCAGTGCGCGGGAGTAATCATCCTGCGCCTTGGCAAGCTTGGCTTTGTCGCTCTCCAGTCTGGCCTGAGCCTGATGGAGCGCTATTTCATAAGGCTCCTTTTCAATGACGAACAGAAGCTGACCTTTTTTTACCATGTCGCCGTCGTGTACGAGCACCTGCTGCAGCTCTCCGTTTGTACGCGAGACGATGTTCACCGTGGCCGAAGGTTCCACGGTACCGACGGCCTCAAGCATGTAGGGGACATCCTTGGTCGAGGAAGTGACGAGAGAAACCAGTGCCGTACGTACGGCGCGGGGCTGTTGCTTCTTGGATTCGTCGGAACAGCCTGAAATCAGTACGGCACAGACAAAGCACAGGAAAAGTCGGATGGACATGGGAGCTCCTGACAGATTTTTGCAGGGATTACTTTATCATCTATACGAAGAGGAAAATTTTGCTGTCAAGAAATGAGCGGAAAGAGTTTTCTTTCAAAAGATTGCAGACGGCTGCATAAAAGAACAGAGCCATTTCCGCAGGCAGCGGAAATGGCTGGTGAGAACACGGCGGAATACAATCAGAATTTCGACTCGTCATCTCCGCGAACGAGATGTTCCATCTGCCGACAGATGCCCATGAAAATGTCCATTTCATGCCGACGCAGATCGGCCCTGTCGAAAAATCGGGCCAGAGGCAGGAAGAAATGTTCCGGGTTGTCTCGTGGAATGGTACCGATGTCCATGAGTGTGTTCTTGAGAGTGCGGAAGAGAAAGTCTCTTTCTTCTGCCGTGACACGGCGCGACAGATTGGGATGGGCGTCGATTCTGGCGGTATCCGGCAGCGCCAGATAGCATTCATAGATCATGAGCAGCACGGCCTGGGCAAGATTCAGGGAGGAAGCATCCGGTGCGGTGGGAATGGTGACGAGACGTCCGCAGTTTTCCAGGTCTTCGTTGCTGAGACCGCGATCTTCCGGGCCGAACATGATGGCGACGTTTTCACCGAGGGACAGGCGCTCCGCAATTTCCGCCGCTGCCTGTCGGGGCGTTATGAGCTGCTGCCTCGCTCCGCCTGTGCGTGCCGTAGTGCCGACGACCAGTGTACAGGAAGCCACGGCTTCCAGAACTGAACTGGTAACGGTGACGGAATCAAGCAGGGGTTTGCCCTGACTTGTTGCCGTGGGAAGAGCCTTTTCGTAGTTCCAGCGGTGGGGTTCGGCAAGATACAGGGGGGCGTGACCGAAGTTTGCGGAAGCTCTGGCAGCCATGCCGATGTTTTCGGGAAAGTTGGTGCGAACCAGTACCAGACGAAGATTCCGCATCATAGCGGCTATTTCGGAAGCGTTTTTCATGCAGACATCGGGCCGGGGGCCCGCTCCGTTTTTATTTTTTATTCATTAAATAGTGTCGGGCCATACATGGGAAGCCGTGAGGGCCAGCATGGCCATACCCAGACCGAATTTGACGACCATGCCCAGAAATCGCCCTACAAAAGCTCCCTGAGCGGAACGGAAGGCCACTTCCGCAGGCTGACGGCGAATGAGAGCTTCCGCCAGAAAGCAGCCTGCCCAGGCTCCGAACAGAGCACCGAATACGGCGCCGACACCGAACATGAAAGGCGCACCGAACACGGCGCCGAGTACGGCCCCCAGAATGCCCGCCCATGTGGAAATTCTGGACGAGCCGTATTTTTTTGCGCCCCATATCTGTGCGCCGAATTCCACAATTTCTCCGGCAACGGCAAGTCCTATGAACATGACGAAGAAAAGAATGTTCAATCCGTTGTCCGGAACGAGCAGAGCCCAGGCCGTTACGAGAGCGACCATGGCCCAGTTGCCGGGAAGCGTGACCAGATTGAGCAGCACGCAGACGGCAAGGGCCAGCAGAAAGAGTGCGGTAAAGAAGACGCTCATGCAGAATTCCTGAGACTAAGACCGAAGAGAAGGCCGAAGGCACGATCGAAACGGTCGTTTCCACAGGGAGACACTATTCTGCCGCATCCTTTCAGTTCTTCGCGTCTGGGCCCGAGAATCCATGTGGGCCTGAAGCCTTCCGCCTCGGCAGGAAAGTCTCCGCAGATGCAACCGTGGCCTCCTGCCGCGCGGACCTGTTCATCGGGCAGCCAGTTCAGTCGCATTTCTTCAAGGTCCTTCAAAAAGTCCTCGCGGGAAATGTCGCTGTGCTGTTCGTAAAGTCCCAGCAGGCGTTCCTGGTAGATCATGAATGCCTGCATGTGGCGGTCTCCCGCCCATACGACGGTGACTCCTTCGTTCCAGGACCTTTCGCGCAGAGGATCCAGACTCATGGCTGCAAGAACGGCGGCCATGCCGCTGTCCGTTCCGAGACAGGGGCCGAAGATTTCCCCGGCCTGTGTCAGCAGAGGATCGACTTCCCAGCCGCGAAGGCGATTCTGAAGAAAGTCCTTCGGCCTTCCTTCCGTTTCATGAAGAAAGTTTTTCCATCGGAGAATGCGTTCGGCTCGGCGCTGCTTGCCATCTGCTTCGGAGCCGGCTGCCCGCATTCCGCAGATCAGCGTGAGTTCAGGCCGGGGAAGGGCAGACTCTTTCAGAAAGTGCCGGCTTGCTTCCAGAGGGGAATCCGGGGAAAGTTCTGCCCTTGGCCAGCAGGAAAAATCCGTTTCCGGCAGGGCCAGAACAGCCGCCGTCAAGCGGCTTCCGTTGTCGATAAGCAGAGTGGGGCCAGACAATGCGAACTCTGCCGTCATGGTGCTCAGCATGTTTTTTCCGTTTGCAGAATAAAAAAGGAACGGGGAGAGAACTCCCCGTATGTTTTGCTTATAACAGCGCACCGTTCCAGTTGAACTCGCTGGTGCGGCGAAGCGGAGGCATGTTCGGCGGCAGATTTTCTTCCAGCTTGGCGAAGAAGGCATAGCCTGCGCTTTCGAGCTCCTGCCTGTGCGCGGAAAGATCCATGGGCCAGGCCGGATATATCCACAGGTTATGTCCGTAGTTGCGCGCCCAGAAGGCTTCTCCCTTGGGACTGAAGAATGCCTCGTTTGCCTTGACCTGATTCATGCCGTGACGGGAAATGCCCACGGGCCAGTAACCGGAGAGCACCATGCCGAGCGGCAGACAGCATTGTCTGGGCAGTGCCAGATAATCCTCTCCGGACAGTTCCGGACTCACGAAGGCGCCTTCATAACCCAGTCTGGCAAGCAGTGCCACGGCCGCGGGATTGGAGATGTTGCAGAAGGGGCCTGCGATGAGGTGAGGACGACGTTTTTCGTCGTCCATGGGGAACAGGCTGATCTGCCATGGAGAGTTGCAGACAAAATGCCTGGAGCCGCCGCGGATGGCCTCTATGACGAGTCTCTGCCACAGAGCCTCTTCATCCGGCCAGATGACCGGGGGGAGCCACCACGAAATGCGGGGCATGACGGTGCGCGACACGGCGCGGACGGAATTGGCCGACATCCACAGACCGGTCATGACGGAGCGTGAGTAGCGGGTTTCACGGCCCTGAGGCAGACTGGAGCGAACGAGATAGTCCTGTTGGCGACGGGCACGCACAGGGCGGGGCAGATGCGGAGTCCATTCCACGAGCGGACTTTCCACACTGCGGCATTTTTCCAGTTTCTTTTCCCAGTCGTGGAGAATATGCACGAGTTCCGGCTCCCGGCGATCGATGAGAAACACGGGAACTCCGGCTTTGGGCATTTTGTGCCTGGCCAGGCGCAGCGTGCAGGTGCCGGCCTTGGGAGTGCGTCTCGTGACGGGAACAGTGTCGTGCCAGGGTTCGTCTTCATAGCCTATGCGCAGAAGATCCTTGGGCAGCAGTTCGATTCTCGGCTTGATGAAGGGGAAGGACGGAACCCCGTTCTTTTTTTCGAACTGAATTTTCCCCACGAGCATGCCCGAACTTGTCGGTTCGTCGGGCGTAGAGACATGAACGTCCTTTTGCGGCAGAAAGCGCGCGCGGGTGACGGGGCGGCCCAGAGCCATTTCAAGCAGGGCTTCGGCGTCTTTTTTGGCATGAGGCCAGTCAGGCGTCCCAAGAGCGTCGAGCAGCATCCGATAGGCCGTCACCACATGATAAACGTAGTGGGGACCCTTCTTGCGGCCTTCGATTTTCAGGCTGCGCACATGGGGAATTTCCGCAAGGGTTTTGACCAGAACGTCGATGGAAAGATCCTGGCAGGAGAAAAAGCGGCCTTCGCGTCCTTTCTGCTTGTAGATTCTGCGGCAGGGCTGTACGCAGCGGCCACGCAGGCCGCTTTTGCCGCCGAGATAACTGGACCAGTAGCAGCGGCCGGAAACGCACCAGCACAGGGCGCCGTGCACGAACATTTCAAAGTCCATGCCTTCGGGGGCGGACTCGTCCATCTGCCGTATTTCGTCGATGGAAAGTTCGCGCGGAAGCACCACGCGCTGCACTCCGAGCTTCTGCACCGTAAGAAGATCGCGGGAAAAGGAAATGTTGGAAAGAGTGGAGAGGTGCAGCTCTCCTTCGAATCCGGCCTGACGGGCCACATCAATAAGGCCTATGTCCTGAATGATGAGGCCGTGGGGCTGTGCATCGCGCTGAAGGCGTTTGATGAGTCGGCCTGCCGCGGGAATGTCGCTTGCCTTTATGAGGGAGTTGAACGCCACATATATCTTGCGGCCGTTCTGATTGGCCAGATCGACCATGCGGGCAAGCTCGGTGGTGCTGAAGTTTTCCGCACCGGCGCGGGCGGAGAAGTTTTTGAGGCCGAGATACGTGGCATCCGCACCGGCGGCCATGCCTGCGAGAAAGCAGGACATGTCGCCGGCCGGAGCCAGAAGTTCAGGCAGAGAGTGCTGTGTCATGACATCCTATGTCGATGGCTGACCTCCCGTGCATTTCTGCCTGGCCACAGCCATCATGAGTTTTATCCGGTTTATCTGATTCACTTCGCTCGCGCCGGGATCGTAATCCACGGCGGCGATGTTGGCTTCGGGGAAGCGGCGTTTGAGTTCCTTGATGACGCCCTTGCCGGTGATGTGGTTGGGCAGACAGCCGAAAGGCTGCATGCAGAGTATGTTACGAATGCGTCCGTGGAGCAGTTCCACCATTTCCGCAGTGAGCAGCCAGCCTTCGCCGGTCTGCTGTCCGAGAGAAACGACGCCGTTGACCTGTTCGCGCAGTTTGCGGAACGGAAGAGGAGGAGAGAATCTCCTGCTCCGTGCCAGTACGTACCGCAGCGGCAGTCGCAGTGTGAGAAGTGTGCGCAGAAGAAGATTGCTCACCGTTGCGCGTCCCATGCTGCCGTTGTGATGCTGCCAACGATACACTTCATCGTACAGTCCGTACAGAATAAAATCGGTGAAGTCGGGCATGACGGCTTCGCCGCCCTCGGCTTCCACGACTTTGACAGCGTTGTTGTTGGCGTCGGGATGATACTTTAAAAGAATCTCGCCCACAAGTCCGACTCTGGGCCTCCGGGGCTCGTCCTTCAGAGGCAGGGCATCGAAAGCCTTTACCACTTCGCCGAGATGACGGTAGGTACGCCGCAGAGCACCTTCTCTGATGTCGGTGTCGAGCACGGCCGCCCAGTGTTCTGCCAGAGCCTCAGCACTGCCCTTTCGGCTTTCGTAGGGACGAGTGCGGTACAAAAGCCGCATGAGAGTGTCGCCGCACAAAAGAGCCTGCACGCCACGCAGGAGCATGCGCCCCGTGATGCGGAAGCCGGGATTGCGCCCGAGGCCGGAAAGGTTGAACGATATGACCGGAATGTCGGTAAGACCGCATTCTTTAAGCGCCTTATACAGAAAGCCTATGTAGTTCGTGGCTCGACAACCGCCGCCCGTCTGCGAAATGATGAGGGCAATGCGTTTTCTGTCGTACTTGCCGCTTTGAATGGCGTAGAGAAGCTGGCCTATGACGGTGATGGCGGGATAGCAGGCGTCGTTGTTTACATGACGCAGGCCCTCTTCCACGGCTTCGCGGGAAACGGACTGGAGAAGTTCAGCCTTGTAGCCGCATGCGTGGAGCATGGAAGGCAGAAACTGGAAGTGGATGGGCGACATCTGCGGAATGAGTATGGTGTGGGTCTCCCGCATTTCTTCCGTAAAGTCCGGGGGCATCCAGGTTTCCTCTTCTGCGGGCGCCATGGGCAGCAGTGTTGCGAATTCCGGAATTGCCTTCTGCGCATGATTGTTCCTGCGTTCCTTCATGGTGGCAAGAAGAGAACGTACGCGGATGCGTGCGGCGCCGAGGTTGGCTCCCTCATCAATTTTTATTTGAGTATAGAGCCTGCCGGAAGCGGAGAGAATTTCCTCCACCTGGTCGGCCGTGACGGCGTCGAGTCCGCAGCCGAAAGACACGAGCTGCACGAGCGAGACCTGATCCGACTGCGCGGCATAAGCCGCCGCACGGTAGAGTCTGGCATGGAATGTCCATTGATCGACAACGCGCAGCTTGCCGGGATCGGGCATGAGGTGGGCCACAGAGTCTTCCGTAAGTACCGCAAGCCCCGAAGCCGTGATGAGGTCGGGAATGCCGTGATGCACTTCAGGGTCAACATGGTAGGGATGTCCCGCAAGAATGATGCCCATTTTGCCGGTTTTCTTGAGGAAATCGAGAACTTCCGCCCCCTTTTTCTTCAAGTCGTCCTTGAACTTCTTTTTTTCTCTGAAGGCGTCTTCCAGCGCTTCCTGTATTTCCGCGCGGGGAATGTTGCGGAAAAGATCGAGCTGAAGAAGCATGTTGAGAAGTCCGTCAAGCTCCACGGGCAGGAAGGGGCATATGAGTTCCACGCCCTTTTCACGCAGCTTTTCCACGTTGTTTTTCAGAAGTTCGGGGTAGCCGCCCACCACGGGACAGTTGTAGCGGTTGTCCTGTGTGATGAATTCCTTGCGCTCGAAGGCAATGCAGGGATAGAAGATGCGGCTTACTCCCTTCTGAATGAGCTCCATGATATGGCCGTGGCTGAGCTTGGCCGGGTAGCACACTGTCTGCGAGGGAATGGTGGACATGCCGCGGGCATACATTTTTTTGGATGATGCCGAGGAAAGCACCACGCGGAAGCCGAGCTTCGTGAACAGGGTGAACCACAGAGGATAATCCTCGTACATGTTCAGGACGCGTGGAATGCCTATGCTGCCGCGCGGAGCCTTATCCGGCGGGAGCGGCACGTAATGATCGAACAGTCTCTTGTACTTGTAGTCGAAGAGATTGGGCAGGTTCTCGTCTGAAGCGCTTTTGCCTGCGCCCCGTTCGCAGCGATTGCCGGACACGAAGCGGGAACCGTCGGAAAAACGATTTACGGTAAGCAGGCAATGGTTGGAGCAGCCCTTGCAGCGGGTCACGGTTCTTTCTGCGTGGAAGGCTGCAAGTTCTTCCCGGGAAAGCAGCGTGGAGCCGGAGGGAGACTGATTTTCACGGGCGATGAGGGCCGCACCGAAGGCTCCCATGAGGCCGGCGATATCCAGCCTGAGAACTTCGCGGCCGAGGCTGAGCTCAAGGGCGCGGAGCAGTGCGTCATTCTTGAAGGATCCGCCCTGGGCTATGACGTGTTCGCCGAGTTCCTCGGGGCTGGAAATCTTGATGACCTTGTACAGGGCGTTTTTCACCACGGAATAGGAGAGTCCGGCCGCAATGTCGCCGACGGATCTGCCTTCCTTCTGCGCCTGTTTCACGCGCGAATTCATGAATACCGTGCATCGGGTGCCGAGATCTACGGGATTTTGTGCGTGAAGGGCCTCGTCCACAAAGGTGGGAAGATCCATGCCGAGGGACTTGGCAAAGGTTTCAATAAAGGAACCGCATCCTGCGGAGCAGGCTTCGTTGAGCTGTATGCGGTCAACCATGCCGTCCTTTACATGAAGACACTTGATGTCCTGACCGCCGATGTCCAGCACAAAGGACACCTCGGGAAGGAAGAACTGCGCGGCCTTGCAGTGGGCCAGAGTTTCCACCTCGTCCACGTCAGCGTGGAGTCCGGCACGCAGAAGTCCTCCTCCGTAACCGGTTACGCCCGCCGCGGCAATGCGCGCGTTTTCAGGAAGCACGGCGTATATGTCCTTCAGAATCTGCACCGCCGCTTCCAGCGGCCTGCCCTGACTCGGAGCATAGGAATGATGAAGAATGCGGCCCCGTTCATCCACCAGTACCGACTTGATGGTGGTCGAACCGGCGTCGATGCCCAGATACACGGGGGCAGGAGAGTCCTTCGTTCCGGAGAGCGTGGAAATGTCCGCCCATTCTGCGGTATGAGAATTATGCCTTTCGCGGAAAATGCGCAGTTCCTCTTCGTCATGGAAAAGAGGCGGCAGGGAAACCACGTCGGGCTTATGGTTGCCGCTGGTCAGTTTTTCAGCAAGAGCCGACAGCTCTTCGGCTGTCCATACATGCTCTCCAACCTGCTGCTCGTTGCCGGGGAGCTCCTGCTGAGAAACGGAATACATGGCAGTACCCATGGCAACGAAATACTCCGCATAGGGCGGGAAAATGGCGTTTTCTTCCGAAAGTGCCAGAGTTTCCACGAAGCGCTGCCGCAGACTGCTGAGAAAGGCGAGAGGCCCGCCAAGGAAGGCTACTTTGCCGGTGATGGCCCTGCCGCAGGCAAGACCGCTGACGGCCTGCTCCACGACGGCCTGGAAAATGGAGGCGGCAATGTCCTCCCGTGCGCATCCCTCGTTAAGAAGGGGAAGGATGTCCGTTTTGGCAAAAACGCCGCAGCGCGAGGCTATGGGATAGATGGTGCGGCAGCGCGAAGCCAGTTCGTTGAGGCCCGCAGCGTCGGTATTGAGGAAGGCGGCCATCTGATCGATGAACGCACCCGTCCCTCCGGCGCACGTTTCATTCATGCGCTGTTCCACACCGCCGGTGAAGAAGGTGATTTTTGCATCTTCTCCGCCGAGTTCTATGGTGACATCCACATCGGGAATGCGTCTGCGTATGCTTTCGGCAGAGGCGATGACTTCCTGAACGAAAGGTATTCCCAGTTCGTCGGTAAGGGAGATGGCGCCGGAGCCGGTAGCAGCCAGCGTAAAGGTATGGCCAGAGAGTCCGCCGTCGGCGAGAGCCTCGCGGAAAAGCTGAGCCACCGTTGCCCGAACGTCGGACATGTGGCGCTGGTAGCGTGCGTAGAGCACACGGGTAGAAGGGTCCAGGACAACGAGCTTCACGGTGGTGGAGCCGATATCGAGACCAATATGAGCCAAGGTCGACCTTGTATCCATACAAGACACCCTGAGGGAATCGAACCAGCTCAGATTAGATTAATGATGAAAAAAACGCAAGAAGGAAAGAGGTCTCAGAACAACCTCTATTCTTGTATGCCGAGGGCCTCAAGTGCCAGACGGGCGGCTTCCTGTTCGGCGCGCTTGAGACTGCCTCCCTCCGCGATGAAGCTGCGGCCGTCGGACAGTTCGAGCTGAACGCGGAATGTTTTGGCATGTTCCGGCCCGCTGCTGGAAAGGGGCATGTACACCGGCAGAGAGTGAAGTATGGACTGAGTGGCCTCCTGGAGGCGAGTCTTGTAGTCCTTGCTTTTGCGGTCTGTTCCCGGCTCGGGCCAACGATCGGCGTAAAGGCGGTGGATGAGGGCGGAAGCTTCCTCATGGCCGCCGTCGAGATAGACGGCTCCGAGCACGGCTTCCATGGCATCGGCGATAAGCGCCGGTCGTTCACGGCCACCCTGAGCCTCTTCTCCGCGTCCCATGAAAAGCATTTCACCAAGGTGAAGGCTGCGCGCCAGTTCGGCGAGCTTGCCCTCGCTTACCAGACGGGAACGCAGACGGGTCATGCCGCCTTCTCTTTCCTGCGGAAAGCGTTTGTACAGTTCGTAGGAAACGTTCACTTCGAGCACGGCATCGCCCAGAAATTCCAGCCGTTCGTTATGCACGGTGTTGTGCTCGTTGGCCCATGAGCTGTGGGTCAGCGCCGTGGCCAGCAGCGATATGTCGTGAAAACGATACTGGAGACGTCCTTCAAGTTCCGAAAGACGTTTTTGCGTATCAGGGGAAAAAGTTGTCCTGTGCATCTCATAAACTCCTCATGCAGAAAGAGATAGGCTCTCATGGTGCAATTGGCAATAGCCTGTTTCGACTTGACAAGCGGGCCGGGACTTCCTACTTATCTACCACTACATTCAAGGAGTCTTATCATGGCCTACGATATCCGTCTTGTAAAAATCGTGACCGGTGAGCTCGTCATCGGCAAGTTCGATGCCGAAGCCAACGCTCTGACCGACGTTGCCATCATGCAGACCGTTCCCACCCAGCAGGGAGTTCAGCTCATGATGCTGCCCTATGGCTATCCCTTCGACCAGGAGTTCAACGGCCGCATAGACGGCAAGCATTTCCTCTTCGAATATTCGCACACTCCGCAGGAAGTGCAGGACAAGTATCTGGAGGCCTGCTCCAATCTGTCGCTCTCTTCCGGTGGTCTGAACCCCAATCCTTCGCAGGGGGGCGGCTCCGGTCTCATTCTGTAATATCTGCCGTTACGGCTGCAAGAAAGGCGCGAGGCGAAAGCTCCGCGCCTTTCTTATATTTTACAAAACAAGAGGTATGACCGTTTCGGGTACGGCGTCAGCCGTTGCATACGTTTTCTGCAGATCACAGATGCCGGGGAGAGATGCTTTTTTCCGTTCCTTATGGAGGCAGCGGGAAGAAACGCGCCATACCAGCACAGTCGCCGGAACTCAGAGCGCCGTGAGCATATACTTGCGCACGAGTTTGACGGCGGCCTCTCGGCAGGCTTCGTCGGTTTCATTCTGAGCGGAAAGGCGAAGCAACGGCATGGCTTCGTTCACGAACTCGGGCCTTGCCTCAAGAAGTCGGGCTATGGCATGATAGCAGGAAATACGCAGCGGGGCATGATCGCAGAATCCGGTGCTTTTTTCTTCGGGAGCGTCGTAGATATAGTGCAGAAGCACGCGCCGGAACGTATCCGCAAGGGGAGGGCACTGCGCCAGCGTTTCCCCGAATGCTTCGGGAATGCCCCAGCCTATGTTGCCGGATTCTTCATTCATGTGCCACATGAAACGGCGTACGATGTTTTTTGCGTCTTCGGGAGAGTCGGCATATACCTTTGCCATGACGCCGCCCATGGCAAAGGCTGCGCGTTCGGCCATGGTTCCACCTTCCGTAAGGCAGGCGAAAAGAGCGTTTGCCAGAGACAATGGTGCCGCGTCCGCACATTCTACGGGAAGAGGCTGCTGTTTGGACCAGTTTTCGTCGCGGAACCACGCACGCAGAGCGCTTTTCAGAGAACGGAAACGAGGCATGGACATACTCCTTCTTGGTGTCGGGCGTAACATACTATGGATGTCGGCGACATGGCAAGTTCACCGTTTTTTTCAGTTCTGCCAATTGGGGCTTGACAGAAACGCCATTACAGGACAATTATTCGAGTTCCTATTGTGCTAACCAGCCCCGCCATCGACGGGGAATGACTTGGAGGATTCCTATGAGCAAAGTTCTTCAGAACGCCGTCAAGACCGAAGCCGGTGTTGAAGTGAACGGCATTCCTGTTCAGCCCATCGTTGAAAAGTGCAGCGGCTGCGATCGCGTTTGCGAATTCGAAGGCCAGCAGTTCTGCGCGAGCTACCCCGTCCCCGCCAAGAAGTGGACCTCCGGCAAGTGCAACTTCGCCACCCACGTCAAGGTTGAAGTCGCCGCCAAGGCCAAGGTGAACCCCCTGAAGGCCTCCAAGCGTGCCGCCAAGGGTCACTAAGCCGTATATCAAATCCGGTCGTACGACCGGTATGCGGCCTTCCCGTCGAGGCTATTATATGCCCCGGGGAAAAACTTTCGTTGCTTTCATTGCTACGGAAGTGCATTTTCTGCCGTTTTTCTTTTGACCTGCACCGGGTTCCGTCTGTCGGCGCCCGGTGTTAGGTGTTTAATTGGAGTGTCATTATGTCTCTGAAGGAAAAGCAGATTCTGCTTGATTCGCTTTCCGGCCGTGCCGAACGTGTTTTTGAACTGCAGAGTGCTCTGACGGCCCGCCGGGGGCTCGGCCCCGACAACGGAGGCGAGGGAGAGCAGAGCAAGGCCGATTATCTTGAGGCGTGGCTTCGTTCTTTCGGCATTGACGACATAGAGCACGTGGATGCCGCCGACGACAGAGTGCCTTCCCAAAAGCGTCCCAATCTCATTGTGCGCATTCCCGGCCGCTCCGAGCGTATGGTATGGATGCTTGCCCATATGGATGTGGTGCCAGCCGGAGAAGAAACGCTCTGGCACACGGATCCGTGGGTTGTGACGCGCGACAGAGACGACGCTGATCTTATTTACGGCCGCGGAGTGGAAGATAATCAGCAGGCGCTCGTATGCGGCTGTCTTCTGGCTGCAGCGCTCAAGGAAACGGGCATCGTTCCCGATCGCGGTTTCGGTTTTATTCTCGTATCCGATGAGGAAACGGGCAATGCCTACGGCATTCAGCATCTTTTCCGAGAAAAGCCGGACTTTGTTTCCCGTGAGGATATCGTGATTGTGCCTGATTCGGGAAGTTCGGACGGCCGTTTTATTGAAACGGCTGAAAAGGGAATTCTCTGGCTGCGTGTTGTCATTGAAGGCAGTCAGTGCCATGCATCCCGTCCCGACGAGGGCAAGAATGCTCTGACGGCGGCTGCGGCCATGATTATGGGCGTGAAGGACGTGGAAGACGAGTTCACTGCCCGCAACGATTTGTTTGCCCCCGATCGTTCCACCTTCACGCCCACGAAGCATGAGGCGAATGTTCCCAATGTGAATACCATGCCGGGCAAGGAAGTTTTCTATATCGACTGTCGTGTTTTGCCCTGCTATTCGCTGGAGGAGGTACTCATTGCCTTCCGTGCCCTGGCGGACAGAGTGGCGGAAAAGTACGGCGTTTCGGTGAGCGTGGAAAAATATATGGAAGAACCGGCGGCGGCTCCTACGCCCGAAAACAGCGCCGTGGTAACCTTGCTCAAGAAGGCTATGAAGGAAGTGCTCGGCAGAGAATGCTATTGCGGCGGCAGCGGCGGATCTACCGTGGCTGTCAATTTCCGTGAGCGCGGCATACCCGCCGCCGTGTGGGCGCTGATCTGCAAAAACTGTCACTGCCCCAATGAGGCGGCCCGGCTGTCGTTTGCCGTAAAGGAATCTCAGGTTTTTGCCTCCATGCTTTTCAACGATTGACGCGGAGGGCCCATGCGCACGATACAGGTAGTCAATGTCCGCTGGTATAATGCTACGGCGTGGTACGGAGTGACGCTTGCGCATTGTCTTCAGAAGGCAGGGCACGAATCTCTTGTCGCCGGGCTTGCGGGAACCCCGCCCTTAAAAAAGGCACGGGAGCTGGGGCTGCCTACCGTTGAGCTTCCGTTCAATTCTCAGACGCCGGGCAAACTGCTGGAGCTTATGCGCGGCATGGACAGGCTTTTGCGCGACTTCAGGCCGGACGTCGTCAACTGTCATCGCGGAGAGGCGTTCATTTTATGGGCGCTCATGAAAAAAAGGCACGACTTTGCTCTCGTTCGTACGAGGGGGGATCGCCGCCTTCCCCGTGGCGGCTTTGTCAACCGCTGGCTGCACTGCCGGGCGGCGGATGCCGTCATAGCCACGAATTCTCTCATGACCCGGCATTTTGAGACAGCTCTTCACGTTCCTCAGAACAGACTTTATACCATACTCGGCGGTGTGGATACGGAACGCTTTCATGCCGACAGGCAGGCAGGAGCTGAAGTCCGTCGCAGGTACGGATTTACGGATCAGGACGTGGTCATGGGGCTTCTCGGCCGCATGGACGAAGTCAAGGGCATTCGCGAAAGCATTGCCGCTCTGGCAAAAGCGCGTAAGATTTCGCCCGCGGCGGAAAGAATACGCTTTCTTGTCATCGGATTCGATTCCGAGTTCACCACGGAGGACGTCGCCCGCTGGACCAGGGAACAGGGGCTCGGCGAACTCGGTGAAATCGTAACCGTGACCGGAAGGGTGGATAAGCCGGAAGCCGTGATCAATGCCCTGGATTTCGGTATTCTTGCTTCTCTGGGGTCGGAAGCCATTGCCCGTGCGGCGCTGGAAATCATGGCGTCCGGTGTTCCGCTCATTTCCTCCACCACAGGCGTCATGCCGGATCTTCTGGATGCAAAGTACTGCTTCGAACCCGGAGATACGCAGACCATGGCGGAACGCATGGTGCAGGTGCTGGATGAAAAATGGCGTGCCGGACTGGCGCAGGCCTGTACTGATCGTATTTTCAAGGGCGGACTTCGTCTTGAGGATTTTCTTGAATCCACACTCAAGGTGTATGAAGCAGCTCTTGGCCGGTTGCGGTAGCCTGCGTATGGTTTTCCGATAATGGATGTCCTGCTTCGTGCATGGCGCATCTGCAGATGAAAAGCCCCGTCTTTCAAGACGGGGCTTTTGCTTTCACTACGAAAAGGATGCGCGCTGACCGCTCTCGGCGTAACGGCTGGAATGTCTGAAGGATGTTTGCAGACTTTTCCGGCATGTTTTCAGAATAAAACTAGTCGGCCGGAAGGGAAACAGGTTCGAACGGATGGCCCCACCGATTCTGGCAGACGAATTTCGGCTCCCAGCGTTCTTCATCAAAAAAGTCCTGAAGAGGGTAGCCGATGATGACGAGGCTGACCGGCCTCACCATGCCCGGCAGGTCAAAGGCAGCCATGAAGGCCTGTTCACGGGTGTCTTCGGGGTGGATGCCGCACCAGAGAGAGCCGAGTCCGAGAGCTCTGGCTGCAAGCATGACGTTTTGAGTGGCGGCGGCGCAGTCCTGCGGCCAGAATATGGTCTGAGGCGTAACGGAAGTGTCGCAGCAGATGAGAAATGCCAGCGGAGCTTCACGTGCCGGGCCTGCCGAAGGGTGAAGAACGGCGAGAGAGTCAAGCGTGTCTCTGTCGGTAACGACGATGATGCGCTTTGTCTGTGCATCTTCAGCCGAAGGGGCGGCAAATGCTGCGCGCAGAAGCGTTTTTTGCAGATCGCTGTTCACGGGTCTGGGGGAAAATTTCCGTATGCTGCGGCGGGTAAGAATCGTGTCAAGTGCGTCTGGGGTGTCCATATGCTCTCCTTTTTTCTTGACCATACGAAAAAACGGAAAAACGGGAAGAGCATGATGCAATGATACTCATGGGAGGACGCGGCTTTTTGAAAGATGGGGGATTCCATGAAGGAGTGCTTGCTCCGGCAGCAGCCCACTGCCGGAGATCCCTTTCACGTTCGCCTTGTCGGAAGAGCACTGACGCGGACTTTTCCTGTGGGGAGCGGTGCCGTGTCGAGATGGAAACGAAAAGAGCAGCTTGTTCCTGCTTCCTCAGAATGCGGATTGCAGCGATGCAGAGAGAAGTTTTGCCCCGCGGGTGGAAGAGGCCTGCTCCCGCAGGGCATGAAGAAATCTGGTTATCATGCTGTTGTTTCAGGGGCATCATCCCACAGTGTCAAGGCTCGGCATACCTCGCTTCCATCGGCTGTGCGCTGAATGGAATGAAGGCACGCCCCGGACACGGAATGATGAAGAACTTCTCCCGCAGCACCGGCCGGAATTGAGGAGGGGGCACACAGACATTCCAGTTCTTCCTGGGGAAAGCACTCAGCTCTGAAGGTGATGTCCACCAGACGGGGCATGGAATTTTTTTCTCCGTTTTTCTTCAGTACGGACACTGAGGGCAGAGGCTCCAGAATCCAGGCAAGGTACTTGGTATTGTTGACGTGACCGTTGATGTCGAGGTCGTCACGACGCACACGAAGAAGACTTCTGGCCGGCGACTCTGCGCGCAGGCGAGGGATGACGCGGCAGGCGAAGGGAGCGCAGGGCCTTGGGGCCGACGGATATCTGGGCACGAGCTTTTCGGGCAGCTGAGTCATGGATCGGTCGGCAAGACTCATGACGGACCAGGCGCTGCCGCCGCTGACGATGAGCTTTTCCTCGGCGTCATAAACTTCGTAGCCGCGATGGCCGAAGTGGTCGAGCGTGGACGGCCATGTGTGTATGCGCAGTTTTTCCCCTTCATGGGGAAGCCGGTCGATACGCAGTACGAGTCTGGTAAGTACCCATGTCAGATTGTACCCGAGAAGGTCGTTTTCCCCGAAACCCAGCATGTCGGCATTTCTGCCCGCCGATTCCTGGAGCCAGTTGCCCAGGGAAGAAAGTGTCGCCACGCCGTTTTCTCCGATCTCGCCATAGCGGACCGAAAAGTTGATGTCAAATTCGTACGGTGTGGCTTCAGAACGTTCAGGCATGTTTTTTGTCTCTTTTAAAGGTTGTTCCGGACGTTCTTCCGAAACGTTGCTTTTGCAGATAATGCAGTTTGTTCAATAGTTTTTCTTCCATTCCAGGCCGACTTCCGTTTTGTTGGACGAAGCTTTGGCCTGCGCCTCAAGACTCGGCGTCAGTTCTATTTCCACGACGGCATCAGTTTCGCTTTCCTTTCCGATCCCCTGTTCGACGCCGACATAGACATTATCGAGCACATATGTCCCCATTTCAAGAGATGTTTTGGACATGTCGGAATTTCCGTCGCCGGAGGAAGTGCTTTCCGAGTTCAGCTTGAACACATCCAGTCCCAGAAGGTCGCGTCCGAAGCCCATGACGTCGGGACCGCCGAGTCCGGCCAGCTGTGCCGCTCCGGCAGCGAGCTGTAGTGCCTGAACATGACTCAGTGTGCCTGCAGACTGCCCGAACATGATCTGAGAGATGATTTCATCCTGAGGCATGGCAGGCTGGCTGGAAAGGGATATTTCCGGCTTTGTGGCCGAGCCGCTCACGGTAACGTCGGCTGTGATGTTGGAGGCCGTGTACTCCATGATGATGTTGAGCATGGGGCTGACCGGCCAGCCTCCGTCGAAGGAAATGCGTCCTTCAGCAAGCTTGAAGTGTTTACCGAGAATATCAAGTCCTCCGCGAACGGCCTGAATGTTGCCGGTGATGCCGGGCGTTGCGAAAGGCCCGCGCGCCCGGATGTCGCCTTTCCATTCACATTCCAGCCCGTAGCCGCGAATAAAGAACTGGTTGGGAATACGCACGTGTATGTTCATACTTCCGTTCATGCTTTTTGCCGGAGGAGCGGCTTTTTGTCCCTCCTCTTCAATGGGAAGCGTGACGATATCGCTTCCGGGTAGATCGGCAAGCTGAACCTGTCCCTTGTCCACAGTTATGTCGGCGCTGAGTTTCGGAGAAGCAACGCTTCCGCCTGCGCTCAGCGTGCCGGAAAGCATGATGTTGATATCCTGTCTCCGCAGAGGGGAGAGGTGATCGAGTTTTCCGGTTGCGGATAGCTGCATATCGGAAGGATCGAACCAGCCGTCCATGGTCACGGTACCTTTGCGGCCGTCTCCCGCCGAAAATGACAGTGTAAGCGGACTTCCGGATCGCCTGACTATGTTCAGACGGTCGGTGTCGGCCCGAAGGCGTATATCTCTGAGTTCTACGCCCTGGACAAGATCGGCAAAGCGTCCCTTGTCGAGAGATGCGTGAAGCGTCAGTTCGGGCGCGGAAATTGTGCCTGCCAATCGGGATGTAAGATTGACCTGCCCGGAAAGACGCTGATCTGCCAGAGGAAGCAGCTTCCATATCTGCCCGAGTTCACCGGAGAGAAGCACATCGCCTCTCAGAGGCGCCTTGAAATCAGGCATGGAAATGCCGTGGGCCGGGGAGGAGAAAGGCAGTTCCAGCTGCACGTCGCAGGCTGAGAGTCCTAGTGCCGTTCTGGTCTCTTCAGGAAGATCAAGAGTGAGCGACAGTTGACGTCTTTTGCCCGACACTCCGAGAATTCCGGCAACATCGGCGGAAACCGGGGGCAGTGTGGACCCCGGAAGTCTGATATTTTTCAAGTTTAACTTTAAGTTTCCCGATGGTCTGGACATGGTCCCGGTAAGTTCCGTACGACAGTTCAGCAGCCCCTCGGGCATTTCCAGCAGAATCGGCCGGAGCCGTGCAAGATCGAGCTGACGAATGCTTGCCGAAACGTTGAGACGTTTTGGCCCCCAGGAGCCTGCAAATTCAAGTATGCCTCCGGGAAGAGCCGTAAAGGAGGCTCCAGAAAGAAAGAATTCGTCGCCCCTGAGTCGGACGGAGGCAGGAGCATCGAGTCGTATCCCCACGGGAACATTGCCGGAAAGTCCGAGCACGGAGGAGTTTACCGCAATGTCAAGTTTTTCCAGTGTGCTTTCATTGGGTTTCCAGCGGGCCTGTGCGTCACAGCGTATGTCGCCGCGGCTTTGCAGAGAAAACTGAAGTGAATTTCGGCTGCCCCTTACGTCGGCCTGAAGGCGGGATAGGGAACATGCAGGCATGGTCAGCCGGTTCAGGTTGCCGTTGAGGGCAACATCGGGAACTCCCCATAGGTCCTTGACGCTGATGTCTGTTTTGAATCCCGCAAGAGAAATGTCGCCCTGCATGGCATGGAAACGAAAGCTGTCGAGTCGGGCTTTCCATGTCAGATTCTGTCTTTCCAGTGAAGAAAGCTTGAGCTCGGCGTTGAGAGGCGTCCCGGAAAGGTTCAGACCGGATACACGGGCAAGAGACGCCCAGCGTGGTATGCGTATATCCAGTTGACCGTCGAGGTCCGGTGGTGTCATGCCGATGAGCGCGGCCATTGTTCCCGGTTTTGCTGCGGAAGATTCAAGGGGAAACGCGGCCAGGAGTTTTCCCGTAACAGCATTGTCCTCAATGCGAATATCCAGATTATCCAGAGCAAGGCAGAGTTTTCCGCCTTGTTCCGTGGCCTTCTCTTCCATGCTCCAGCTCGTGTCGATGCCGGTTTTCTGACCGTTGAGCCGAAGGGATGCCTTCGCCCGACCCGTCAGAAGGGGAATGCCGTTCTTATGCTCCGGCGTGAAAGCGGTAGAAGAGCCATGCGGTAACACTCTGGATTCGTTGCTTTTATCGGGGAGTTCCTGTCGGAAGGCTGAGACCATACGGGGAAGTTCATCCGCCATGCGGGGAATATCGGCATGAGGAAAGGACAGCTCCGCTTCCGCTTTTTCCAGAGAGGTGCCGGCCATGACGAGCTTGTCGCTTTTCAGTGTGAATTTTGTGTTCAGTGCCGTCAGCGGCCCGGCCAGATCTGCCGTGAAGCGGGCGTGCCCGGAGAGATCCGGCGACAGAATTCCGGTTTTGTCCAGGTCGCAAACCGCATGAAGCATCATGCGGTTTTCAGGGGAGAGCAGACGCCCCTCCGAAAGAGTTGCGCTGCCGGTCATAAACCCGCGCAGCCCCGCGGTCTGAATAGTCAGGTCGGCAAGCTCGGTTCGGAGATTTCCACGAGAAGCCAGGGTGGCTTTTCCTTCGCCGTGCAGCACGCAGTTGCTGCCGAAGAGCGACGTA
Source organism: uncultured Mailhella sp. (assembly GCA_944322635.1). GTDB lineage: Bacteria > Desulfobacterota > Desulfovibrionia > Desulfovibrionales > Desulfovibrionaceae > Mailhella. Next base: position 25,814 of record CALUPL010000044.1, read on the forward strand.
AGTGTTGAATTTGCCCAAACCATGTCCGCGAGTTCCATGGTTGTGGAAAACCATGCCTCTCCCTGCGTACCGTAAAGAGCCTGAACTCTGGCAGAGGCTTTGAACTTTCCCGTCTTTTGCCCGGCTGCGGCCCAGAGTTTGTCTGAAGCGGCACCGCTTTCCAGTCTCACGGATGCGGAGCCGGAAGGATGTTCATTGTCCCTGCCGAGAAGGGAGAATTCCGAGTCCGCAGAGGCGGAAAGCATGCTTTCACCGGTGTCGTCGAGGAGGGCAATGGTCAGATTCGTCTGCATGAAGGAAGGATTGCCTCTGCCGGACAGATGAAAGGACGCATGCGCATCGCTTCCTGCGGTGCCGGGCAGCAGTGCGGAAAATCCGAGATCGGATCCATCCGCCTGAAGAACAAGCTCCAGCTCGGAGGACAGGTCTGCCTGCAGAGAGAGAGGCGGGAAAAGCTCGTCGTCGCGCTTCAGATAACAGGCTATCTGGGCACCGTTACGGGTCAGCGAGGCATTTCCCTCGAAAGTCGCCGAGACATTGATGCCGACGACGGATTCCGGCAGCGATGCCCAAAGTATGGTCAGTCGGTCAAGTCGAAAGGCGGGAAGCCAGTCTGGCCAGGTCTGAAAAACATTTTTCACCGTATTTATGGCTTCTCTGGTCGAGAGAGGCTCGGACGGAATTTTTTCAACTGCGTTCTCTTCCATGTGAGGAAGACGCAGAACGCGCGGACTTTTCAGGGAAACTTCCGCTACGGTAAAAACTTTCGGCAGGGTGCTCCAATCTATATGCAGCTCGGCGCTATCGGCCTCCAGCCATGCTCCGCGAGAGTCCCTGAGCACTATGCCGGAAAGCTCGATGTGCGAAGGCAGAGGACCAGCAAGCGATTCCACGTGAACACTCAGCCCGGAAGGGAGTGCGGCAAGCGATTCGTTGATGGTGCGGGTCAGCCATGCTTCCCCTGCGGAGCTGCGCAGAAAAAGAAGTGCTCCGCCTCCAGCTGCGACAACAAGCCCGAGCACGCCGGCCATACCCCATGCTGCAAGGCGCAGCATGCGACGCTTTTTCTTCCCTTTTTTTCCTTCGCTGTTTTCAGGAGGCGTGGAAGCGTTTTCTTTTTTTTCCGGCATCTCGTCGCATTCCTTTTCGTTCATCAGAAAGTCTGCCCTATGCTGATGTATAGCTGATAGCCTTTGTCTCCGCTCTTTTTTTCCAGGGGGACGGCCACGTCGAAACGGACGGGACCTATAGGCGTGTAGTATCGCAAGCCTATGCCCGCTCCCCACTGGAAGTCCTGGAAGAGTCTGGGAAATTCATCTTCATAGACCATGCCTCCGTCGAGGAAGGGAACAATACCTATGTCTTTCGTGACGCGGAATCGTGCTTCGAGATTGATTTCATGAAACGAACTTCCGCCACGAGGGTCTCCGTATTTGTCTTTAGGACCGATGGCCTGATAGGAATAGCCGCGCACAGAGCCGCCCCCGCCGCAATAGAACCGTAGTGAGGGAGGAATATTGTTTATGTCTGCCCCCATGAAGGAGCCGAGGGACGTGCGCACGGCAAGCACGAGCCAGTCGATGCCGAAGGGGGCATGATAACCGGAAGCTGTTATCTTTGTCGAAAGACCGGAAAAGTTGCCGTTGTAGTACCCCGTAGTCGGGGCGGCCTCCCACTGAACGTACGTGCCTCGGGCAGGATTCATGATGTCGTTTCGCGTATCGCGGCGCAGGGCAAAAATGAGACTTGCATAACGGTATTCGTCCTTGACGCCGCGAGTTACGGTACCTTCTTCGCCGAACGCTTTCACACTTCCCCACCAGTCGGGAGAAATTTTGCGTTCCACTCCGGCGTAGGCGTTGAGCGCCGTAGTCTCGTAGGCATCCGTATCTTCTCTGAGATAGGAAGAGCCGGCCAGCAGTTTCTGATCTCGGTCGCCGAAGGCGGGTTTTTCAAAATCCGCCTGCACGCCGCGCTTGTCCTGCGCAAAGGGTGCTTTCAGAGTCAGTTTTTCACCGGCCCCGAAAAGATTCCGGTGCTGCCATTCGCCCTGCACGCCTATACCCGTGTCCGTGGCATAACGGGCGCCTGCACTTACGGTGCGGAAGCTCGATTCTCGTACCTTTACAAGTACGGGCAGTTTCAGCACGTCACTGTTTTTTTCCGGCACGCCGAGCGAGGACGGAGCGGCCTTCACGTCCACAAAACGGAACAGGCCCAGGCTCTGCAGTTCACGGCGATAATCCTGTATGCGACGGTCATTCCATGGTTCGCCGTCTTTCCAGGTAACGAGTTTTTGAAGGTAGGCCGGTTCTACGCTGTCGGCTCCGGAAATTCTGGCTTCACCCATGACCGCAGCAGGGCCGGGATCGACCACGACATCTGCATTCAGAGTCTTCTGATTTTTATTCAGCGTATAGCGGGTTGAGGCTATGTCGGCTTCAGGATATCCCGCACGGTGCAGGGCGGGAGGAATATCATCAACAGCGGCAAGAACATGGTCTGCTTCGGCGATTTCTCCTTCTTTCAGAGAAAGCTTTTCCGGCACGGATTCGGGAGTGATTCCCGGAAACGAAGGAAGAGGTGCGGGGAGTGGGGAATAGGAAAGTGCTGCACGGCCTATGTGGTAAAGGGGGCCGGGAGAAAGTATGAGGGTTGCCGCAGCCGGATCGCCTTCGTTACGCGGCTCCTCCACTTCCGTTTTTGCCGTTCCGTCATAGTATCCGAGAGAATGAAGCAGTCGGACGGCGTTTTCTCTGTCTATTCTGGCCCGGCGCATAAGGCCGATGATGCCGTCCGGCGGCTGATTGCGCATCTGTACGAGCAGGCTATGCTTTTCCATGGCGGCGCGTATGGCGGAGTCATCTTTTGTTGAACCTTCTATCCGTATATCCACGCGGTAGCGTACGGGATCGCTTTCAAAAAGAGGTGCAGCCTCTTTCTGTGATTGCTCGGAAGCATGGCGGATGAGACCACAGCCGGAGAGCGGGCAGAGCAGAAGCGACGCCCCCAGAGCGAGCAGAACGTGGCGGACAGCGTAGGTCATATTGCAATGACTAGCATGGCAATGCCGGACTTGCAAGAGAATGACAACAGCGGTCGGCAGGAAATCATACCGACGTAACCTGTCAATATTTATCGTTCCATCTTCCTGAGGAACTGCCTGAGCCGCGGATGCTCGGGGTGTTCGAAAATGTCGTATGGTCTTCCCTGTTCAAGAATTTCCCCTCTGTCCATGAACAGAATTCTGTCCGCAGCTTCTCTGGCGAAATGCATTTCATGGGTGACTACTGCCATGGTCATGCCTTCCCGGGCCAGTTCCGTCATGAGCGAGAGAACTTCTCCCGTCATTTCCGGATCGAGCGCGGAGGTGGGCTCGTCGAAAAGCATGATGCGCGGTTTCATGGCCAGTGCTCGAAGAATGGCCACACGCTGTTTCTGTCCCCCTGAGAGTTCTTCCGGAAAGGCGTTTTTCTTGTCCGCAAGCCCGGTGCGCTCAAGCAGAGCGTCCGCCATGGCGATGGCGTCGGAGCGCGCCATGCCGCGCAGACGGACGGGAGAAAAAATAAGGTTGTCGAGCACGCTGAGGTGAGTAAACAGATTGAAGGACTGGAATACCATGCCCATATTCATGCGGAGACGGCAGATATCGCAAGTTCTGTCGTAGATGTCCGTTCCATCAACAAGAATTCGACCTCTCTGTATGGTTTCCAGCCGGTTGAGACAACGCAGAAGCGTGGACTTTCCGGACCCGGACGGACCTATGAAAAAGACTTTTTCTCCTTCCGCGACATCAAAGGAAACATGTTGCAGCACTAAAAGATGGCCGTAACTTTTCCATATGTTCTGGACGGAAAGCAAAGGAGAACCGGACCGGGACATGTTTTTTGCAGCAGGGGGGGATGTTGGGGAGAACATGTTTTTTTGTGCAACAAGGAGGAGAGTCATGTCAACAGTCGTTTTTTGCCGGACTGGACAGAAGGGCGCACCTGAGTGTATTTCTGCAGAAAAGCACAGGAAGGAAAAAATGATGCAAGCGTTTGTATGCCTCGGCTCCAACATGGGCGACGCTGAGGCCCACCTGGAACGTGCCAGAGCGGAACTTGCGGCACTGCCTGGTGTGAGTATTGGAGCAATGTCTTCGCTTTATCGAACGGAGCCTCAGGGAAGAAAGGATCAGCCCTGGTTCCTGAACCAGGTGGTACGGCTTGATTGCTCTGAGGAGATGACATCCCTTCGTCTTCTTGATGCCATGCTGGAAAAGGAACTTGTCATGGGACGAGTGCGTGATGCCGCAGATCATTTCGGGCCTCGTGTCATTGACATGGACCTGCTGCTTTTCGGCAATGAGTGCAAAGCGGAAGGGGAGCATCTCATTCTTCCTCATCCCCGTATGGAAGAACGGGCGTTCGTGCTTGTTCCTCTGCTGGAAATAGCGCCGGAGCTTGTCATGCCCGACGGTCGGTCCGTAAAGAGCCTGTTGGAAAAGCTGGCCTACCGGCTTGAAGGTTCCGCAATTTTTCAATAGATTCAACTCGTCCGTGCTGTTCTGCAGCGTCGCCGTGAAAACGAAACCCCTGCTCAGGAGAGAGTATGATCATTAAAGTAGTCATTTTCGCACTGGTGTGCTATGTCCTGTACCGGCTGTTCATGAACGACAGTAAGAAAAAGGCTGAAAAGGAAGCCCAGCAGCAGAAGAAACGCATGGAAGCGGGAGAAATGGTGCAGGATCCCGTCTGCGGAACCTATGTTGACAAGAGCAATTCCATTACCGTGCGCAACGGTGATCAGACTCTGCATTTCTGCAGCTATGAATGCCGTCAGAAATATATCGACAAGTTCAACGAACAGCAGAAGCTCAACTGAGCGCGCCTACCTCTCGTTGCCGGTTCGCAGATCGCCGTTTTCCGACTGGAGAGAGGCATGAGCGTTCGATGAATTTGAAGCCCGGATTTCCGGGCTTTTTTATAACGCAGCTCTGCCTCTTTCCGTTGACGCTGAAAAAGCCCAGTCGAAGGGACTCGAAGAACAACCGTCAGCGGAGAAAGAAAACGGAGGCGGATATATTTTTCCGCAGTTTGTGGAGCGTCAGTTTTCGACTGGCCGGTATTCCTTAAACGCGCAGAAATACCGGGCGCTGCCTCCCGCCTCGTATTTCAGAGTGTCAGTCATGCGCCAGGGAAGGCTCGAATCGGACGGTAATTCTTCCCTTGTCAGAAAAACTATGCGGCCGTTTTCCGTCAGATGTCCACGCACGAAGGCGAGAAGATCCTTCCACGGCATGAATGCCCGGCTGACGATAAGGTCGGCTTTTTTGTCTTCTATGAACTGCTCGGCACGTCCCCGGAACACATGGGTATTTTTTAGCGGATGACGTGCCAGGACGGTGGAAAGAAAAATGGTGCGTTTTTCCCGGGATTCCACCATCCAGTACTCCCCCTCCTGCCATATCATGCGCAGCGGTATGCCCGGAAGTCCGGCACCGGAACCGAGATCCCATGTCACGGGATCGGCGGAAAGAGAGGGGAGAATGCTCGTTTTGAGAAAAGCCGCCAGATGAAAACTGTCCAGAACAAGATCCTCCAGAGCGTCACGCCAGTGCCGGGCTCCGACAAGATTCATCATCTTGTTCCAGCGCATGAGCAGGTCAAGGTAGTCGGCAAGCTGTGATGCCTGATTTTCATCAAGGGAGAATCCCGCTTTCTTACACAATGTCTGGATAATCGCGGGAGAACATTCTTCACGCCTTGCCATCGGTGGCCACCCATTCGTCGAAGCTGTTTTTGATGAAGTTCACGATGGCTGAATGTTCTTCCCTCCCGGGCCCCTTTATTTCCACGGGTTCGCCAAAGCGGACATGTATGGGGAGAGACGGCTTTATCCAGCCCATGTCCTTGATGAGGGAACCTTCGCCCCATGCGTCGGTTTTCAGGGCAATGGGAACGACCGGAACCTTTGCCTTTCTCGCAAGCTTGACTCCCAGGCTGTTGAAGTCTTCCGGCTTTACCTCGGGCTTGCGGCTGCCTTGGGAAAAAATGATGACGGATCTGCCGGAGGAAAGATGCTTCATGCCGCCTTCCAGAACGATGGCCAGATCTTCTCTGGGATTGCTGCGACCGAGTGCCAGAGGATCGCGCGAAGCGAGCACCGGGCCGAGACAGGGATATTCCAGAAGGGATTTTTTCACTACGAAAGTCACGTCCTTACGGGGCTGAATGATGCAGGGCAGGAAAAAAGTTTCAAGCGTGCTCATGTGGTTTGCTTCAAAAACGCAGGGACCTTCCTTATCGAGGTTTTCAATGCCTTCAATAATAACGGCTGTGCCTATGCGTTCCAGAAGTCTGCCGACAAGGAAGCTGTCATATACCCATCGTTCCGCATTGTAGTGTCCGGCCGAGGCTATGCGTCCGGCACGGTACATGATTCCGGCAAGAGACAGATAAAAGCGCAGGGAAGGAAAAGCCCCCGCCGGATGTCCAGACGAACGGTAATTGCAAGAAAAGTGCTGTTCCATGTTTTTTCCGTTGTTTATTTCTTTTCGGGGGAAATACTGCGGTGATGACGTCGGTGCCAGGCGTTGAGACGGGGTTCGTCCCCCTGATCCTTGCTCTGATAATATCGTCTGGCGACAACCGTTTCGGGCAGGTATTCCTGGTCCACCCAGGAGCCGGGAAAGTTATGGGGATACTGGTAGTCTTTGCCGTAGCCCCATTGCTTCTGCATTTTCGTCACGGCGTTGCGCAGATGAATGGGTACGGGCTGCATGCCGTTGTTTTTTATCTCCCTCGTCACATTGTGATAGGCGGCGTAGGTTGAATTGCTCTTCGGAGCGAGAGCCAGATAGACGGCTGTTTCGGCCAGAGGAATATACCCCTCCGGCATGCCCACGAACTCCACGGCCTGCTGACAGGCTACGGCCATGGGCAGGGCGTGCGGATCGGCAAGCCCCACATCTTCCGATGCGGAAAGAATGAGACGACGGCAGATGAATCTCGGATCTTCTCCTCCTTCCAGCAGGCATGCCAGGTAATAGAGTGCGGCGTCGGGGTCGCTGCCTCGGATGGATTTTATCATGGCTGAAGCCAGTTCGTAATGACTGTCGCCGTCCTTGTCGTGTCGGGCCACGATGTCCGGCATGACTTTCTGCACGTCGGCAAGCGTATGCTGGTTTTCCGGGAGACCGGAAACGTATTCAACGAGATTGAGCAGGGAACGGGCATCACCGTTGGACAGGGCGGCAAGAAACTCCAGAACGTCGTCGGGAAAGACGGCTCCTGTCTTTTCCGTGCCGCGACGGGCCAGCGTGAGCAGATCATCTCTGCCCAGCGGCTTGAGACGCAGCACATGAAGTCGGGAGAGCAGCTGCTTTGTCACGCTGAAGGATGGATTTTCCGTCGTGGTGGCAATCATGGTCATTTCGCCGCTTTCAAGAATGGGCAGAAAAAAATCCTGCTGAGCCTTGGAAAATCGGTGAAGTTCATCCAGAACCAGTATTTCCACCCCGGCAAGTTGCCGACGCAACTGCTGTATGCCTGCCTCCGGAGCGGAGAGCCGCAGCATTTTTCTGCCTGTTGCACGGGCCAGAAGAAGGGCCAGCGTGGATTTGCCGCAGCCTGGAGGTCCGAAGAGCAGCAGGCTGGGCAGATGAGGGCCGTCAAGCAGCGCCTGTATCTGTGCCCGCAGGTGCGGCTGGCCCACAAAATGTTCAAGATCGGCGGGGCGCAGACTTTCCGGTAACGGACGGTTCATTGCTGTCCTCCGGGATGCTGACGTTTCCACCAGTGCAGGCCCAGTGCCATCATGGCGGCGGTCTCCCATCGGAGTACACGTTCGCCCATGCTCAGTGCCTGAAATCCGGCATGAATGAGCCTCTCCGCCTCTTCAGGCGTAAAGCCGCCCTCCGGACCGATGACGCAGAGCGTTTTCCCGGGCAGACCGAGAAAGCTTTCCGACATGAAGCTCTGGCCGGGCAGGCCGCTTTCGAGGAGCACCTGCCTGTGATCGAAATTTTCGGATGCCCGGATAAGTTCGTCCACGCCGCCCGGCAGAGTTTTTAGTTCCGGCAGCCATGGGTTTCTGCACTGTTTTGCACCGGCCACCAGTGAGGCATGCCAGGTTTCCTTGGCATCATTGGGTACGGGAAACTGACTGCGTCGTGCCTGCCAGAACCACAGGCCCGAAGCTTCGAGTTCGACCGATTTTTCCAGTATCCAGCCTCGTCTTGCCTCCTTGCCCCAGCCTACGGCCAGAACAACACCGGAGGTCGGATGAGGATACTTTTTTTCTTTAAGGATATGCAGCGTTGCCGATTGTTTTCCTATTTGAAGAATACGGCACAGGGCTTCACGACCTTTTCCGTCGAGCACGAGCACCTCATCACCGGGATGCAGCCGGAGAACCCGGCCCATGTGATGCGCTTCCGCTCCGGAAAGTTCCAGTTGTTTCTGCCACTGTTCCGGCGGAAGATAAAACGTGTGCATGGTTGATGTTCTCCTGAAAGATGGCTGATCTTCTTTTTCAAGCATAGCTTGTCGGCATGGTTTTGAAAAGTCCGGAACAAGGTGTTTTCCTTCTGGAAAAGGAAGAAATTCAACCGGGACGAACAAGGCGTGTGCAGAAATAGGTCCATGCCGGAGGACTGTATGATTCGAGAGCAGAAAATGAACGTCACGTCAGTCGAATCGGACCGGCGTGACGATGGATAGGGGAGGTGCGACTGCCCGGCAAAGCGGATTCAAAGGAACTTTCGTATCAGGCAAAAAAGTGGAGCCAGAACAGGGAAAGCGGCATGGAACAGATGAACGCTGGCAACATGCTCAGAATGGGAAACTGCATGATTCCACAGGTGCGCAGTCCCGTTGCCAGCATGATGAATCCGCCGCAGCCGGAAAAATTGTCCAGCAGAAACGGCGTGGTGAACTGGCCGACGAATCCGGCCGAAAGCAGTACGGCCGCCTGCACGAGGAACTGCGGTATGCAGAGAATACCGATGATGGCACCGGTATTGGCGGCAATGAACAGAGCCGTGGGAAAATCCAGCAGAGCTTTAATGATAAGGAGAGAAGGATCTCCCGTGAGGCCTTCCTGCATGGCGCCGAAGAATCCCAGCCCGCTGCCGGCAAACACCACGAGAAAAATGGAAAACTGTTCCCTCATGTACTCAAGCGAAGTATTTTGTTTCTTTCCGATTTTACTGAAGGCGGCGGATATCTTGTGGGCTGCCAGCATGATAAGATATTCAAGACGGAACATTTCGCCTACGAGAGTACCGAGAAGAAGAGAACATACGACCGGAGGCAGAGCCTGCGTTTTGCCGATCATAAAGACGCCCATGCCGATATTGATGCAGCCGAAGACAAGAAGAAGGTGTTTTCGGAATGTTTCGCCGAGAAGTCTTCCGATGTAGCTTCCGATAAGGGCGCCGAAAAGAATGCAGGATGAGTTGATTTCCGGACCGAGCATGTTTTCTCCTTTTTTTATGAGAGACGGATTATGCAGATGCACAGGTATTTGTTGATATGGTATTTCGATAGGAAAGTCGTATGATTTTCGGCACATGGACTTTCCATGCGGGAAATATGGCCCCTGAAAAAGGGACAGAAAGAAGACTCGCCGGTTTCTGGCGTAGTCGCAGGGGGATGCTTCAGAGTCGGCAATACGGTCATCCGTACGGATGATGCAGGCCTGAGCTGCGCATGAATTCGAGGTCGGTTCTACCAGGGGAATAACGTCGCGGAAAAAAAGAGCATCCGGCAGCAGACACGGCAGAGCGGCTGTCGGAGATGAAGGGATTGATCCCTGAAAACGGCGGAATTTACCGGAGCACCTCGAATAAGGGGCGCCGCATACCCTAAGGCTTTGACGGGGGAGGCGTCAAGTTTTTATTGTGTGCTGCCGGTTATGCGGTCACAATATTGATGGGCAAAAGTTTTTTTGAATTCTGTTCATGGGGTTGAAACCGGCAGCCCGGAGTTGCCGGAGTAAAACTGAGGCGGTGCCCCTGTGAACTTGTTCGGAATTGCATGGCAAAACGAAGGAAAAGATTTTGTAACATTCTGGAAAGACTTTTCAACTTGAATTTTTCATTTTCAGGAGAGAATATAAAAACAAGGGTTTACTACATTCAAGGAGTCCTATATGGAGCTTTACAAAGAACTGAGGAACGCCCTGAGACGAAGAGGCTGCTCGTGGATAGAGGACCATGTTTTTGAATTTATGGGGCAGCGTCTTCATTTTGATATTCATGAGTTCGGACAAAACTATATTTTGAAGATAGTGCATCGGGCGACGAACAGTTCCGGTTCCGTCGGCCCGGAGCCGTACATCCAGAAGAATTTTTCTCTGGAAAAAACCGTTTCCAAGCAGTCCATTTGCAGAGAAAATCTGAAAAAAATCTGCGAATCGCTGGCAGACGGTTTTCTTTTCTGGCTCGAAGGGATGTGCTTTACGCCTGAGCCTGTCAGAGAGTCGATTGTGAGTCGTCCACCGGCCCGCACTCGTTCTCGCAGCTAAAAGCAAACTTCCGTATAATGATTCTCTGTCTTATGGCATGCGACATGCCGTTCTGCCTTTTACAACGTTTTTTATCTGCACCGTTTGCAGGGAGATTCGATGCGGAAAGGTTGAATCAAGAAAACGTTTTCCCGCAGCATTTTCCGCAAATCCATGCGGCGCAATGCTGCGGGACGTCACCTGAGTTTTCTGCTGAGAAAAACCAAGATTTTTAGTGACTTAATTTGTGATAGCGTTTATTTTCCCCTTCAATACGCAAGAGACTTCAATCTGAAGTTTCCTTTGTGTTCTTGCAGCATTCCAGTCCCGGCAATGCGCATGAAAAAAGGGGATGGCTCACCATTTTCCCCTTGTTGAGGAGAACATGATGCAGCATTATTTTGCGGCGTTCTGCCCTGAATCTGACGGACGATACACTGTTCTTTTCCCGGATCTTCCCGATGTCAGAACAAGCGGGAATGACATTGACGATGCCATGCTCATGGCAAGAAGCGTGCTGAAACACAGCCTTGAACATATGTGCCGACAGGGAGATGTGTTGCCTGTTCCGTCTTCGTTTGAAGAGGCGAGAGATAAGATGCTGCCTCTGTATGAAAAATTTTCCATCACACCGAATGGAGAAGTTTTTTTCCCGCTCATTGCTGCTCCCGATATGGATAGAACTCCCATGAACATATCCGTATCGTTGCCCAGAAATGCCGTGACTGCTCTGGATCGTAAGGCTGCAATTGCCGGAATGACACGTGACGGCTATATAATGTCGTTGGCGTTGTCCTGATGCAGACTGCCGATGGGCCCCTCTGAAGAGGGGCCTTTTTTTGACAGACCACCTTGCTTTCATTGCATATGCTATGTGCCGTCTGACTTTTAATGACAGGGAGCTGACAATAAACCGGGAAAATGGAATTTAAGAAAAGGATAGACGACAAATAAACTTCTGTTCTTTAATCGGGCCGATTATTCTGAACTTCCTGCACACTGGAAGGGATACCACAGTCACCTGAGTACGTTTTGAAACGACTTTTCCGTACAAGGCATCCACGCGGCGTCGTGAGGCGGAAATACCGTGCTGAAATCCCCGCCGAAGAGATCCAGATTTTTGACATGGCGGCTCCGGCGCATAGGTGTAACGGCTAATACTGAGAAAAGCAGTCTTCTTTTCCTTAGTCTATTCTCGGGAAACGAGTGATGTCTCTTTGATGCCATAACGTTTCCTCCTGCCGTTTTACGCGCTCTCAGGAAGCCCGGTTTTATCTCCCCAACGGCGTAAAAATCTCCCCAAATGTCTCCCCAGCGGCGCAAACAGCTGTAAAAAGACGCAGGGCCTTTTGCGTAAAATAACAGGAAAAATAATACGTTGCAATGAAAGACAGCAAAATGGAACTTTCTACTCTTCAAGTTTCACTGGAAGGAAAAGCTTGCTCCTCCTGCGTGCAGCTGCTACTATGTTTTTATTCTTTTTACCGCTAACACTCACGCTGTCATGATTGTCAAAAATCCCGTAGAGTCCATTCTTGCGCTGGCCGCCAGCGTGTTCGACGCCTATTCCGTCGTTCTCTTTGAAGCTCCCCACAACGGTCAGGGGGCTCAGATCATGGCCGCCTACAGTCAGGGTGACCATATCAATCAGAATGCCGTCATTCAGCCGGGAAAAGGGCTGGCCGGCTGGATACTGCGAAATCGTTCCCCCATTGTTGTCGGATCCATTGACGAGAATCAGGCCTATCTCGGATACTACAAGGAAGACTGGGAACCGGAAATATGTTCTTTCCTCGGCTGCCCTTTGCCGGATGGCGGAATACTGTGCATAGACAGCTGCCAGAAGCACGCGTTTTCTCCGGAAAAACAGAAGCTCATAGCAGTGTTTGCCGACATGCTTTCGCAGGTGCAGGGAATGGAGTGCCGTGCGGACGGCGGGATGAGCGCGGATTATCTTCATGCACTGGATCATCTCGTCGAAATCCGTCAGAATTATCCAGGATGGAAAAATTATCTCTCCAAGGTATTCCCGATTCTTCTGGATGCTACGGGATTCACTTATGCCGCTTTTGCCTCCCGTGTGGAGGGCAGTTCGACTTACATCATGGAAGGCGAATCTCCGGCGCTTCTGCTTTCCGGGCAGAAGAGCAATGAGTTCTCTGTTCACAATGATATCATCGGGTGGGTTTTTCGTAACGAAGAAGCCATATACAGCGACGGATTTTCCGGGCCTACGCCTGTTTTCGGCAAAAGGGAAGGAGTTCCATCCTTCGGCAGTACGGTCTGTCTTCCCGTTACGGTGAACAAAAGCACTTGTGGTGTACTTTGCCTTGCCATGGAAGAGCCCAGATCCATTTCTGATGAAATGAAAACGTTCCTCAGACTCGCTGCCGATGATCTTGCCCGGCTGCTGGAAGTCTTGTCTTTGCGGTATCGCGTACGGATGGCCGAAAAGGCCGCAGCGGAAAAAAAGTAGGACCAATGAACATGATGCATCTTTCAGAACGGGCTTCCCGGCTCCTTTCCGTGATGGACGAGAGCGATGCCCTTTTCATGAGACACTGGGATCGTCCGAGAACCGTCAGACACAAAGGGCAGAGGGATCTGGTCACAGATACGGACTTTGCCATTGAGGCTTTTCTCAAGGAGCATCTTTGCGACATCGTACCCGGGGCATCTTTTATGGCGGAAGAGAGTGCCTCGTCGCTTTGTCCGACAGATACATGCTGGATTATAGATCCGGTTGATGGAACAACGAACTTCGCGCATCATTTTGCCGATACGGCTACTTCCGTGGCTTTGTGGGAGAACGGCCGCGTCGTGCTCGGCGTTGTTTCTGCTCCTGTCAGAGGAGAACGCTATGTCGCCGAGCTCGGCAAAGGGGCATGGCTGAATGGAAATCCTATGCATACAAGCAGTGTTGCGTCCTGCAAGGACGCACTGGTTGCAACAGGTTTTCCGTACAGTGTACATGAAGACATGGACGCCGTTCTGCGGGATATGCGGATTTTGCTTGATACCACGGTGGGAGTCCGTCGTTGCGGCTCAGCGGCTCTTGACATGTGCTTTGTGGCCAGCGGCTGTTTTGATGCCTATTTTGAAGGCTGGATAAAGCCGTGGGATATAGCGGCAGGCTGGCTTCTGGTGGAGGAGGCAGGAGGCAAAGTAACCGGGCGGAGTGGAGAAAATTATGAATTCAACACTCCGATACTGGCCAGTAACGGATTCGTACACGACGAGATGATCAGGAATCTTTCTCTGGAGGGATGACCTGCTAGATACCAAGAAACTGGCTGCCTTGTCTGGGAAATATCCAGCCTGATCGTATGGCCCAGATAAGTTCCGGAGTCAGCATTTCCTGCTGATGCAGAGCCAGACCTTCCAGTTCGTACTGATCAACGAACATGGAATCGGCCTGGGAACCGTCGGTGTCGGGGACTACAGAACTGGGCCCTGCAAGAAAGAAAAATGCCGACAAACTGACTCCCCGACTGTCCGTATAGGGCAGAGAGCCTATGTTCCGCATTTTTGTATGCCGAATGCCCAGCTTGTCGGCAAGTTCTCTGTATGCGGCATCGAGCGGAGCTTCTCCGGCAAACACGTTTCCTATGGCGGAAACGTCCCATAGGCCGGCATAGAGCGGTGCAGAATCCGCGTGCTTTTTCAAATAAACCTGTCCTTTGGTATTTTTCAGACAGATAAGAACGATGCGGCGCAAAAGTCCCAGGCCGGATGCTGTTTTCAGAGATGTAAGCATGAAAGGGCGCCCATAACCTTCCAGCAGCTCGACAAGCGTTTGGAGGCGGGCTTTGGGAAGTCTGTAAGGAGAATCCTGTATTCCGGCAAAAGAACGAGGGATAGACATTGACCTGTACTCGAAAGGAAGAAATTCGTTGGCTTGAACTTGAGGATATGCCAGAAACCGCCGCTCTGGAAGCGCTTTGTTTTCCCTCATATTGGACGGCCGAACAGTTTTCGGAAGCGTGGAAACAGCCATGGTTTGCCGGGTATGGTATGTTTCAAGAATCTAACATGCTGGGATATGTCACACTTTCGGTATTGGCCGGAGAAGTGGAAATATTGAACGTTGCCATTCGTCCGGAATACAGGGGCAGGGGATTGTCCTGGCCACTTATGGCGTTTGCCTTGAACGATACTCTTCAAGGAGAGCATTGCCGACGGAGAGAAGAAATTCCTCTGGGCTGGGAGAGCGGGGTGCTGGAAGTCAGAGTCGGCAATGCTCCGGCAAGGGCCCTTTATTCCTCTCTTGGTTTTGTAGAAGCCGGTTTGCGGAAGCATTATTATGGTGATGGAGAAGATGCCGTCGTCATGACGCTGCTTGCAGAGAATTTTCTTGAATGCCTGAATCAACGAACGTGCCGCCAATAGCTTATTTTGCCGCCTGTTTTTGGGGGAAAATCCAGCAGCGTTGATGCTGTTCACATTCTAAAAAGCTTTACTCCTCAGATTGCGCCAGCCGTTTTGGGGACAGACAGACTGTAACAGGTAATCAGAAGCTGTGTCAGGACTGGCTCAAAAAAACAGACGTCTTGGGAAGTGATGCCGTTCCGGGAAGAAAAACCGAGAGTACTCCTTTCTCCAGCGTTGTTTTTACCGGTGCGGACAACGCACCGTTAAGAATGATGTCCAGCGAAAATTCCACATTGCCGAATTCCAAAGTCTGTACATCCTTTTGTTCCGACGGTACAGGGCAATGGGAGCTCGCCTTGATGCGGAGCATATTTCCTTCAAGAAAAACTTGAAGATCCTGCTGCTCGACTCCGGGCATGTTGGCCGTAATTTGAACGCCGTTGTCCACATCCACAATGTCTGTGGCAGGGCGCACCTGTGGATAGGGGGATTTCTGCTGCACGGTTCATCTCCTCTTTTGAAGTTCTATTTGAAGAATACCGTCTTTTATGGTTATCGAGTCTGGACAAAGGTATTCCGCATCCAGAGAAATCCGGCGTCGAAAATGTCCGCTGTAGCGTTCCTCGTGCACATAGTGTCCTCGACTCCGCTCTATGCAGCCTTCAATTTGCAGTAAGTTCTGATCCAGGGTGATTCGAATATCTTTCAGATCCAATCCGGGAAGAAGAGCCTGAACCAGAATCCTGTTACGGCAGAAGTACACATTGACGGGGGGAAATGGATCCTGCTCCCGTCGGTCGTACACCATGGCCGTAGTATAGAATATATGTCCGAACGATATCCCGCCGGATAGAGGAAAATTTTTCATGGCCTCACCTTGCTGGTCATGTTTTTGTTCCTGTACTACATTGTGTTTTCTGCTCCGGGACAAAGGAGAACCGAACAGGCTCTGCAGGTAGAACAGAACGTGTCATGGAACAGGGCTACGTGTCAGCGTAACGTATCGCCGCGCTTCGTCAATGGCATGATTGACACGAAACCGAGGCGTGATATTTTTACAAAATGAGTACGACACGCATAGATCTTCATACCCACAGCACGGCTTCCGACGGGACGGACAGTCCTGCGGAACTGGTTCGCAAAGCCTCGGCGGCAAAGCTGGCAGTCCTGGCACTGACAGATCATGACACGCTTGATGGGCTTGCCGAAGCAGAACATGAGGCGAAACAATGCAAAATTATTTTCGTTCGAGGGTGTGAAATCAGTACGGCGACCGCATGGGGTGAGGCGCATTTTCTGGGGTTATGGATTCCTGATGAACCTTCCCGCATAAAAGAGCTTGAATGTGCACTTGCGCATGTGCGTGAAAAGCGTCGGGAACGCAATGTTCACATAGCGGAGAAATTGAGATCCCTCGGGATGGATGTAACCTATGAGGCTGCAGCTGATCTGGCAGGTGGTCGCGTGGTTGGCCGTCCTCATTTTGCGGAGCTGCTCTGTCGGCTCGGGGTTGTTGAGGACAGGCGTGAAGCCTTTAGACGTTATTTGGGCAAAGACGGCCTTGCCTATGTGCCGCGAGAACTGATGACTCCGGAGAATGCGGTTTCTTTGTTAAAGTCCGCTGGGGCGCTGGTTTCCATGGCGCATCCCCGTTTGCTCCATGCACCGGTAGATGAACTGGAACAGCTTGTCGTTCGGTTGAAAACTTTCGGGCTGGATGCTTTGGAGGCGTATCATAGTGAACATGACGCAGGAGATGTACGCCTGTGCGTAGAGCTGGCGTCCCGACACAATCTCCAGATTACCGGAGGCTCAGACTATCACGGAGAAGCGAAGCCAAAAATTGACATAGGCTCTGGAAGAGGAAACCTTCGCGTCACTTTGAATGTTTATGAAGAGCTCATGGAATATCGTCAACGGGTAGGGTTGACCTCCTGAAAGAATGGAGCTTTGGTTGTTTTTATTTTAACGTATCGTTCTTTTGAAGGACGGTACGTTTTTTATTAATGCCGGAAGTCACCAAGAATCACAAAGAGAAGTATGGCAAGGGTCAGTTATATAAAGAAGGAGGGCCCGACCAGGACCCTCCTTTTGCTCGCATAAAACTATGAGACCGCTGTTTACGAATTCAATCGGTCATGCAAATATAGATTTATGAATTATGTGACCGGTGAAAATGCATGAGAAAACTTCCGGGGCTAAACTTCCCAGGCCTTTCCCAGATCTTCGGCAATGACGGTGGGTTGGACTGCTTCAGCCCGGGCTTCTTCCAGCGTGGCCTCGCCGCTTAGCACGAGAATAAAGTCAATACCGGCGTTTTCCGCAAGTTTTTTGTCTGTGCTGAGGCGGTCTCCAGCCATAACCATTTCTTCCCGCCGATATTTTTTTAAAAGCGGCTGCAGAACCGTGGGGTCTGGCTTGCCGAAAATATGCTGAGGTTCGCGCCCCGTAGCCACTTTATACAGGGCTAGCATGCTGCCTACGTCGGGCAGAGGGCCTTCAGGAGAAGGGCAGACCTTATCGGGATGCGTGGCAAGAAAAAGTACTTCCGGATGATTTTCCAGCAATATTGCCGACCGAGACAGTTTTTCATAGGTCAGTTCCGTATCATAGGCCAGAATGACGGCCTGAGCTCCCTCTTCCTGCTGTTTGAGTTCCGGCATCCGGCTTGCAAGATCACGGCAAAAGTCGCTGTTGCCTACAATATAGGCCGTATTTATTCCGTTTTCTTTAAGAAAATCCACGAGAGGGGTCGTGGGGGAAAGAATGAGATCGAGCGTTGCAGGAATGCCCATGCCATTAAGCTTTTTTACGTAGGTATCCGGAGCCTTTGACGTATTGTTGCTTAGAAAATGGAAGTCGAGTTTTCCCCAGTTGTTCTTTATAAATTCCACGGCTCCCGGAATAGGGATGTTGCCGAGATAGACGGTTCCGTCCATATCCAGAACAACGCAGCGCTTTTCAGATATCTTCATAATTCCTTGTACTCCTGCGAAATATTGTCGCTGGTTTCACGATATACTTTTTCCGGAGTACACGGCAAGGAAAAAGAGGCGCCGAAATTCAATTTTCAACCCGTTGTGGTCATTGGTTTTTTTATGTGTCTTGACGCCGTTGTCTTAAGAGGTTAAATCAGAAATAATTTTCGTATTATGGTAATTTGTCTTGGAACTTTTTTCGGAAATGAAAATTTTTCTCAGGCAAAAGGGCAAGGGAGGCTGTGTGAAACACACGACTGTAGTCATTATCGGCGGCGGCGCTACCGGCATAGGTATCCTGCGAGACCTCAGTATGCGCGGAGTCAAGGCGGTGCTGCTGGAACAGGGCGGCATTGCTTCTGGCGCGAGTTCCCGCTTCCACGGCCTGCTGCACAGCGGCGGCCGCTATGCGGTAAAAGACAATGAGGCGGCCAGGGAATGCATTGAAGAAAACATGATTCTGCGCCGCATTGGTCGCGAGTGCGTGGAAGAATCCGAGGGCTTCTTTGTCCTCAGCCAGCAGGATGACCCTGCTTACGAAAAGCCTTGGGTTGAAGCCTGTGCCAAGGCCGGCATTAAAACCGAGCCGGTAGATGTGAAGGAAGCGCTTAGGCTTGAACCCAATCTTGATCCCGGCATCAAGGCCGTGTATCGCGTTCCTGATTCCAGCGTGGACGGATTCCGACTGGTATGGCATAACGCCATGTCTGCCAGAAGGTATGGCGGCGAAATGCTGACTCATCATGAAGTGTTCGCCATAGACCAGGAAGGCGGCAAGGTGAAGGGCGTACGTGCCAGAAATCTTGTTACCGGGGAAGAAGTTTGCATTTCCTGTGACGTTGTGGTCAATGCTGCCGGTTCCTGGGCGGCCAAGGTCGTTGAGCTTGTAGGCCTTGAAGTTGGCGTGCAGCCAGACCGCGGAACACTGGTAGCTTTCAACCATCGTTTTACCTCCCGAGTCATCAACCGTCTGCATATGAGTTCCGACGGTGATATTTTCGTTCCGCACGGATCCATCACCATTCTGGGCACAACCTCGTTCCATGCTGATCGCCCCGATGCTCATGAGGCTCCTACCGAAGATGTACTCAAGCTGCTTGACATTGGTGAGGTGCTCATTCCCAATCTTCGCAGCTACCGTATTCTGCGCGCATTTGCAGGCACTCGTCCGCTCTATGTAGCCAAAGGCAGTGCTGCCGGACGTGCCGCAAGCCGAGGCTTCCACATTTCCGATCATTCGGAGGAGGGCCTTGACGGCATGTTTTCCATTTTCGGCGGCAAGTTCACGACGTATCGCCTGATGGCTGAAAAGCTTTGTGATCTTGTCTGTGAAAAGCTGGGGGTTCATGCCGAATGCCGTACGGCGGTCGAGCCTCTCATCGCCGATCCGTCTCCGGCCATGATGGAGAAAGCCGCAAAGTATTTCCCCGTGCACAGTGTTCCTCTGGTTGCCAACCGTCTCGGAGATGCCTTCCCTATCGTTGTGGAAAAAGCCGCTGCCATGAAAAGCAATCCGCTGCTTTGCGAGTGCGAAATGGTAACCCGGGCTGAAATTGAATACGTTGCGTCCGACCCCTCCAGCCACTCCATGACGGACGTGCGACTGCGCACCCGTCTGGGCATGGGCACTTGTCAGGGGACGTATTGCTCGCTGCGGACCATTGGTGCCCTTACGGAGTGCCGGGTTCCGTTCCCTCTGTCTCCTGCCGATAACCTGCGCGATTTTCTTCAGGAGCGCTGGAAGGGACTGCGTCCTGCCCTTTGGGGACTTCAGGCACGGGAAATGGAACTCGGGCGTGCCGTGTACGCAGCCACGCTGAACATCGACGGAGCTAGAGATGAACAGAAAAACTGATATTGTTGTGGTGGGTTCCGGCCTTGCCGGCATGAGTGCCGCTCTTACCGCAGCGCAAAGCGGCAAGAAGGTGACGTTGCTTACTCATGGCGCGGGTACTCTTGCCATAAGCAGCGGATGCATCGATGTTCTCGGCTATCTGAATGGGGTTCGCGTGGCTGACCCCTTTGAATCCATGGCGACTCTTCCGGCTGAGCACCCTTACAGCCTGATCGGCGGTGCAGAAACCGTTCGAGAAGCTATTGACTGGCTTAAGAGCGTTTGCCGAAAGGGTGGTATCGACATGGCGCATGCGGCAGAGGAGGGGAATCATACTCTCATTACCGTCATGGGCACGTTGAAACCGAGCTATCTTTGTCCCGACAGCTTTAATCCCGATTGTCTGAAGGACGTGCATCGTGCCGCAGTGGTGACCGTGGAAAACATGAAGGATGTGCATCCCGGCCTTATCATTGATCAGCTTCATCGCTATGCCGAGCTTTCAGACAAGGAATTCATGGAAGCCGTGCTTCCCTGTCCCATAGAGCATGCCCATCGCAACATCACGCCTTTGGATATCGCCCGTCATGTGGAAACTCCTGAAGGTATGAAATGGCTTGAAAAGAGTCTCATGCCTTATGCTAAGCTGTATCCTGTTCTGCTGCTTCCGCCCATATGCGGAATGAAGCACAGCCAGCAGATATGGAATCAGCTTTGTTCTGCACTGAAGGTGAAAATCATTGAAATGGTTTCCATTCCTCCCGGAGTGGCTGGCCTGCGCATGCGCGATGTGCTGAAAAAAGCACTTAATGCCGCCGGGGTTTACATGGTGGAAAGTGCAGAAGTTGTGCGTGCCGAAGTGGAGGAGGGGCGTTGCAAAACCGTTCATACGCTGACAGCCTCCGGGGAAGACGCATGGGAAGCCGACAGCTTTATTATTGCCACCGGCGGACTTCTGAGCGGCGGTATTTCCACTGCGCCGGGAAAAGCCTGGGAGAGTATTTTCCAACTGTCTCTTGACGCTCCCGCCGATACGGAAGCGTGGTCATCCCCCGACATTTTCGGTTCAAGCTTTTTTGCCAGCATGGGTGTGAAGGTCAACCATGAGTTGAAACCTCTCAACGGCGAAGGCAATGTCTGCCTCGACAATGTTCGTTTTGCCGGACGTGTGCTGGGAGGCTATGATTTTGCCGCAGAAAAAAGCGGTAATGGAGTGGCGCTTGCCACAGGCCGGTACGCCGGAATGCTGGCAGGAAAGGAGTAGGAAATGAAGCGCCGTATCAATCCCGATAAATGCGTTGCCTGCTCCACCTGTGTGGTGCAGTGCCCTGTTGCCGAAGTAACTTCGAAGTTTCTTGGTCCCCGTATGCTGGGGCCTGCTTCGGAACGTTTTCGTATGCTGAATGCCGGCGAGGATGACTCACTCAGCTATTGCGCAAACTGCAAAAACTGTGACATTTCCTGCCCTCAAGGTGTGGAAGTTTCCAACATAAATATGCTTGCCCGTGCGGAATACTGCCGGGAAAATCGTCCTTCGTTCCGTGACTGGATTCTCGCACACGGTGAACTTGAAGCAAAGCTGGTCAGTTATTTTCCGTCGTTCCTTGTGAACTTCGGAATGGCCAATCCTATCAGCAAGCAGATTCTCGACATGGTCGGCGTGAGTAAGAAAGCCGATTTGCCGAAATTTGCATCCAAGCAGTTTCCGGCCATGTTTAAAGAATATAAGCAGCCGGAAAATCTTACTAAAAGAGTAGTCTTCTATCCTGGCTGTTTCATAAAGGCATATGCTCCTCAGACGGGTATGGATCTTGTATGGCTGCTTAACAAGGCCGGCTATAAGGTGGAATATCCTGAGGTGTTCTGCTGTTGCGGCACGCCGTTATATACCAACGGATTTGAGGCCGATGCTCGTAAGAATGCCGTAAAGAATCTCGAAGAACTTGCTGCCTGGCGTAAGGCCGGTATCCCGGTTCTGTCTCTCTGCCCGAGCTGCCAGCTCATGTTTAAGTCTGAAATTCCGGCATTTTTCCCGGATCTGGCTGAAAATATGGAGTCGACGGCACTTGATGATGCTATGGAGTTCATTCTTGGCTGCATAAATCGTGGAGAGCTGGATATTTCTGAGGCTGATACCTCGCCGCTTGACATCATTTATCATGCCCCGTGCCATTTGAGAGCTCAGGGCATAGGTTTTCCCGGCCTTGATATTCTGAGACTGCTGCCTGGAGTTCATGCCGTTAATGCCGATGCCGGGTGCTGCGGAATTTCCGGTAGTTATGGTTTCAAAAAAGAAAAGTATGACATCGGCATGGCCATAGGCTCCAAACTCTTTGACACCATCAAAGATAGTGGCATTCGTCAGGTTGCTACAGAATGCGGCACATGCAAAGTGCAGATCATTCATGGAACCGGTAATCCTTGTGATCATCCGTTGACTATTCTGCGCAGACGTCTGGACAAGAAAACTACCAAGTAATCTTATAAAAAAGTACGTTAAAAATCCGCCTTCCGCGATGCTGGAGGCGGATTTTTTATTTTCGAGGCTCAAATCGCCTTCTGTGCGTTTTTTTATTTTTGGGGAATACGTGCGAATGGTCATCACTCGTGCATAGGTCGAAAATACATTTTATCGGGCTTGGATGATGAAAAGCCCGACAAAGCTCAGAACACTCCTAGGGGGGATACCCTTCATCAGCTTGTCCTCACAGAACGGCTTAGAAAATTTAATATCGTCTTCTTCATAAATTATTTTCATCTACTTTTCCCGATAGGGGAGAGCAGACAGAACCTTAAGTAAATCCCCTTTCTTGTTTCAGGCTTTTCATCAGGTTGGCTTCAGCTTGGTGTTTGCCAGATCAGTGAGGATTTCTTTTCGCAGTAATTAAAAAGTCGATAGTTAGATAGGGTACTGTAGGTTTTTGAGTTTGTTTTTTGATAATTTGTTGGGATAATTAGTTTTTGTGTTTTAAAAAAAAAAAAAGTTTACATAATTTACATTATGAGACAAAAATAAAATATAAAGTTTCCTTTAAAAACCTCCATATGGAATCTGAGCCTCGAAAATAAAAAATCCGCCTCCAGCATCGTGGAAGGCGGAATATGTCTCATGTTCTGAAACATCTCATTACATTAAAAAACTCTTGGCTGCATTTGATCTCTTCTCAGCATCCGATTCGTTTCCATATTCTCAACTTTTTAAATCGGTTCATGCAAAATCGTAAATATATTCCTTCGAGAGCCTGCTGGCAGATATTTGCAGGATTCGTCTGTTTTTTTTGAAGCTTCACTTGAAAAAAAGGGCTTATTTCAAAGCTGATGGTGCGCCGATATGCGCTGACGCAAAAAATAACATGGAAAGGAACTCCCCGCCTGCCACCTCTGAAAAACGGCACTTCTTTTCTGACGAGCCCTACTTTCTCTCCCCTCCCCTTCTCTCTATTTGAGACATTAATCGTCATCGCAATATATATCATCCATTCAATATAGGCCGACAATTAAACCCTTGTCGGACTACAAGATATAATTTATTACAAATGCATCTATTTTTAAAAGCAATAATTACTCAATTGAGCATAAAACACCTAATAAAATACGAGTTTTACTGTCTCGATTTTATAATATTTCTATCTGATATATGTATTTTACTTTATACATTTTAGATTGAGACAACACCTTGAACGACTCGACCTTCTACTTGACGAATTGTTTCTGTTTCGGTCGCCTCCGCTCCCTCAAATGCCTGAAGGCTTTTAACCAAAAAGCGCCCTGTATTATACAGAGCGCTTTTTCAAATTTCCTTTTTTAGCACTAGGCTTCGTAAGGATACTTTTTATAACGGAACTCACCGCCGCGAGGTCCGGGATACTGCCCTTCTTCGTGCAACTTCCTTACTGCGGCAGATTTATCCGTCCACTTAGTATGAAGAAGGTGGTGGGACTTTTCACTCAATGGCTTGTCCAGGAATTTATTATACAGCTCCTGAACCTGCACATTATCCTGCGAAGCACGGTGAACGAAAGATTTATCCTCACGGTACACGCTGGCAATGCGCTCCTGCATATAGTCCTTGATGCTGCGGACTCCGGCAACGGCACGACCTGTCCAGTGAATACCCATGGCCAGGCCACCAGTAAGAATGCAGCAGCCGCGAAGAAAACCACGGCGGGTAATACTTTTGATAGACATAGTCTCTCCTTATGCCTGCTGATTTTCTTCAAGGCGCTGTCTGTACCCTGCAAAGAGCTGACCGGCCTTCTGCTCAAAGACATCCCACACCGTGGGCATGATGGGCTGACCTCCACCACAGACACAGCCACCGGGACAGGCCATGAACTCAATAAAATGGTAAGGGCATTCACCGGCACGAACTTTGTTCAGCACAGCGGGGAAATTTTTCGCCCCGTGAACGACGGCTACCTTAATCTCTGTTCCTGCAATATTAATGGTGGCTTCACGGAAACCGGCCATACCGCGTACGGGCTGGAAATCCATTTTGCCGGGCTTTTCACCGGTAACAGCCTGGTAAGCAAAACGCAACGCAGCTTCCATAACACCACCGGTTACACCGAAAATAGTAGCACCGCCGGTAGATTCTCCCATCAGGCTGTCCACGCCGCTTTCGGGCAGATGCGCCAGATCAATACCCGCCTTCTTGATCATATAGGCCAGCTCACGCGTATTAATGGTGGCATCGATATCGCGGGTACCGCTGGAATTCAGTTCGGGACGCAGACCTTCATATTTTTTGGCCACACAAGGCATAATGGAAACCGTGTAAATCTTCGCCTTGTCATACCCCTTCTGTTCGGCGCCATAAGTTTTGGACAGCGCGCCGTTCATTCCCACGGGAGACTTGCACGAAGAAAAATGAGGAAGCAGATCGGGATAGTAGGTTTCACAATATTTCTGCCAGCCGGGGCAGCAGGAAGTAAACTGAGGAAGATCCTTATTTGCCTTCAGGCGTTCCACAAATTCGGAAGCTTCTTCCCAGATAGTGACGTCGGCCGTAAATTCGGTATCCCAGCAATGGGCAAAACCGAGCATCTTGAGTGCCGTAAGCATACGACCGGTGGTAACGGAACCCACAGGCATGCCGAAGGCTTCACCAAGAGCATAACGCACGGCCGGAGCAGGCATGGCTATGCACTTCACACTCTTATCGGCCAATTTCTTTTCCAGTTCAGGAACCCAGGTCTGCTCTTCATAAATAGCCCCCTGGGGGCAGTGAACAAGGCACTGGCCGCAGTTAATGCATACTTCGGGGTGAGGAATGCTGTGCACCTTGCCGGAAGCACCGTAAATGGCGTCCACGGGGCAATAGCGCTGGCAGGAATCGCAGCCGATACACTTCTTAGGATCGATCTGCACAAAAGAAAGCTGGTCCGGGTTGCTCCCAACCGCGGGGACATGTGCTTCGTACTGCACATGCTCCATAGTAATACGAGCCATTCAACTCTCCAGAGGTAAAAAGTTCGGCCATGAATCCCCCGCTTGACGCGGACAGGTCGGGATACATTGCGTTGTAGTACCCTAGCCTATTAAACTCACCTTGTAAATAACGTAGCTGATTTTTCCTTTCCAAGGAGGATATTTAGCAATAATTCCAATTTTTCCAGCGCCCCGGACCAGTTTTATCCGTCGAAATTTCTTAATGAATTTTTTCCTTTTTTAATATGCATCTTCCGATGCAAAATGAAATGGAATAAATGAACTTTTTTCAATAGTGAACAAAAAATCCATCGAAGCCTTTTCTGTTGTCAAGGGCCTATTTCATTAAAAGTATCTTTATATGTTCCCTTAAGCATAAAAAAACACCGTGTAGTCACGGTGTTTTTTATGCGCAGTAAGAAGGAAAAATTACTTTGCAGGTACGACAGCGCCTTCGTACTTTTCATTCATGAACTTTTTAATTTCATCGCTCTTCAAGACTTCCGCCAGAGCCTGCAGTTCCGGACGCTGCTCGTCACCCTCACGAACGGCCAAAATATTGGCGTAGGTGGTGGCGGCAATAGAATCGGCCGTTTCTGCAGCAAGAGCATCCTTCACCTTAAGTCCTCCGAGGATGGCGTAGTTGCCGTTGATCGTGGCAAAATCGACATCGGGCAGGGAGCGGACGAGCTGAGCAGCTTCAAGCTCCTCAATTTTGAGCTTGTTGGGGTTCTCCACAATGTCTCGACGTGTGGCCGTAAGACCGGCTCCATCCTTCAGCTTGATAAGTCCATTGGACTGAAGAAGAAGCAAGGCACGGGCTTCGTTGGTGGTATCGTTGGGAACGGCCACTACGGCGCCCTTCTTGATTCCGTTCAGCGTCTTGGTTCTTCCGGCATAGATGCCGAAAGGTTCATAGTGCACGGAGGCGATGGAAACCAGCTTGGTTCCCTTTTCCTTATTGAAGTCGGTCAGATAAGGCTGATGCTGGAAATAATTGGCGTCAAGTTCTCCTGCATCAAGAGCCATATTGGGCTGAACGTAATCGGCATATTCGACAATCTTGAGTTCATGGCCTTTTGCCTTCATCAGCGGAACGGCAGCCTTAAGAATCTCGGCATGGGGAGTGGGTGAAGCTCCAACCTTGACCTCGGCGGCTTCGGCCTGGAAAAACGCTCCCGAAATGGCGACGGAAAGCAGCGCAGACAAAAGAACTGGGCAGAGTTTCATGAATAACCTCTCTGTGTTCCGGTGCAGGTGCACCAATTAGGATATACGCTTGTCAAAGCGCTTCGTAGCCCAGTTGCCTATCATCTGAAACAGCTGGACAATAACGATAAGAAGAATGATGGTGGCAAACATGATGTCCGTCTGGTAACGGTTGTATCCATACATGATGGCCAGCTTGCCGAGTCCGCCGCCGCCGACGGCACCGGACATGGCCGAATAGCCGAGAATGGTTATGGCTGCCACGGCACTGCCGTTGAGCAGGGAAGGTAACGCCTCCGGGAGCAAGACCTTGGTGATGATCTGCCAGGTGGAAGCTCCCATGGACTGCGCCGCTTCAACCACCCCTGCATCCACCTCAAGAAGGGACGCTTCAATAAGACGCGCCACAAAGGGGGCGGCGGCAATGACCAGAGGTACAACGGTTGCATTGTTGCCAATGGTCGTTCCCACAAGAAATCTGGTAAAGGGAATGACCGCTATCATAAGAATAAGGAACGGGAAGGATCGCGTGAGGTTCACCACCATGTCGAGCACGGTGTAGAAAACCGGGCACGGAGCTATGCCGTCCTTACGGCATATAACAAGCAACACGCCCATCACCATGCCGAACACATAGGACAACAGCGTGGACACAACGGTCATATACAGGGTATCGACAACCCCTTCCCACAGCATTTCCACAAGCTGTGCATCAAACATGGCTCATGTCCTCCAGTTCAAGCCCACGGGAAGCAGCAAAGGCGCGGATACGCTCACAGGCCTCCTTGTCGTCCGGCAGCTGCATGACCATTTGTCCGCAGACGACGCCGTCTATCTCGCGCAGATCGGAATAAAGAATGCTGAGCGGCTTGCCGCAGTCCAATATCATATTGCCGATGACGGGTTCCAGTGTACTGCTCCCGTTGAAAACAATGCGTACCACTCTTTCCTTCGGCAATTTTTCAGGCTTTATGGCTTCGGGAATGACCATGGTACGAGCCGCTTCCGTCCGCGGATGATAGAAAACTTCTTCCACAAGCCCGGTTTCCGCAATTTTGCCTCCGGCAATAATGGCGACATGGCTGCATATTTTTTCAATGACGCTCATTTCATGGGTAATAATGACGGCCGTAATGCCAAGGCGCCTATTGATATCCTTAATAAGAGCCAGAATGGATTCCGTAGTGCTGGGATCAAGTGCGGAAGTCGCCTCGTCACAGAGCAGCACCTTCGGATCGGAGGCGAGAGCTCTGGCAATGGCCACACGCTGCTTCTGTCCTCCAGAAAGCTGGGAAGGATAGGAATTCGCTCTTTCCGAGAGTCCTACAAGCTCCAGGAGTTCCGCAGCACGCCGCCGGGCCTTGTCTTTGGGAGTCCCCACAAGTTCCATGGGAAAACAGACGTTTTCCATGGCCGTACGCTGCATGAGGAGGTTGAACTGCTGAAAAATCATGCCCATGGAGCGCCGGGCCTGCCGTAACTCTCTGTCGTTCAGACGACAGAGATCCTTGCCTTCAAACAGTACCTGTCCACCCGTCGGACGCTCCAGCATGTTGATGCAGCGAACCAGCGTGGACTTACCGGCTCCGCTTCTGCCTATGATACCAAAGATGTCGCCCTGATTGATGTCAAGATTGATGCCTTTCAGGGCATAAACCTCAGAATTTTTGCTCTGGTATTTCTTTTCCAGGTCGCATATTCTGATGATTGGTTCCGACATGATTCACTCCACCCGCTTTTGCGGGAAAAAATAGTCCTTCGTACAGAAAGACATATTAGGCTATCCTGTTTTTCTTTTTTTGTGAATAGAAATATACCCCCTTCCGTCGGACCTCTGTACTTTCTCAGCATTCATGGTTAAAAAGACATCGTCACGGTAAGATCTTACAGCAAACGACCGGACCTGGAGTAAAACTTCTATGGCTGCCATCAAAAAAACCAATGCCGCCCGCACTCTGGACAAGCTGGGCATCCCTTATGAGCTCAACAGCTATCCTGTTGACGTTGATGATCTTTCAGCCGTTCATGTAGCGGAAAGCATGGGGGTCGATCCTTCCTGCGTATTCAAAACGCTCGTCACCCGCGGGCACCCCAACGGCATAGCCATGGCTGTGCTGCCGGGCAATGCGGAACTTGACCTGAAAAAACTCGCCTCCGTCTTTCATGACAAAAGTGTGGAAATGGTGCCGCTTAAGGAGGTGCTTCCTCTGACGGGCTATATTCGCGGAGGATGTTCTCCTGTAGGAACAAAGAAGGCGTATCCTGTATGCATCGATGAAACAGCCATTCTTTATGACAAGATATACGTTTCCGCGGGACAGAGAGGGCTGCAGTTCGTCATTGCCCCGGAAGATCTGGCAAAAGCCGTCAACGCCGTTTTTGCCGACATTGTCATGAGCTGAAGACATGCATCTTGTTCTGCTTACCGAAATAGCCGACACGCTTGAGCGATCGCTCCCTCCAAAAGAGGCCCTGCAGCTCACGCTTCAGATCATGGCCAGACACCTTGCCATGAAAAGGGCTGCCATTTCTCTTACGGAACCCGACGGCAGTGAGGTGCGCATTTACGCCTCGCTCGGTTTTTCCGCTACTGAGCAGGCACGCGGTCATTATGCCATGGGAGAAGGCATCACAGGCAGAGTCATTGCCAGCGGGCGCCCGGAAATAGTGCCGGACGTAGCCGACGACGCCCGTTTTCTCAACAGAACGAGGGCCAGAAATCTTCGCAAGGAACACACGGCCTTCATCTGTGTCCCTATCCGTCTGAACGATCAGGTGGTGGGGGCTCTCGCCGTGGATCGCCGCGTGGGAGCGAAGGAAACGCTCGACGACCAAAGTCGTTTGCTGACCGTCATAGCCGGGCTGCTTTCCCATACTGCGGGACAATGCCGGGCAGAACTCTCTTCTCCCCCCAAAAAGAAACCGGCCGTCACCGATGGACGCATTCAGGGTTTCATCGGGCAGTCGGAAAGCATGAATCTGGTTTTTACCCGCATCCGTCAGGCGGCGCCCTCTTCCGCAACCATTCTTCTGCGGGGAGAAAGCGGCACGGGCAAGGAGTTGGCAGCCCATGCCATCCATGAGGCCAGCGGGCGCAGCAAGCATCCCTTCATTTCGCTGAACTGCGCAGCTTTGCCCGACAGTCTGGTGGAAAGCGAACTTTTCGGCCATGAACGAGGCGCGTTCACCGGCGCTACCGGCGTACGCAAGGGACGATTTGAACTGGCCGACAAGGGAACGCTCTTTCTGGATGAGGTTGGGGAACTCAGTCTGGCCATGCAGGCAAAACTGCTGCGAGTCATTCAGGAAAGAAGCTTCGAACGACTGGGAGGCATGGAAAGTATTCAGGTTGACGTGCGCCTCATAGCTGCAACCAACCGGGATCTGGAGCAGATGGTGAAGGACGGCACCTTCCGCAAGGATCTTTATTACCGCCTCAATGTCTTTCCCATACTGCTGCCTCCTTTGAGAGAGAGACAGGAGGACATTCTTTCCCTGGCTGCCTATTTTGTAAAAAAGTACAGCGAAGCCAATGGAAAAACCGGCGTACGTCTGTCGCTTTCCGCCATGGAAATGCTGCAGCGTTACCGCTGGCCGGGCAACATTCGCGAACTGGAAAACGTCATTGAACGCGCCGTACTGCTCGTGAGCGAAGAGGGCCTCATTCTTCCCCTGCATCTGCCGCCCAATCTGCACAGTGCCGGGTGTCCCTACAGCGAAAAAGACGGCAGTGATGCACCGCCGGCCATGGGTTCCCTGCAGCAACGTCTGGACGAAATGGAAAAAGCCTATATTATTGAGGCACTCTCCCATTTTCATGGTCATCTCGGACACGCTGCCCGTGCTCTGGGCCTTACGGAACGAATGATGGCTCTCAGAATGAAAAAGTACGGCATTACCTACAAGGCATTCCGGTCATCCGGCTCCTGACGGAGAGAATCCCATGATAATGGAAACAAATCGCATACGCCTGCGCCCGTGGAAGGAAGAAGATCTCACTGGCTTCCGGGCCCTGAATGCCGATACGGATGTCATGCGATTTTTTCCCGCCCCTCTTGCACCGGAAGACAGCGACAAGCTTGCCGCCTTTTTCCAGGCCGGTATGCTTCGGCATGGATTCGGCATATGGGTACTGGAGCTGCCCGGGTTCTCCTCGTTTGCAGGAGTTGTCGGGCTGAACGTTCCGTCCTTCAACAATTCGCTTGTTGAAGTGGATTGGCGATTGCATAAGGCCTTCTGGGGACACGGTTTCGCTACGGAAGCCGCTGCGGTTGCACTGGAAGCTGGTTTTTCCCTTTTTTCCCTCGAAACCATATGCAGCTTTACCTCCAGACTGAACAGCCCTTCGGAAAAAGTCATGCAGAGACTCGGCATGGAACATCATCCCGAGGATGACTTCGATCATCCTGCCCTTCCCTTCGGCCATCCTCTTTCCCGACATGTTCTCTACCGCATGACGAAACAGCACTGGACAGATCAGAGAGGAAAATTTTCCTTTCTCGATCGATTGCAAATTCACCTCTGAAGGCAGAACGTCTGGCAATTTGCCGACATCCCGTAATTTCGCGGAAAAAAACTGCCTTTTCCCTGAAGAAACTTCACTTCAAGACTGAACGTCAAACGACCTTTCACAAACAGCAGATTCTCCTTTCATGGAGCGCTTTTTCTTTTCTGCAGCAGGTCAGGCGGTCTCAGAACGGCATCTTTGAATCATGCTTTCGGATACTGCCTGAAAATGAGGCTGCAACAACCCGACAGCTCCTGAAAAATTCATGCTGATGACCATTTCAGGTTCCGGCAACGAGTCAGGACCACCCGTAAAACGGGTGGCTTGTTCAGCCCTGTAAGGGCTTGTTACTTACTCGCGCCTTAAGGGCGCCGGCTTGAACTTCTCTGGTCGGCGCCCTCTCTTTTTCAACAGTTCAAGCC
>CALUPL010000045.1 GCA_944322635.1 uncultured Mailhella sp.
GCCTCTGTTACCAACCTGAAAGATTCTCCGCCGCGCGGATTGCCTCATGGGTGCATGCCTGCTTTCCAGAGTTTGTCCAAAACCGGTCCTTTTGCCTGAGAGTTCTTGCGGCCCCTTCGGCTCCACCTTGCTAAGGTGATCTCTCCCGGTTCCTTCATCCAAATCCATACCGGATCTCTATGCGCTTTGGTAAAAGCAGCTTGCGCTGCCTTATTATTTATGGACAAGGTAGCATGGTCATGTTGTCAGGTCAATATCCCGGGCGCTCGGTTTTGAAAAAAAACTTTGTGATTTCGCTGGTAAAGCGTAATTTTTCACGAGTAAAACACGAATGTGATACTGAAACGGAAATGTTTTGAACCGAGGAAAAAGAGGGAGAAAGCGTGCGCCATGATGAGAGGATGCGGGCAGGGGCAGGTCCGTAACATCGAGGCAGAGTGAGGTGCGCGTCGGAAAACATAATTTGAGAAAAAATGCGGAGTTCAGGGCCGAAACCAGTCATGAGCACCCCGGAACAGAAAAAATCCTGATGGCAAAGAGCATACATGATGCGGCGGCATGACACAGAGCAAAACTCCTGCGTGTCGAGAAAATTTTCCGGCCGGAGACTCGCAGACTGCACAACGTTGTCGAACTCTGCCGAGCCCGTGTTGCCTGATGTGTGGCCGGGCGGTCGGCAATTTTTTTCCTCCTATAAAAAGGGAGCAGCCGGACGGAAACGGGAGAATGGCACAAAAAAGAATCGATTAAAACGAAGACAGTCTGCGGAAGGTCAAAACAATTTTCCGTTGTGAGAAATCAGGCATGCCGACAAGAGGGATAAAAGAATAGAAAGGCCCCGGCGCGTCGGAAAAATTTTCTTCGTGCCGGGGCTTTTTTTGTTTTTCAGCTTTCGTCGAAAACGGGAAAGGCGTTCCGCTTCCGGAGGAAAGTCATTTTTTTAGACTCGCTTCTCAGGCCGACTGGTCGGTGAGAGTGAGCTTTTTCTTGGTGGCGGAAATGCTCTCGGTCTGCACCTTGCTGCGGTCGGTGTAGTGGGTGTGCAGCAGGTCGTGGGCCTTATGGGAATTGGGCTCCCCGAGATACTCGTCGTACAGTTTTATGACCTGCGGATTGTTGTGGGACTGGCGGCGGGGCATATGGCTGTCTATGGCGTAGAGTCCCTTCTGCCGTTCGCGGGCATGGGGGAGGTAGTCCTGCTTGATGCGGCAGGTGCCGCCGCCGGCTACGCAGCCGCCGGGGCAGGCCATGACTTCAATGAAGGTGTAGGGCGATTTTCCGGCAACGGCCTGTTCGGCAAGTTTGCGGGCGTTGGCAAGTCCGTGCACCACGGCCACCTTGATGACGCCGTGTTCCTTGCCGAGGTCCACGTCGGCCTCGCGCAGGCCTTCCATGCCGCGCACGGGCATGACGTTCACGCCGGGCAGTTCCCTGTGATTGAGTACGGCGTACACGGTACGTACCGCCGCTTCCATGACGCCGCCCGTGGTGCCGAAAATGACGGCGGCACCTGTGGAGTCGCTCATGTAGGGATTGTCGAAGGGTTCGGGATCCAGACGGGCGAGATCTATGCCGCTGCGGCGCAGCAGTCTGGTGAGCTCGCGCACGGTTATGACCACGTCGGTGTCGGGCTGACCGTTCGTGTAGAGCTGGGCGCGGGCGGCTTCATCTTTTTTTGCCGTGCAGGGCATGATGGAGATGTTGCGTATTTTTTTGGGTGATACTCCGGTTTTTTCCGCAAGGTAGCTTTTAACGAGCGAGCTGCACACTCCCTGCGGGGAGCGCGTGGTGGACACGTAGGGCAGAACTTCCGGGCAGTGTTTTTCGGCGTAGTTGACCCAGCCCGGGCAGCAGGAGGTGAACATGGGAAGCTTGCCGCCGTTTCTGATGCGGCCGAGCAGTTCCGTGCCTTCCTCCATGATGACCACGTCGGCGGCGAAGTCGGTGTCAATGACGATGTCCGCGCCGAGGCGGCGCAGAGCGGCTACAACTCTGCCTTCCACGTTTTCGCCGGGAGCGAGGCCGAATTCCTCGCCCATGACCACGCGTACCGAGGGCGCAAAGGCAAATACCGTGGTCAGTTCGGGATTGGCGAGAAAGTCGAGAACCTCGTCGTTTTCATCCCGTTCCGCCAGGGCGCCTGTGGGACATACCAGCGTGCACTGGCCGCACTGGATGCAGGCGGAAGTGTTCTGGCTGGGGGCCATGCCCACGCCGATATGCGTGCCCGTGCCGGTACCGTCCACGGTGAGGGCGGCCACTCCCTGTACCTTGCGGCACACTTCCACGCAGCGCAGGCAGCGTATGCATTTGGTCATGTCGCGTACCATGCCGTGCATGGTATTGTCGAAGGGACGGTCATGCGGCAGTCTGGGGGCAAAACGGTTCGTGGAAAGTCCCACGTATTCGGCGAGATCCTGAAGTTCGCAGTCGCCGTGGCGGGCACAGGCTGCGCAGTCCTGGTCGTGATCGGCGAACACGAGTTCCACCTGGAGGCGCTGCATCTTGCGCACGCGGGCAGAGCGTGTGTTCACTCTCATGCCTTCTTCCATGGGCGTATTGCAGGTGGTGAGCATTTCGGTGTGACCGTGTTTGTCGGTGACTTCGGCCAGACACACGCGGCAGGTGCCGGGCTTGTGGTTGAGAGGCTGAAAATGGCAGAGTGTGGGAATGAATATGCCGTTGCGCCGGGCCACCTGAAGGATGGTTTCTCCCGGCTCGAAAGTGTAATCACGTCCGTTGATGGATGCGTTCATGGCGGATTCTCTCATAAACTAAGCTTTGAAACCGGGGATCGGGGAACGGGTGACGACGGACAGAATGCGGTAGCAGCGCATGCAGCGCTTCGCTTCCTGCCAGGCCTCTTCCTGCGACATGCCGAGTTCCACTTCCTTGAAGTTGTGGGCGCGTTCGGCAGGGGAAAGCTCGTTCAGTCTGACGCGGGCCTTCTTTTCCTCTCCGCATACGGGATCGTCTCCGAAGAGACCGGCCTGACGGATAAGCTGGCTTATGCGTTCGCGGGCGAGGAAGGGAGGTTTATCGTATTCAAGATAGCTCACGATGGCCTGCGCGCCTATGGAGCCTTGTGCCATGCCGTGGATGAGAACGCTGGGACCTTTGGTGCGCGGGCCGGTGGTGCCGTCGCCGCCGGCGAACACGCCGGGCCTGGAGGTGGCCTGATATTCATCCACGATGATGCAGTTCTTGCGGTCGAGCGCAATGCCGTCGGCTTCGGTGAGCATGGAAGGATCGCTCTTCTGTCCGATGGCGGCAATGACGTAGTCGCAGGGAATGACGAATTCCGAACCGGCAATGGGCTTTACGCCCCGACGGCCGCTTTCATCGGGTTCGGTCTGCTGCATCTTCACGCAGCGCAGCCCCGTGATTTTCCCGTTTTCCACCACCAGGGAGTGCTGGCCGGACAGGAAGTGAAATTCCACGCCTTCGCGTCCGGCTTCCACGATTTCTTCGCGGTCGGCCGGGGCATCGGATTCGGTGCGGCGATAGACGAGATGCACCTTTCCTTTGGTCATGCGCACGGCGGAGCGGCAGCAGTCCATGGCCACGTTGCCGCCGCCGACGACCACCACATCTCCTTCCAGCGTGGGGGTGACGCCGCTTTCCAGCGCGTCGTGCACCTTTTCCAGAAAATCTATGCCGTTTTCATATTCGGGTAGTGAGGTGTCTTCACCTTCCATGCCGAGGTATCCGCCGAGCGGACAGCCCGTGGCGATGAATACGGCCTTGTAGCCTCTCTTGAACAGATCGTCGATGTGGAAGTCGCGTCCGAGCTTCTGATTGAAGAAGAACATGCCTCCCATGTCCTTGACGAGTTCGTTTTCCTGCATGAGCACGTTCTTGGGAAGGCGGTAGAAGGGAATGCCGTAACGGACCATGCCTCCGGCCTTGTCGTGCGCTTCATAGATGTCCACGGGGTAGCCCGTTTCCAGAAGCTGATAGGCGCACGTCACGCCCACGGGGCCGGCACCTATGACGGCCACGCGCTTGTTTTTCGTGGTGGGGCAGGGTTCGGGTTTCAGAATGCCGGGCACAATGGTTTCGTCGGCCGCAAAGCGCTTCAGATTCTTTATGTCCACGGGGGCATCCACCTGACCGCGGCGACAGGCCTTTTCGCAGTAGCGCACGCATACGCGGCCGCAGCTTCCGGCAAGAGGATAGTGGTTGAGCACCACGCCTGCGGCAAGGTCGTTGTGACCGTCCTGCAGATAGTCGATGTAGCGGGGCACATTCACATGACTGGGGCAGGCCTCTATGCAGGGGCTGGTGGTCACGGAATAGAAGCCTGCGTCTCCGTGGAAGGGGAAGGGACGCAGTTCGTCGGGAAAATGGAAGAGAGCGTCGAGCAGCGGAGTGGTTCCTGTGCGGCCTACGCCGCACAGCGATGTTTCATGCATCTGCTCCGTGATGTCACGCACTTCTTCCCAGCGTACGAGTTCTCCGCGGCAGGCTTTTTCCAGTTCCTGAGCAAGAATGGGAGAGCCGGAACGGCAGGGAGAACACTTGCCGCAGGATTCGGCGGCAAGGCGTTGATGGTGTTTCCACAGTGCCCAGACAAGACTTGCCGTGCGGGAGAACACCAGAAATCCACGGTTGCTGAGAAAGATTTCCGTGGGGTTCCCCTCGTTGAACTGGTCAAAAAGTTCCAGCGGCAGGTCTTCGGGAGCAGTGGGGGCCGCGGATCCGCGGTTGTCGTACACGACATTGTCCCAGACCCCGTAAATCAGCTGCGGCATAGGGTTTAGCCTCCTTGTTGGTGCGGTATGAGCAACGGTTGCCGGAAACGATGGTTATTTTTTGGTCCATGACCTTAATGTTCTGCCTAAACTATCGGCTATATGTAGGGAAAAAACTCGCCTTCGTAAAGAGAGGAAACAAAAAAGCTGCCCGGCTTCCGGACATCGGTTGAATACCGTTGTGGGGATGGGATTTCGATTCCTGCAGAGAGCTTTTCGCGTTCGGCATCGCGAAGGGCCTTTTGTTCCTGTCTCCGTGATGTTTTTTTCGGACTGAACAGGACGCATGACTCGTCGTTTACAAGGTAGAGGGGTTCACGTTATGTTCTGAGCACTGAAACGGTGAGGGATTTCATGAATCATCAGATTGTTATGCTTGTCGTGAGTGGTACGTTGGTTGGTTGTCTTTTCAAGTATTTGAATATTCCCGGCGGCTGCATGCTCGGAGCTGTGGTGGGGAGCATGGCCGTGAAACTGCTCGGGCTTGCCGACATTCAGATGCCCTCGATTTTTTACAACGTGGCGCAGCTCGGCATAGGCATCTGTGTGGGGTCCATGCTTTCGCTGGATCTGCTCATCAGCATGAAGGATCAGATTCCCGTCATGCTACTGAGTACCTTCATTCTGCTTGCGGCAGGTCTCGGTTCGGCCTTTGTGGTACGTCACATGACTGATATTGATGTGATAGGTTCCATTCTTGCCACGTCGCCGGGCGGACTCAATGCGGTCATCGGACTTGCTGATGCCAACGAGTATCTTCCCAAGATCATGGCCTTTCAGATGACGCGTCTTTATATTGTCATTCTCATGGTGCCGGTGTTCTGCTGGTGCATGAAATTCTTTTTTCACAAGTAGTTTTAATAATAAAACTGTGTTATATGGTCCACGCCTGCACCCGTGGGAGGCTGACAGAGTATGAGAGCTTTTTTGCGAGTTTCAGCTGATCCTTGAGTGAGGGAGGAATATCAAAAACAACGGAAAAGAGCGGTGTTCGAAAATCGCAGACAGGCCGGAAACTTGTTGCTTCTGCCTGTGAAAAACGCCCGTCGCATCAGTGCGGCGGGCGTTTTTCACAGGGAGGCGATCGTGTGGACGAAGAAGTCTCACGTCTTGAGCTTATTATTGAATATCTGCGCTGATTCTGCGGATGCGGAGGGGGCGGCACTGCTCATTATCGTCGATGTCCTCCGGGACGGGGCATACCGGGACGCGGTCCGGACGGTCTTATGCTCGAAGGTCTGGAAACGCCTCCGGCAGGACGAAAGGCAGGCGGACGAGGGCGTGTGCCGGAAGGTCTTATCATGGGGGGACGTGCGGCACCTCCACCGGGACGCCCGATAACGGGTCTGGGTGGTCTGCTGCCCGCTCCGGGCCGCATGACCGGAGGTCTTCCTCCCGGTGTACCGGGCCGCATCATGGGAGGGCGCGGTCCGCCGGGCCTTCCGGGGGCTACGACCGGGGGTCTGGGAGAGCCGGGACGCACGGCCGGGGGCTTTATGCCCGG
Source organism: uncultured Mailhella sp. (assembly GCA_944322635.1). Taxonomy (GTDB): domain Bacteria; phylum Desulfobacterota; class Desulfovibrionia; order Desulfovibrionales; family Desulfovibrionaceae; genus Mailhella. The sequence goes on from CALUPL010000045.1 coordinate 6,259, forward strand.
AGGTCTCATACCCGGCGGCCTTATACCGGGAGGCGGCCTGTGTCCAGGGGAAACAAGACCGGGGGCAGGCGGTCTGTGCGGAGGGGGCGGCGGTGCGATGTGATGCGGACGCGGCGGAGGCGGTGCCACGATAACAGGGGGGGGAAGAACGGGAAAGAGAAGAGACGTGCCGTAGTAGCCGGGTGAACTGTATACGCCCGTTCCCACGCTGACGCTGCCGCCGTACACGCCGCCGGAGCCTACGGCCACGCTGCCGGCAACGTCCGGACCGTAAGGGTCGTAGGCGCAGCCGGAGAGAGCAACGGCCAGTGCGACGGCAAGAAGCCTGAGCTTCATGGTTGTCTCCTTGCCTTTTTGGTGCAGAAGGCGTTTGGGAAATGACATGACGACAAACCCTGAACCGGCTTTCACACGAGACAGCCGGAGGTTCCGGACTCTGCCCAGGAAGGGTGACGCTCGGAAGAAGGCGGGCAACCCCGTCTCATCACTTACAGAATAGACATTCTGCAGGAAAAGACAAGTTTCGTTTTCTTTCAGGATTGTTGCTGCTTTTGTGAAGAAAGAACCTCGCGTATGCGACATACGCCGCACACTTCCGTGGACGTGGGGTAGCCGCAGCGTACGCAGGGGGAAAGGCTGGCTCCCGTTTCTACTTCAGCACGACGGAATGCGGGCTTCCCGCGTTCCAGAAAGCCGTGATAGAAGTCCATCTTGCGGCCGGGCATTTTTTCTTCCAGGTCTATCCACAGGCTTTTGAGCGTGGAAAAACTGGCGCCTTCGCTGTAGGGACAGGGGGCATAGTGATTTTCTATGCCCATGAGAAAGGCGTAGTTGGCCGTTTCGAATTCGGTGAGTCTCCAGAACGGCTTGACCTTTTTCGTAAAGCCGTCGGAATCTTCCAGAAGAGGACCCTGATCGCTGAGATAGGCTCTGTCCCAGCGCAGCGTGTTGCTTGTGAGTCTTGCCACCTCGTCGTCGAGATTGTGGCCCGTGGCAAGTACGTTGAAGCCTCCTTCGCGCGCTGTCTGATTGAAATAGTAGCGTTTTATCTTGCCGCAGGCGGAGCATACGGGTCTGCGCAGCGCGGCCTTTACTTCGGGAATGGCCAGTCCTTCGGCTGCCATGTCCCGAATGATGAGCGGAAAGTCGTATTTTTTGCAGAAGCGTTCCACCACGGCGCGGGCGGCGGGCGAAGACTCGGGTATGCCGAGATCGATATGCAGGGCCGTGACGTTGTAGCCCTGCCGGCCGAGTTCGAGCATGAGGGCAAGAGAATCCTTGCCGCCGGAAAGAGCCACGAGTACGCGGTCGTTTCGGGTCATAAGCCCCTGTTCCCGTATTCCCCTGTCAACCTGCTTGGAAAAGAAGTCCAGAAAGCAGTCGGGACAGAAGGCGGTATTGTGGCTGGGCAGGGAGACGACGGCGCGTGCATGGCAGCGGCGGCACTTCATGGGAGAACCTCGTGAAAAAGGAAATGTTCGGTGTTGCGAAGGGAAAGGTGGCCAAAGGCACACTTCACAGACTCAGAGGAATACGCTAAAAAGGTGGAAGTGTAAAACTGCAATGTTCTCAGACGTCCGGGCTGTGCCCGAACAAGACGGAGTGTGCCGCGCATGGCTGATTCTTCCCGTACCTTCCGCAAAATGACCGCGTGTGTCCTTGTTCTGTGCTGTCTTGGAGGCACCGTATGGTTCCTTCTTCCTGAGGGAAAGATTCCTGTCGTGGATGAAGCCAGAAACGCGGTGCGGAATCTGACGGGGCAGGATTCGAAGAGCGACGTTTCCAATCCGACTCTGAGCACGGATGATGCCAAAGCAAAAAGCGACGACGCGCAGGTCGCGGGCGGGAGTCGTCAGGTGGCGGCGCCCCTGAACGACGGTCCCCGTCCGGTGCCTCTGGATCCGCAGGCCGAGCTTTTGTCCAGAGTGGAAAAAGCCATGCAACAGACGATTTCCGCTTCTTCCGATGGAGACAGCGTCTCAGGTTCCGTGGAAAATCGTCCGCCTGAGCCTGATGCCTCCCGGAAGGATTCCGTGGTTACGCCCCGTTTTGTAAGCGATATGGCGGCCTGGCTGGCTTCCGCCTACGTCCCTTCCCATCACGAGGGGCGGAGCGGTCGCACATCCGTCAGCCTTGTTCAGGCGAACTTTCGCTACAGCAATTCCGGAACCCTGCGGAGCGCGGAACGGGATCCTTTGAAAAGCCGTTCCTCCATTCTGAACTATGTATTCACGCCGGGTATGCTGGAAGCTCTTTATCGGATGTATGCTCCTTCATTTATGGAGGAAATGGAACGCTGCGCCCGCGAGACCCGCAGGAATCCTCTTTCCGAGGCACAGGTTGCGGACATGTTCGACGTTTATGCCGACAAGTTCCAGAGGCTTGCCGTTTCTCTTGATGCTGCCGCTTCGGTCGATCTTCCTGCACTTTCTGCCGCCATACACCGCGAGGCGGGCCATGAAGCCGCGGCCAACGACAATTTCGCCCGGGCCTACATGGCGCTTTCTCTGGCACGGGAAAGCGGAAACAGAGATGAGGTGGCCATACAGAGCCGACGCATGGCCGAAAATACCCGCGTGGCCGGTATGCACGCCGAAAGACAGGAAAGAGCCAGAAATGATATGGCCTATGCCATCCGGCGCAAGGCTGAAGGCAAGGCTCTTTCTTCTTCCGAGCTGCTGTTTCTCGGAGAATGGCTGAGCCGCAGGCACTGCTCCGTGGAAGCCGTGAGAGCTGCAGCCGACGTGTGCCGCCGTATGGCTGAGCAGATGCACGATCGGGCAGAAGAGATACTTCACCGCCGCTCCGATGAAGCCGCAGTCCCTTCGGTGGAAGGCAAGGCCTCCGGGACCGAAACGGTGTCTTCGAAAGGCTCTGAGAGTGTCGGGGATACGACGGAAGCGTTGAAAAAGAGTGAGACACAGGGCGCTTCTTCCGTTCCAGAACAGAAGAGAGATACTGTGCACGCTGATGCGGATAAAACACCTCCGGCGGGTCAGAACGGCGGCAAATCCGCTCCATCATCCGTTTCTGGAACCGATTCGGGCGGCTCCGCAAGCCCGGCAGCTCCTTCCACTGTCAAGCCTGCCTTCCCGGAATTCTCTGGAACTCTGAATTTTTCTTCTTCAGCGAAGGCCGAAAGTCAGAGCGGTGAGGAGAGCTCAGCTCACGAGGTCGCCGGGGACGGAAGCGGTACTTCCCGTCGTGCAGAGGTTGAGCCTTCCGCAGAATCCGTACCTGCGCATAAGGCATCCGACGGAGTTCCTCTTGCCGAATCCGGCGCCTTGACTCCGGCAGACGTGAGCGGAAAGGCGCAGACGGTGCCGGCCGCAGTCGGCGCGCCTTCCGACAAGCAGCCTGTCGTTTCCGGAACTGCTGCCTCCGCAGCTGTCGAGGCGTCTTCTGCGTCGTCGGATACTGCTTCCGCTTCCGGAAAAACGGAGGAAGGTGCGGCTTCGTCGTTCATCTCCGAACCCGGCATGCAGGCCGGGAATTCTCCCCACGTGGAGGAAAAAGATACGCAGAGCGGCTCGGTATCGACCGTTGCTCCCATATCTTCTGCTTCAAGTTCCGAAGCTGTCCCCGTGCCACAGGCGGTAAACAGGCTGGAGTCGGCCGCCGAGCCGCAGGACGTTCCTTCCGTATCTGCTCCGCAGGCGGGATATCCAGAGGGGAGTGCCGTACAGTCTGCGGAACCCGCTTCACACCCTTAGGCGTACGTCGGATGATAAGCAGAGGCCGGAATTCTCTCGGGAAAACCGGCTTTTTGGTTGCCAGAAGCAAGGTCGAGCCTTTGAGTCCGCCGGGAAATGAGTCTTCAAAGAGTTTCTTTACAGCCGCGCGTACCGGTGCAGAAAAAAAACGATGCCGACGGCTCTTCAAGTCGGGATGAATCGAAGAGCCGTCGGCACATGTTTCGGTCGGCAGGGGAAGCTGCTCTGAACGGAGCGGGCTCAGATACCTTGGTTGTCTAAAGGCTTTTCGTTTTCCGGGAGTCTTCCTGCAGAAGTTCCAGAGCGACGACAAGCGCGTCTTCCGGGGTAACGCGAAGCAGACACTGAGGGTCGTCGCACTGCGTTTTCGAACAGGGCTGACATGGCAGATCAGGGCGTAGCTCCCGATGCATGGGGGAAGGGTATTTCCATGCCGTGCCCGAGGCTCCGGGAATGACCAGGCTAGGCACGTTGAGGGCCGCGGCCATGTGACGGGGGGAGGAGCAGTTGCCTATGAGAAGTTCCGCTTCGGCCATGCATGCGGCGGAAAGACGGATTTCCGGCAGAGGCTGGGGGATAAGCAGATCTGCCTCGTTCAGGCCGAGCGAAAGACACAGGACTCGAAGATGCTGTATGTCCTGCTCTTCCCCGGGGCCGCGCAGAAGCAGAAAGCGGAAAGCCCCGTCTTTTTCCTTCAGCAGGCGCATGAGGGCGGCAAAGCGTTCAGCGGGCCAGCGCTTGGAAGCTCGGCGGTGAGTGGAATCAATGACGATGAGGCGGCTTTCTGCGGAAAGTCCGCAGTCGGCAAGAATCTTGCGGGCCTGCGTTTTTTCTTCTTCCGTAAGAAAAATGCGGGGACCTTCCTTCTGCCAGTGTATGCCGAAAGGCTCAAGCAGGGAAATTTTGGTTTCCGAAGCATAGCCGTCCTTCGGCGTGACGAGCCTGTTGTAGATGAATCTTGAAAGGGCGGAGGCGGGGAATGACAGACGCACGGGAGCGCGGCTTGCAAGTGTCATCATGCGGCAGCGGGGCAGTTGCTGCAGGTCGATAACGAGATCGAAACGGCAGGAGGCCACGCTCCGATAAAAGGCCAGCTGTTGGAAAAATCCCTTTTTTTTGTCGATGAGGTGGAAAACGTCGATGTAGGGATTGTGGCGCAGCAGCGGTTCACACTTTTGTTCGGTGAAGATGTGAAGCTCAGCCTTGGGAAAGCGCTTTTTGAGCACTTCGAAAACCGGAGAGGCCAGCAGCACGTCGCCTATCTGCCGCTGCTGGCAGACGAGAATGCGTCCGGGATTCAGCGTGGAAAGGTCGGTCATGGTTCCTCCCGTTCTCTTATGTGCGGCTATTTTGCCGAAACGTCGCCCTTGCGCCAGTAAGCCAGAAATTCCTGATTGCCCTTTGGCCCTTTGATGGCGGCGGGTGTCACGCCGAGACATTGCAGTCCTTCCTGTTCCATGAAGGCCAGCACCCTGTCCACGGCTTCCTGCCGCACGGTTTCGTCGCGTACCACGCCTTTTACGGTCTGTCCTGGCCCCACTTCAAACTGAGGCTTGATGAGTCCTACGGCAATGCCGCCTTCCTTCAGCCAGCGCAGGCAGTGCGGCAGAACCATGGTGAGCGATATGAACGACACGTCGGCTACTATCATGTCCACGGGTTCGGGCACGGTGTCGGGCGGAGCGGTTCGCAGGTTCACGCCTTCGCGGGAGATGACGCGAGGATCGGCGCGCAGGCGTTCATGAAGCTGGGCGTGACCCACATCCACGGCGTAAACGCGGCTTGCACCGTACTGAAGAAGGCAGTCTGTGAAACCGCCGGTGGAGGCACCCGCATCGAGGCAGACGAAGCCCTTCACGTCGATGTGATAGCGTTCCAGTGCGGTGAGCAGCTTGTATGCTCCGCGGCTTACAAAGCGTTCCACTCCAACGAGCTGAAACTGCGTGGTTATTTTGTAGGGATGGCCGGGCTTCTGCACGAGTTCCGGCGCTTTTTCGGGATGCTCTTCGTCGGGCGCAAGCGCCACTTTGCCCGCCATGATGAGGCGACGGGCCTGTTCCTTGCTTTCGGCAAGTCCCTGTTCAAAAACGAGCTGATCGGCGCGGGCCTTGGCTATCATGATGTTTCCTCCGGCTTTTCGTTGTACCGGCAAGCAAAAGGGATGGCAAGAAGGAAAGAATCTTGCCGTTCCTTTGAGGTGCATGGGAACAAATGTCGGACATAAAAAAGGGGAGGCATTGCCCCCCCCCCTTGCGGCATAATGCGGAACTGAGAGAGGCTTAGTCGCCTTCTTCCCTGGCAAAGCGGGCGCCGGCTTCGGGGCTGAACTCGCCTTCCCAGCGGGAAACCACAATGGCACCCGTAGCGTCGCCGAGCACGTTCACGGAGGTACGGGCCATGTCCATCACGCGGTCGATGCCGGCGATGATGGCAATGCCTTCCAGCGGGATGCCCACCTGGGTGAACACGATGGAACTCATGAGAAGACCGGCTCCGGGCACGCCCACGGTGCCGATGGAGGCCAGCACACCCACAAGAATGACTTCGAACTGCTTGTCGAAGGGCATGGGAATGCCGTACAGCTCTGCTACGAAAATGGCCACAACGCCCATGTACACGGCAGTTCCGTCCATATTGATGGTATTGCCGAGAGGAATGGAGAAAGAGGCCACGGGCTTGGATGCGCCGAGCTTCTGAACCTGAATGAGGTTTGTGGAGAGGGCGGCGGCGCTCGAGCAGGTGGTGAAGGAAATGATCATGGGCGCGGCCAGCATTTTGAAGAACAGGGGAATACTGAGTCCGCAGGCCTTCACCAGAGGCAGATAGCATACGAAAACATGGCACACGCAGGCCACGTACATGACGCCGATGACCTTGATGAGCGGAAGCAGAACAGCAGCGCCGTGGCTGGCCACGGTGAAGGCAATGAGGCCGAACACGCCGAAGGGCGCATAAACCATGACCATGTTGGTCACCTTGATCATGACCTCGGCGCAGCCTTCAAAGAAGGAAAGCACGGTCTTGCCCTTTTCGCCCACGGCACTCAGACCGAAACCGAAGATCATGGCGAAGAAGATGACCTGCAGCATGTTGCCCTTGCTCATGGAGTCGATGGGGTTCAGCGGCACGATGTCGAGGAACACATCCACCATTCTGGGAGCCTGTACGGCCTGAGCCTTGAGCCCTTCGGTGGAAAGATTGAGCCCTTCGCCGGGATTCAGAATGTTGGCGAATACAAGGCCGATGAATACGGCCACGGCGGTGGTGCAGAAATAATAGATAAGCGTTTTGGAAGCCAGTCTGCCGAGTTTGCTGAGGTCACCCACGCTGGCGGCACCGGCAACAATGGTGGTCAGAACCAGAGGTACGACGACCATGCGGATGAGGTTGATGAAGAGCTGACCGATGGGCTTGAACCATGCCGTGTCGAAGCCCATGGAAGGGGCTGCAAGACCGGCGGCCACGCCGAGGGCCATGCCTATGGCCATCTGCACGGGCAGGCTGATGCGGTTTTTCATGGATTCTCCTCCGGAATACGCGGGCCGTGGCAAAACAACGGCGGGATAAGTGACTGAAAGGGCGTCCGGTCTTGCAATGCTCCATGGTTCGGCCGGTACGTCGCTGTTCCAGTCTTTTACAAAAACGGAAAAAGCAGGAACGCCGGACATCTTTTCCATGAAAGAATCTGTCTGTCAAGCCGAGGAGAAGGCGGGGAGGGCCTATGTAAAAGTAACTGTTTTGTAGAAAAATCGTCGGTTACGCGCGCTCGGCTTTTTTTACGGGGAGGGAAAGCATTTGCCTTGCGTGCCGCTTTGGGGCATAGTCCCCCTGCAGATATTTTCTTTCAGTCAAGGAGGTTCCGTTATCCGTTTTTTTGTTCCGGTCCCGAATGTTCCACCTGAGCCGTGTGCTTGAGAACCACGTAAAAAACAAGCGCCGTGTGCTTGAAAACCACGTAAAAAACAAGCTATGAAACAACACTCCTTTTCGGCAACGTTTCTGTTGCTCGCCATTGTTTTCTGTACCTGTCTCATCATTTCCAATCTGCTGGCCGCCAAGATATTCATGCTGGGCTCTCTCGCTCTTCCGGCGGCCGTCATCGTCTTTCCCGTTTCCTACATCATTAATGACTGCATTGCCGAGGTGTGGGGCTTCCGCAGGGCTCGCTTCATCATCTGGACGGGCTTTGCCATGAATTTTCTGGTGGCCGCTCTCGGTCAGATTGCCGTATTTCTTCCTTCCGCACCCTTCTGGAACGGCGACGCCCACTTCAACTACATGTTCGGCCTGGCTCCGCGTATTGCCGCGGCAAGCTTTCTTGCCTTTCTTGCCGGATCGTTCCTCAATGCCTATGTCATGAGCCGCATGAAGGTGGCTTCCAGAGGGCGGCACTTCTCGGTTCGTGCCATTGCCTCCACTCTGGTGGGCGAAGGCGTGGATTCCCTCATTTTCTTTCCCTGCGCCTTTGCGGGCATGATGTCCTTTTCCGACATGCTGCCCATGATGCTGGCGCAGACCGCCCTCAAGACGCTGTATGAAATCATTGTTCTGCCCGTGACCATCCTCGTGGTGAATCATGTCAAGCGCGTGGAGGAAACCGACGTTTATGATGAGGGCATTTCCTATAATATTCTCAGGGTCAGGGAGGTATCCTGATGTCCGGCGCACTTGTGGTGTTCAGCGGCGGGCAGGATTCCACCACCTGCCTTTTCTGGGCTCGCGAACGTTTTGAGAACGTGCGCGCATTGAGCTTTTTCTACGGCCAGAAGCACAGTCACGAACTGGACATGGCGCGATCCATTGCCGAAGAGGCGAAAATACCGCTGGACGTGCAGGACGTGAGCTTCATTTCCCGCATAGGCCGCAGTTCTCTTACGGATTCGACCATGACCATGGACAGGGAAAAGCCGGAAGGCGGCTGGCCCAACACGTTTGTTCCGGGGCGCAACATGTTCTTTCTCGGCGTGGCCGCCGTGTGTGCCAGGGAACAGGGCATTCGGGACATTGTCACCGGTGTTTCCCAGACGGATTTTTCCGGCTATCCCGACTGCCGGGATACGTTCATCCGTTCCATGAACGTCACGCTCAATCTCGCCATGGGAGAGCAGTTCGTCATTCATACGCCCCTCATGTGGCTCGACAAGGCGCAGACCTGGGAACTCGCCGACAAGCTCGGCGTGTTCGATCTGGTGCGCACGCGCACGGTCACCTGCTACAACGGCATTGCCGGAGACGGATGCGGCGAATGTCCGTCCTGCCGCCTTCGCCGTCAGGGACTGGAGCGTTATCTTGAAAAGAAAAGAAAGGCGGGCAACGCATCGCCTTCATCTTCAGGAGAAAAGAACCATGCATGACCGCAGAGAAGACAATCTCACACTTCTCGGTTCCCCCACGAAATACCGGCAGGACTATGCGCCGGAAGTGCTGGAAACTTTTGAGAACCGTCACGCCGGGCACGATTACTGGGTGCGCTTCAACTGTCCGGAATTCACCAGTCTCTGTCCTATTACGGGGCAGCCCGACTTTGCGGAAATCCGCATCGAGTACATTCCCGACGTGAAGATGGTGGAAAGCAAAAGCCTCAAGCTTTATCTTTTCAGCTTCCGCAATCACGGAGATTTTCATGAGGACTGCGTGAACGTCATCATGAAGGATCTCATCAAGCTCATGGATCCCCGCTACATTGAAGTGACGGGCATTTTCACGCCGCGCGGAGGCATTTCCATATACCCTTACTGCAACTACGGGCGTCCCGGCACGAAATACGAAAAAATGGCCGAGTTCCGCATGCTGCATCATGATCTTTAATATGCTTTTCGGCAGATGCGCCTTGCTTTTTTAAGCGCGTTCTGCGCGTTCTTTTCAAAGGGGCGGCTTCATTGCCGTGAAAGGAGGGCCTTCGGGCCCTTTTTTCATGGAAGAAGCCGGTTTGACAAATGGTTTCTGTACCGGGAATAGTGAGCCTTGCACGAATGGATTTTGAGCAGAAGGAGGCCTCATGCCGGAAAGTGCGTTTTCTTTGAAAAATCTGGCCGCCGAAGACGCGCGGATTGCGCTCGACGTAGCACGTTTCGTCCGTGAAGAACTCGGCGTGGAGCTTCGGGGGACGGGACTCGTTGCGGCCCTTTCCGGCGGGGCGGATTCCACGGCGCTGCTCGTGTTTTTTTGTGCTCTGCGCGATCATTTGCACTTTTCGCTTTCCGCCGCGCATCTCGACCACGGCCTGAGGCCGGAGAGCGCAGCCGAGGCCGAGGCGGCAGGAGAGCTTTGTCGCCGTTTCAACGTTCCTTTTTTTGTGAGGCGCGAAAACGTGGCGGAGCGTGCACGCGAGTGGAAGTGCGGCCTGGAGGAAGCGGGCAGGCGGGTACGGTACACCTTTTTGGAAGAGTGTCGGATGAAGGCTGGGGCACAATGGGTGCTTACGGCTCATCATGTCGGAGATCTGGCAGAAGACGTGCTCATGCGCCTTTCCCGGGGAGCGGGCTGGCCGGGACTCGGCGGAATGCGGGGCATGGTGGACGAGCCGGGGCGTCATGTGCTGCGTCCGCTGCTCATGCTGGAAAAGCAGGACTGCACGGCCATGCTTGGCAGGCTCGGCATGTCGTGGCAGGAAGACGCGTCCAACCAAAGCCGCGCGTGGAAGAGAAACCGCATGCGGCATGACGTGGTGCCGCTGCTCATGGCGGAAAATCCCTCTTTTTACGACTGCGTGCGCCGCCTGTGGCGCTCGGCCCGCAGAGACGAGAAATTCTGGAACGAACGTGTGTCGCACGCGCTGCAGCAACAGGAGAATGGTTTTTTCATTTCCGATTCTTCGCTTCGGGAACTCGGCGAGGCGGGCAGACTGCGGGCTATGGCCGAGGCCTTGCGGCGTCTTTGCGGAGAGGTTCGGGCGGATACCCTGGAGAGTGTGGAGCAGTCCTGGAGGCGCAGGCTTTTCCCCCGTCGTTTTTCCTTTGCCGGGGGCGTGAAGGCGGAACTTTCCGGCCCGGGCGTTCTTTTTCATCATGCTTCGGGAAGATGAGTGCTGATGCAACGCCATGGATGGCTGCGGCGGAGAACAAAGACAGGGGAGGCAGAAATGCCTGCTGCGCCTTGAAAATGGGGCAGGGCGTGAGGGTGCCGACAGGGCGTGGGGAGCCTTGGTTTGTAACACTATGCAAGAATTACCTGAAAGGGTTCGTCATGGGTGGGAAAATTGACAGATAGGTATATAACTTTCAGGTTTTATTTACAAAAAATCATTACTGAATGTTTCGTGACCGTGTAAATCGCGTGCGCGGAGCTTTTGCATTGCCCTTGCCAGCTGGTGTAGGGTGCTTATTTAGCAGCAGAGAGAAGGCGGGACAGCCATGCCGCCTTCCAGTTTTCTCGCGAGGAGTTTTACCATGCCGCTGTACGATTTTGAATGCAGGGATTGCCGGCACACCTTTGAGGAGCTGGCGTTTGAGGACGATGACATTATCACCTGCCCGAAGTGCGGGTCGCAGAATACGGCCCGTCTCGTTTCCGCTCCCAGTCCTCTTAAGACGGGTGCGTTTCCCTTTAAAATAGGTCCGCGCCCGGCCTGGATGAACGACAAAAGGCTCAACAGAAACAGCCCCTGTCACGGCAACTGTTCCTCATGCGGCGGAGGAACGGCGGGAAGCGGCGGCGCAGCGCAGCAGTAAGTCTTTTTTCGGAATTACAATGGCATGAAAGGCTCCTGCACGATAAAAGAAATTCAGGAGCCTTATCTCCCCTGAAATACGAATGTACAAGGAGTTCTCATGAACGGCATCCTTAAAAAGACGGCGATAGCCGTAACTGGTTTCATGTTTTTGGCCTCTTCGGCCGCGGCGGCTCCCATGCTGCCCAATTTCGTGCCTCTGGCGAAGAATGCCGGTCCGGCCGTGGTGAACATCAGTACCGAACGCGAGGTGGAAAGCCCCGTGATGGGAATGTTCAGCTTCCCCGGCATGGATCAGTTCTTTGAGCAGTTCGGCGGCCCCTTCGGCATGCGTCCCGGCCAGCCCGCTCCCAAACAGAAGAGCAGCGCACTCGGTTCCGGTTTCATTATTTCTGCCGACGGGTACATTGTCACCAACAACCATGTGGTGGAAGGCGCCGACAAGATTACCGTGAAGCTCAACGGCGACAAGTCCGACGGCCTTGCCGCGAAGATAGTGGGCACCGACGCGGAAACAGATCTTGCGCTCCTTAAGGTGGAAAGCAAGACGGCTCTGCCCGTGCTCAAGTTCGGCGATTCCGACGCCATGGAAGTGGGCGACTGGGTTGTGGCCATCGGCAATCCCTTCGGTCTGAGCAATACCGTGACGGCCGGTATTCTGAGCGCCAAGGGCCGCGACATACACGCCGGTCCCTTCGACAACTTCCTCCAGACCGACGCGTCCATCAACCCCGGCAACAGCGGCGGTCCGCTCATCAACATGGACGGCGAGGTCATAGGCATCAACACCGCCATTTCCGCCAATGGGCAGGGCATAGGCTTCGCCATTCCCAGCAGCCTTGCTTCCAAGGTGATCAATGACCTGCGCGAAGGCAAGAAGGTCAGCCGCGGCTGGCTCGGCGTGACCATTCAGGACGTGGACGAGAACACGGCCAAGGCCCTGGGTCTCAAGAGCGCCAAGGGTGCACTCATCGGGTCCGTGCTCGACAACGAGCCTGCCGACAAGGCCGGACTGCGCGCGGGTGACGTGATTGTCCGCGTGGGCAACACCGACATCGACAGTGCCTCTGCGGTCACGAGAAGTGTGGCTTCTCTCAAGCCCGACACCAAGGTAGATATCGTGGTAATGCGCAACGGCAAGGAAGTGAAGGCCACCGTCACGCTCGGCGAGCGTTCCTCCCACAGCACGAGCGTGCAGAATTCCGGCCAGCAGAGTGAAGGCGGAGACCTCGGTGTGAGCATCAAGCCTCTTACTCCCGACGATGCCCGTGCTCTTCAGCTTTCTGCCGATGTGAAGGGTCTGCTTGTGGTCGGCATAAAGAACGACGGTCCTGCTGCCGAAGCCGGCATCCGTACCGGTGACGTGATTCTGTCGGCCAACCTCAAGCCGGTGACCAGCGCCGACGAGCTCGTTTCCATCGTCCGCAAGGAAGGTAAGGAACGCGGAGCCGTCATGCTTCAGATCAACCGTCGCGGCGAGACCTTCTTCATCACCGTGACGCTGGACAACAAGTAACGTGATCATGCCCCTTCGGGGCATGGAAACTCAGGCGGCGGGCATTTTGTCCGCCGCCTTATGTTTTAACTATGGAGAAAACACGCGGAAGGGCGGGCTTTTTGTGGGAAAGCTTTTCAACAGTGCTGCTGCAAAAAGACCGTGCGTTGTTTTTCCCTGCTTTTGCCTGAACGAAAGTCCGGCGAAAATGCCCCCGACGGTAAAATACGGGCGTGGTCTGCAGAAGCATGCGCCATGCCTTGCCGTGAGATTTTGGCATGACTCTGCCCGTCTGCGGGAGAAATTGTCTGCCCGAAGTCGGTAGGCACCGTTGGAAAAAAGCCCGACTAATTGCTGGACGAAACGTTTTTTCCTCTCTATCTTGCTGAGGTCCGCGTCTTGGAGGGCGCGGGAGAGCTGTGCCGAGCCATAATCGGTTCCTTCGACCCCTGGAGTTTTCATGTCTGTTTCACCTTTTAAAAGTACCGGGGCCCGTCTTTTCATGGCGTCCATTCTTGGTTTTCTTGCCGCCATGGGCCCGCTCTGTACGGATTTTTACCTTCCTGCACTGCCCGACATGGCGGAGGAGCTCGGCAGTGCACCTTCGCAGATGCAGCTCAGCATTACGGCCTGTCTGCTGGGGCTTTCTCTTGGGCAGATTGTGCTCGGCCCTCTCAGCGACGCCCGGGGCCGCAAAAGGCCGCTGCTTGTTTCCCTTGCGGTGTTCATTGTCGCTTCATTTCTTTGTTCCCGTGCTTCCGGCGTGGGAGAGCTTATTGCCCTGCGTTTCATTCAGGGGCTTGCGGGAAGCGGCGGCGTCGTTCTTTCCCGCGCCGTGGCCTGCGATCTTTTCCGCGGCACGGAACTGACGAAGTTTTTTTCTCTGCTCATGCTCATCAACGGCGTGGCGCCCATTTTCGGCCCCGTCATAGGCGGACAGATACTGCGCTTTTCCAGCTGGAGCGGCATATTCGTTTTTCTTGCCCTTTGCGGTGTACTTCAGTTTTCTCTGGTGTTTTTCGGCTGTCCGGAAACGCTTCCGCCTGAAAAGCGCGTTCAGGGCGGCATGGGGCAGTCCGTACGGGCCATGCTGCGTCTGTTCGAAAACCGCAAGTTTCTCTGCTACATGCTCATTCAGGGATTCGTTATGGCGGGCTTTTTCAGTTACATTTCCGCTTCGCCCTTTGTGCTGCAGAATCTCTACGGCCTTTCCGCTCAGCAGTACGCGCTTTGCTTCGGCTTGAACGGACTCGGCATCATGCTTTTTGCTCAGGTAACGGGAAGAGTATGCACGGCCTACGGCGACAGAGCAGTGCTCGGCGCAGGCGTCGTGCTTTCCCTTGTCGCCTCGCTGTGCATTGTTGCGGTAAGTGTGCTCCGTTTGCCCGTGCCGTTCATGATAGGTTCTCTGTTCCTTTTCGTGTCGTGCATAGGCATTACGACGACCACAAGTTTTTCTCTGGCCATTGCGGCGCAGACCGAAGGAGCGGGAAGTGCGTCCGGTCTGCTTGGCGTGACCTCCTTCGTGTTCGGCGCGGCGGCCTCGCCTCTTGTGGGACTGGGCGGCGCGGGAACGGCTCTGCCCATGGCCGCAGTGGCTGTTGTTTCCGGCCTGCTGGTGCTGCTGTTCTTTATCATGGCAGGACGGAGTCGTCGTACAGGGAAATGCCGTGCGTGATTCTCTAGACTCAGGGAGCGAAAGCGCCCTTGTTTATGAATGAAAAAAGGCGGTCTTCTTCGGAAGATCGCCTTTTTCTTGCAATACGCTTTGCTGTGTGTCTGGAATTGTTGCCGCTTTTTCGATGAACGCCCTGTTTTGTGTTTACGGTTCCGATTCGTTTTGTATGGTAGTCCTGTCCACAGGGGAAACGATGGGTGCTATCGTCCAGAGCCGGAGGAATCGCTTTCTTTCGTGTGCATCACGTGCACGGCGCAGCCCAGTCACGGATCAAAGGCGCGTACCAGTCGCCCGGCATTGACGGGACTGTCTTCTTCCGGTACCGGCAGTCCCACGAGGGCTTCTTCCATGGGACCGCGCAAACCTGCATCGTCACGGGGCGAAGCGTTCCACAGAGTTGCAGGAAGCACCTGGTAGAAGCTCAGGCGTCCGTTTTCCACCCGCAGGCAGTGCATGAGAGAACCCCGCGGGGCTTCGGTGAGACTGTATCCTTCGCCGTTCAGCAGTTTTGGCAGAGGCAGAAGAGGGTTTTCTCCGGGCACGAGATCGTCGAGCCATCCTTCCATGGCCTTGGCTACGAGCCAGGTTTCTTCGGCGCGTGCCAGATGGCGGCCCATGATGGAAAACACGAAGTCTTCGCCCAGTTCCCGGAAGGTGCGGGCCTTTATGCCAAGGTGCTTCGGCGCAAGTTCCCTGCCCATGGGAGAAAGTTCCATGTCGCCTATCCACATGCGGGCGTGAGGTCCTACTTCCATGGGCATTCCGTCGTAGCGCGCGGCTTTGGAAAAGCTGTAGGCTCCGGCTTTGCCCAGGTCCACGGCAAGGGGCGGAGCGCTGAAGGGACTGCCGCCGGATTCCGCCGTAAACCAGGAGTAGCGCACTTTTTCCATGACTTTGAGCGGGTCGAATGGGTATTCCCTGCCGCCTGCCCACACGCCTGCGCGTATGGTCTCTTCGCCCGTGTCGGGATGGGGAAACACCCCCATGCACATGGCCGTGGCCCAGCCTTTTCCCGTATGGGCAAGATCGGCATAGGTTTCCGAAAGCAGGTAAAGAAGCGGCACATAGCGCTTTTCCACGAATTCCCGCACGGTTTTGAGCCGGGAGCGGAACTCCTGAATCTGACCGGTCGTTGCCGGGGCGGACGTGCCTCCGGGCACTATGCCGTGCACGTGCGGCATTCGACCGCCGAAAATGGCCGCCATTTCGTGGCACAGTGCGCGTATGTCCAGCGATTCCAGATACTGGTCGAGCATCATGCGCGTGGCGGCTTCGCCAAGGCGCAGATCGGGATGCTTCTGCCTGGGGGAGAAGGGCGGCATGGCCGGCCCCTGAAAAAAGTCCTGGCTGGAAAGCTGGTAGAAGCTGAGTATGTGGGATTGAAGGAAATTGGCGCCCTGCATCAGGTTTCTGAGCAGTCTGCCTTCGCGCGGAGGAGTGAGGCCGGCTGCATTTTCCAGCGCCGTGCACGAGGCCAGAGCATGGGAAACGGGGCATACGCCGCATATGCGCTGCACAATTTGCGGGGCGTCCATGGGATCGCGGCCGAGCAGTATGGTTTCAAAGCCCCGGAACATACCGCCGGTGAGCCAGGCATCCTGCACGATGCCGTTAGACACTTCCAGTCTGGCCTTGAGATGGCCTTCAATGCGGGTAATGGGATCTATGGCAATGAAAACGGCCATGTTTTCTCCCTTGCGTGTTGTCCTGGCCGCAGGCTCAGGGCGGTTGAAGTGGTTTACCAGAGATTTTTCTGATAGAAGGGGGATTGGCCGTCGGGAAAGTCCGGCTGCACGCATCCTATGCACAGGGCGTTTTCCACACACCAGTTCACGCGTCCGTTCCAGCGTCTCAGAGGAGAGTCGCACCAGGCTCCGGGCCCCTTGCAGCCTATGCCGTAGCGGCATCCGGCCTTGTCCGTGAGGCTTTTGGCCATGGTTCCTTCATCGAACAAATAGAGATAGGGGCAGTTTTCATGGGTGGTGCTGCCGTAGAAAACGCGGGGGCGTCCCCATTCATCGAGGCCTGTGGCCACTTCCTTCACGCCTTCGGCAAGGCCTTTTCTCTCCACGGCATCCAGCAGTAAAAGAATGGTGCCTACCATCCAGTCGGGATGAGGCGGACAACCGGGGATGTTGACCACGGGAGTGGCAATATTTTTCTTGCGGAAAAAATCTCCCACACCCATGGCACCGGTAACGGCGCCGTGGGCTGCGCTCACACCTCCGTAGGCTGCGCAGCTGCCCACGGCCAGCACCACGGCCGCATGGGGAGCTATTTGCTCCAGAGTGGAGGAGAGGGGAAACTCCTCATGTCCGGCTTCGCCTATGACGCAGAAGCGTCCGTTCTCTTCGTCTGATACGGCTCCTTCCTGCACGAGCACGAAGCCGCCGTCGTTTTCCCGGGCGGAGCGCAGCATGAATTCCATGGCTCCTTCGCCTTCATCGGCCATGAGCGTGGGATGAAAGTCCATGCGGATGACATGAAGCAGCACTTCGGCAATGCGCGGATGCAGACTGTTCAGAATAGAGACGGAACAGCCGGTGCATCCCATGCCCTGAAGCCAGAATACCGGGGGGCGCACGGCGGTGAGCGTTTCGGCAAGAGCCTTCGCTGCACAGGGAGAAAAGGCGCCGCTCACGCCGCCTAAAGCTGCCGCCATGAGGGCGGATTGAAGAAATGTCCGCCGCAAAAGCGGCGCTTTTGTATCGGCTCTGTTGTTGCTCATGAAGTTTCCTCCCTCGGAAAGATTCCGTCCCCTGTCATGAAAAGCCTGCCGTACTCGTCGTGATACAGCCATGATTTTCCCTCGGATCCGGGGAGAGTCCGATCAAAGGCCTACGTGGGCAAAAGCAGGCCCCGTTGCTGGTTGGGAAGAAAAGGGAAGAAAAGTTTTTCGTCCGGGGACTTCGTTTTCTTTTTTTTGGAGCTCACCAGTAAGAGCGCGGTGGGAGGTGGGAAAGAGGCAACACTGCATTTTGAAATTATATTTTTTTCTTATTGACAATCGTTCTTATTATTGTTATTGAAAAATAACTAGTGATTTTGAGGTGCAAACATGTCCAAGACAAGGATGACGAACCAGCGTCGAATCATTCTTGAGGAGCTTCGCAAGGTGGACACTCATCCCACGGTTGATGAGCTGTACACCATAGTCAAGGCCCGCATGCCGCATATCAGCCTGGGGACGGTTTATCGTAATCTCGATCTTCTGGCCGACATGGGCGAGGTATTGAAAATAGACTCTGCCGGCAATATGCGTCGCTTTGACGGACGAGTGGAGCCTCATCGCCACGTGCGTTGCCAGGTGTGCGGGCGCGTGGCCGACGTTTTTACAGACGGGAAGGATGAACCCGGCATAGGTTCTCTTCGCGTTCCGGGTTTCAGGATAACCACCGTACGGGTGGAATACGACGGCATTTGTGAAGAATGCGAGTGGAAGTCTGCCGCTGCGGCGGACGACATGCAGGAAGCGAATCAGAGGCGCGCCTGCTGACGATCCCCCCTCTGCCACATCAGGAGAATCTGCCATGAAATCTTTGAAGGGTACCCAGACCGAGAAAAATCTTCTCACCGCCTTTGCCGGGGAATCTCAGGCCCGCAACCGTTATACCTACTTTGCCTCCCAGGCCAAGAAGGACGGCTATGTGGAAATGCAGAAGGCCTTTGAAGAAATTGCCAATCAGGAAAAGGAACATGCCAAGCGTCTGTTCAAGTTCCTTGAGGGCGGCACCGTGGAAATTACGGCCAGCTATCCTGCCGGAGTCATCGGCAGCACTCTCGACAATCTGAAGGCTGCGGCCGCCGGTGAAAACGAGGAATACTCCGACATGTATCCTTCTTTTGCCGACGTGGCCGATGCCGAGGGCTTCCCCGCCATTGCCGCCGTCATGCGCAACATTGCCGTGGCGGAAAAGCATCACGAAGCGCGTTTTCTTGCCTTCGCCGCCGCTATTGAATCCGATACCGTGTTCAAGTCCGACAAGCCCCGCGTATGGCGCTGTCAGAACTGCGGCTATGTGCATGAAGGCCTTGAGGCTCCCGAGTCCTGCCCGGCCTGTGCGCATCCCCGTGAATACTTCCAGGCTCTGTAATGAGCTGCGGCACGGAATGCGTGTCGGACACGGGAAAAGAGCATTTTTTCCGTGGAGCTTTGTATGGCGGGGAATGTCCTCCCATCCCCGGATGCGCGTTCCGGCGCCGTTTTGACACGGTTTTCATGTTTCCTCGGCTGTCTCCCCCCACTGTTCTTTTCAGGCGGAAGCGGAATGTCGTTTGAAAAGAACGTTCAGGGAGACCATCCCCCTGATTTTCGAATCGGGGGGATTTTTCATGTCGGAAAAGTTTATGAATGAAGCGGCTTCGGAAGGACGAAGGACTGTAAACCGGGACATTCCGGCAGTCTGGAGAAAGAGCGTGTTTCGATACCATGCGGCAAGATGAGATTTGTTGAGCTGCGGCAATGCCGGGGGCACGCTTTTTCAGAAAACATTTCTGTGAAATATGCTGTTTTTTCTCTTGCCAAACGGAAAGAATAGAGGCATATTTTCCGCTGCTGGACCCGTAGCTCAGTTGGTAGAGCCCCCGGCTCATAACCGGATTGTCGTAGGTTCGAGGCCTGCCGGGTCCACCATTCTTCGGAATGAGAAACGGACATGGATGATTGTCACCCATGTCCGTTTTTTTGTGCCTCAAGATTTCCGCCTGCGAAGAGAGTTTGTCCGGCTGAAGAACAGCAGAGAGACTGGTGCCTTGAGGGGTACGAGCCGGGAAAAAAGAGAATGCCGTGGAGGAAGTGGCTTTCGCTTTGACCGGTTTCCGTTTGTCGAAGAACAGCATGAAAAAAGGCGCGTCCCCAAAGGGCGCGCCTTTTTTCATGCTGCTTTGTCGGGCAGGGTCATATTCTTTCGCATATTTTTTCGATGAAGCGGGACTTGAGCTGCTTTTGAGCCAGGGAGCGCTTCACGGCGGGCATCTTCAGAATGGCGCCGAGCACGCCGGCCAGCAGACGATGGCTGAACAGCATGCGGTTGTCGAAGATGAGATCCTGCAGATTGCCGCGTTCCGTGGCCATGACCACGGCGCGATGTGTGGTGTTAAGAGGCGTGATGGTACGCTCGGGACGGGGAACGAGGGTAATGGCACCGTGATTGCAGCCGCGCGTGCACACGCCGCAGCCGAGGCAGAGTTCGGCATTGAAGTCGATGTGGCGGTTCCCGTCGGAATCACGTTCCATGGTGAGGGCGTTCACAGGGCAGAGCTGGACGCAGCGACCGCAGTTGACGCACGCGGATTCATTTCTCTGCATGATGAAGTTGGAATGAATGGTCTGCGTCATCTGGAAGCGCTTCACAGCACCGAGAGCCTCGCAGCAGCAGCCGCAGCAGTTGCAGATGAAGTTCACGCCCTGGCGCACGTTTTCACCGAACTGCACGAGATTGTGCTCCCAGGCCTGATGCAGAAGCTCCATGCATTCGCTTTTGCTCACCTCACGAGCATGGCCGTGTTTGATGAGGGAATGAGCCGCAGTGTTGAAGGTCATGCATATATCCATGGGAGCGTCGCAGGCCGTGCCGAGGTGCTGCTTCTTGTGTCGGCAGTAGCACATGCTTATGCCGCATTGAGAGGCCGTTTCGATGACATGCGTGGCGCGTTCCCAGTCGAGAATCTCCATGGCATAGGGTTCCTTCACCGTGGGTTCCTGTACGAACACGCGGCCGAGCCCCGTGTCGCCGGTGACGAACAGTTCGCGCATGAAGTCTTCTTCCACGTTGATGTACTGGTTGAAGAGTTCGGCGAGGGTTTTCTGATCAATGTCCTTGCGCACGCGCATCATGGAGAACTCGAAGAATCCGGCCATGGGCGGGGGCAGGCAGTACATCTGTTCGCCGTGATTGTCCATATCCACCAGCATGGCGCGACTGGCCAGATTGTCCAGAATCTTGTGAGCCTCCACTTCGGACATTTTCCAGCGTTTGGCAGCGTCGGCCGCAGTGAAGGGTTTAATGGGCATCTGCGCCACAAGGTCGGCTTCTTTTTCCGTGAAAAGCATTTTCAGGATGGAATAGAGCGTTTCCGATTCCGGCGCGCCCTGGGGAAAGCGGTTGAGTCTGTCGATCATGCGTCCGTAGGCGGACTGTTTT
Organism: uncultured Mailhella sp.; assembly: GCA_944322635.1. GTDB lineage: Bacteria > Desulfobacterota > Desulfovibrionia > Desulfovibrionales > Desulfovibrionaceae > Mailhella. The sequence goes on from CALUPL010000045.1 coordinate 26,957, forward strand.
TCAAGCATGAGGTGATGTCCCACAGGCAATCTCCTTGTATGGTGTCGGAGCGAGAGACCGGCCTTTTTCCACACGGGGAACCGGAAAGGAGGGAAAAAGGCTCTGCAATGCTGTGACGAAAAGCGGAAAAAGACGACTGTATGGTTTTGGACGTTCCGTCACGGCGCGGGTCATGTGCTCAATTTGGCAGACAGAGTGTAGCGCGTTGCGGAGAAACATCAAGTCCGACGCAGAGCTTTCGGAAAATAAGCCGGGGAGTTGCAACGCTTTTTCATATTGATATAATTTTGTATCAATAAAAGAAAAACATCTGGGCCGAGAAAAAAGCCGCGTCATGACGGCGCGGCCCTTGGTATCGAAAGGTTTGCTGAAAAAAGAGGGATGTTTTCGGTCAGGACTGCCTCTCGTTGCGCACGGAGGATACCACGACACTGACGACGAACCAGGCGCAGCTTACGAGAATGATGGTTGCGCCCGTGGCCGTTCCCATCCATGGCTGTACGGAAAGAGAAAGTCCCGCCACCGCGGAACTCAGACTCACAAGAATGGCCCACCAGAACATGCCGCCTGCGCTGGAGGCAAGATTGCGGGCTGAAGCCGCCGGAACAATGAGCATGGCCGTTACGAGCAGAACCCCTACGCCCCATACCGAGAACATGACCACAAGGGCGAGCAGAGCGGCAAAAAGGTACTCAAAAAAAGCCACAGGTACACGATGAGCTTTGGCTATGATGCTGCTGGTGCTCGAGTAGAGCAGTCTGTTGAAGGCGAATATCTGAAACAGGACGAACAGGACGAACAGAGCTATCAGCCAGCAGATATCCGTTTCCGTCATGGTGAGAATGTCGCCGTACAAAAACTGCTGAAGGTCGCGGGCTATGGTGTTGTTGCGGCTTACCACCGCAAGACCCGAGGCCACCACGGCGGAAAAAACCACACCTATGACGGTGTCGGAGGGCAGGGCGCTGAACCTCTGCATGAACATGATGATGAGTCCGACGGCAAGCCCGAAAAGCGGCATGGAAATATGGGGATTCACGCCGAGAACCAGTCCTATGGCAACCCCCGCAAAGGCGGAATGCCCTACGGCGTCGGAAAAAAAGGCCATGCGGTAGCAGACCACCTGCACCCCCAGAGCAGCCGTCATGGGCGCAAGCAGAACAAGGGCTACAAGCGCCTGCTGCATGAAGCGCATGTCCATGCCGTCCAGAGGAAAGAGGGAGGCAAGATGAAAAAGCCAGGAAAGATCAACCATGATGATGTTCTCCGCAGGGAGCGTTCTGCTCGTTTCCGGCAGGCATGGAGTGCAGATGATCCTGCGCGCATATGAGCCCCATGTGCATGCCGAAGAGAGTCTGCAGCACTTCGCCGGTAAGGACTTTTGCGGGAGGTCCCTGTGCGATGACGCGGCGTTTCAGGCAGATGACGCATGTGGCGTGATGAGCCACCATGCCGAGATCATGGCTGACCATGATCTGTGTGAAGCCTCTGCTTTTGCGCAGATCATCCAGAAGTTCGCAGAACAGTCGTCCGCCTTCGAAGTCCACGCCTGCCGAAGGTTCGTCGAGAACCAGAAGTTCCGGATCCTGCTGGAGCGCCAGGGCAAGAAGCACTCTCTGCATTTCACCGCCGGAAAGAGTGCCCACGCGTCGGCGTATGAGGTGGGTTGCGTGTACAAGTTCCAGCAGGGCTGTCGCCTGTTTTTTGGCATCGCGTGAAATGCCCAGCCACAGAGGGCGCTTCTGCACGCCCATGGACAGAAATTCCGCCACGGTGAACGGCATGCCTCTGTCGAGAACCAGTTTCTGCGGCACATAACCTATGCGCAGTCCCCGGCCTCCGCCGAGCGTAATGGAACCGCGATAGCTTACCTCGCCGAGCAGGGCGAGCAGAAGCGTGGTTTTACCCGCTCCGTTGGGGCCTATGAGTACGGTGCAGCTGCCCCGGGGCACGGAGGCGTTGACCTGATCGAGTATGTTGAGACCGCTTCTCGTCACGCTCACGTGATCAAAGACAATGGCGGGAGAGGCATCAGTTTCCAAGCGCATTCTCCAGTACGCGCAGATTTTCGCGCATGGTTTTTTCATAATAGTCTTCAGGGGCGTCGGCGGGGCCTCCGGCCACGGGATCCAGAGAAATGCAGGGAATTCCGGCTTCGGCGGCCAGGGTCCTGCCGGTGCGGGCAGGGTATTGCGGCTCCGTGATGACGGCCGCCGTCTTTTTTTCGCGCATGATGCGTACCAGATTCAGCATTTCTCCGGCGGAGGGTTCCTGCCCCTCGTGCGGCTGAACCACGGCGTCCACGACGAGGTCCGCGTTGCGGGCCAGGTAGCTGAATATGTTGTGCTGAATCACCACGCCCCGGCCGGAAAACTTTCGTCCGAGAGCCGCGTAGTCGTCGGCCAGATCCAGAAGTGGTTTTCTGATTCGTGCGGCGTTTTCCCGGTACGTTGCTGCATTGTCAGGGTCTTTTTCGGCAAGCTGCCCGGCCAGAGAGTCGGCCATGGCGGCCATCATGTCGGGACTTGCGAAGGTGTGCGGGTTTTCACCGTGCCCGTGTCCCTCATGGCCCTCTTCATCCTCGGTCAGAAGGTTGTGCACACGGCTTGAAATGTCGAGGACAACGGCGCCTTCCTTCATGAGCCGTCCGGCTTTTCCGGGTTCGCCGAGAAAGCTTTCAAGTCCCAGTCCGTTGATGACGAGAACGTCTGCCCGGGCAAGCGTGCGCCTGTCCTGCGGAGTCATGGAATAATCGTGCGGACAGCCCGTGCCGGCGGGCAGAAGCAGTTTCACGGTAGTATCGGGCACGTCCCTGGTCACCTGTCTGAGCAGAAGCCATACGGGAAAGACGGAGGCCACGAGTTCTCTGCCTGCAGCAAGAGCGGGTGAGGCAAAGCCCAGAGCCAGACAGAGCAGAAGGGAAAAAAAGATTTTCATAGGGAATGTCCTGGAGAAAGAATGTTCCGCTGCAAGAATCCGTCGTGCGGCAAAAGAACGCCACGGCGTTGAAGCTTTTGTGCTTCACACGGTCAGGGCTGGTGCGGACAGACAACAAAAGAGCTTTAACGGGCGGCTCTGTCAAGTCTCGAAAGAAAAGAGGCTCGTGAGGGGCCGGTTAGGGCTCATCGGAAAATCATGAGTATTTTACAGATGATATGAAGAATGTGACATGCCTGATGACGAAGAGCGGAAGGAGACGGGCGGCTTCGCCACTGATGAAGAACCGGACAGTGCCTTTGCCGCTTCTGCGAAGAGCATCTTGAGGCACGTCCATTGTACAGGGAGCATCCTGCAGACGGGAAGAATTTTTTGAAGAGAAATTTGTTTTTTTGTTCTGCCGGGCACGGTTTGAAAGAAGAGAACAGGACGAAGATCATTCTATTCTTGGCGATGCGTCTGGTGTCGGCAGAACGTTTTTTCGTCTTTCCTGCGAACTCGGTATTTCTCCGGCAGTGCTGCACCCTGATTCGGGCTTTGCAACACAAAGAATAGAGCAGGCGTGGGCGTCTGCAGGACGTTATGCGACAGAACGGAATTCCGTTTCTGTTTCATGAGCCCGGCGGCAAAAGGGGGCGTTTAAAAAAGGGGCCTGGCCCTTCCGCATCGGAAGAGCGAAGGCTGGCATTACCAGCATTTTTTGCCCATGCGCTCCATTTCCTGCCGTATAAGTTCGAGACCTATGAGGATATTTTTTTTCAGGTTTTCGCAGAGTCTGGCGGCGTCCTTGTCGCGGAAGGCCTGCAGAATTTCCTTGTGCTGCTCCATGAGCATTTTCTGATCCTGCACTCCGTAGTAGCGGCTGTTCAGAAAAATTTCCACATGATCCACAAGACTTGAAGCCGTGTTCAGAAGGTGCGGCATTCCAGCCATCTTGTACAGCGTGTAGTGGAACTCCCTGTCGGGATGAAAGAAGAGGGAGTTGTCGGAAGTGTCCTCCATGCTGCGGAGTATTTCCTCCAGTTGGCGATACTCTTCTTCGCCTGCGTGATTCATGGCCTCCGTAGCCAGAATGCATTCAAGCTGGACTCGGACGTCATACATATATTGAATTTCCCGCACACTGGGCAGAGGAGCTACAACGGCGCCTTTGTACGGCAGGTTCTGTATGAGCCCTGAGCGGTCGAGACGCATGAGTGCCTCGCGTATGGGGCCGCGTCCGACGTTGAGCTTCTCCTCCAGGTCGGCCAGTACCAGACGCGAGCCCGGAAGAAGTTCTCCCTGAAGAATGAGTTCTCGAATGAGATTATAGGCTTGAAGAGATTTTATCGTAGAGCTTTTTGTCATGATATGTGCCTGTTGAAGAAAATATAGAAAATGCTTCCGGTGTCGTGGCCGTCGTGAATACCAGAACTAGAAAAATTACAGGAAACCATGCTCTTTGTCAAAATATTTTATCTAAAATATTTTATGATATTTTTTATAAAATCTGTTGACAAAATATTCCGGCTCAGACTACGTTGAATTAAACATTTAAGGTCGGGGTGGGAGACGCCATGGATTCGGATGCGGGCGTCTTTTCCCTGAAGTTCAAGGAGATTGTGGAAAAGAAGACCGGCGGGGCCGTGGAAGTGCAGATTTTCCCCAACTGCTCCTTGGGAGACGAAGGAGAAATGTTCCAGAACGTGCGGCGCGGCACGCTGGACATGACCTGCATAGGTGTGGGTAATGCCGTTCCTTTTGTTTCTCCTCTCGGCGTGTACACGCTTCCGTATTTGCTGACGAATGAGGAAGAAGTGGTGAAAGCCACGACCGGCGATCTTTTTAAATATTTTAATGATGTCTCCGTAAAGCGCGGCGGCGTGAGAATTCTTGGTCACTGCTACACCAACTTCCGTCATCTGACGAACTCCGTCAGACCCGTGACCAAGCTGGAAGACGTGAAGGGACTTAAGATTCGCGTTCCTGCAAGCAAGATCAACGTGGCCACCTATCAGGCCTGGGGAGCCAATCCTGTTCCCATGGGCTGGGCTGAAACCTTCACCGCCCTGCAGCAGGGCGTGGTCGATGGCCAGGACAATCCCTACGTGGTCAACTATACCACCAAAATTTATGAAGTGCAGAAGTATCTTACGGAGCTGCATCATCAGTATTCCCTTCAGCCTCTGTTCATAGGCGAAAAGCACTTCAAGAAGCTGAGTCCCGAACTGCAGACCGTGCTCATGGATGCCGGACAGGAAGCGCAGATGTACATTCTCGAATGGCAGAAGGAAAACAGCGTCAAGGCGCGCGATGCCATGGCGGCCGCCGGAATGCAGATAACCACGCTGCAGGACGAGGCCGAATGGGAAAAGCGAGCCCGTGCCATCTGGCCTGAGTTCTACGATTTCGTCGGCGGCAAGGAAGTCATCGACATGGTACTTGCGGCCATAGCAAAATAGTTCAAACGGGGAGAGTGTGCTTTCACGCCTCCCCTTTTCTTTTCGGAACAGAGGGAGACACAGTATGACCGCACAAGTCGTCTATCGCATTCTGGACAGACTGGAAGGATATCTGAGTCAGGCGCTTCTCGTGTTTTTCGTCTGCGTCATTTTTGCTCAGACCGTTCTTCGCAGCTGTTTCGACATCGTTCTTCCTTGGACGGAGGAAATTTCACGGTTCTCGTTCGTTTGGTTCGTCTTCTTCGGCGCTTCATTTGCGGCCAGGCTGTGCGCACACAACAGAGTAACCATTCAGTTCAAGATTTTTCCGGAATGGGTGGGAAAGCTGTCCATGTTTCTTACGGATATCATATGGATAGTATTCAACTGCATGATGATAAAGATGAGTCTTGTCATTATTGCCGACATGCATGAATATCCCTATCTTTCTCCGGCCATGGAAGTATCCATGGAGTATGTGTACTGGATATTTCCCATTGCCTTCGGCCTGATGAACATACGTATTATTCAGGTGAACTATATCCGTTTCATTCTCAAGCAGGAAATTGAAGATCCCGATAAGGTCGATGCCGAGGCTTATGAAGAACTCACCGAGTCCTGCGCCCCAGTGGAGCTCCCCGGCAACAAGAAGGTAGGAGGCTGAAAATGACCGCTCCGTGCTGCTGTTCAGTTCTTTCGGCGTGCTGCTCATCATGGGCGCGCCCATTACACTGGCGCTTTCCGCCTCTGCCGCACTCACCTATATTTTTGTGGGGCAGGAGCTGACGACGCTCGTACAGATAGCCTTTTCCTCCGTCAACAGCTTTCCCATCATGGCTTTGCCTGCCTTCGTTCTTGCCGGAGCGCTCATGGAAAGCGCCGGCATTTCCCGCCGCATCGTGGGCGTGGCTGAGCACATGATAGGACGCATGAACGGCGGCCTTGCCATCACTACGGTGCTGGCATGCGTGTTTTTCGGCGCCATATCCGGTTCCGGTCCGGCCACTACGGCCGCCGTAGGCATGCTCATGATTCCGGCCATGGTCAAGCGCGGCTATGCCAAGGACTACGCGGCTACGGCCGTGGCCACGGCTGGCGGCATAGGCATCATCATTCCGCCCAGCATTCCCATGGTCATCTACGGCGTGTGTGCTCAGGCCTCCATTACCAAAATGTTTCTCGGCGGCGTGTTTCCAGGGCTTATTTTTGCTCTTTCCCTCATTATCGTCCATCTCATACTCTGCCGCGGCAAGGACCTTACCCAGGGGATGGAAGCCTTTTCCATGGCGGGACTCATAAGGAGCCTCAAGGACGGCTTTTTCGCCATCATGGCTCCCGTGCTCATTCTCGGCGGCATTTACAGCGGTATGTTCACGCCCACAGAAGCGGCCATAGTGGCCATCTTTTACACGCTCTTCGTCGGCATATTCATTTACAAGGAACTGTGTTTCAGCGCGTTTCTGAAGTCGCTTGAGACTACCTGTTGGATTACCGGCCGCGTGCTCATCATCATGTTTGCCGCCTATTCCTTCGGTCGGCTTCTTGTCCAGTATCAGATTCCCACGGTCATTGCCGAAGGCATGCTCTCCATTTCCAGCAGTCCCATCGTCATATGGGGAATGGTTATTGCCTTCCTCATCTTTCTTGGAATGTTCATGGAAACTCTTGCCATCATCATGCTGGTCACTCCCGTTCTGCTGCCCGTCATGACAAGCATCGGCGTGGATCCCATACACTTCGGCGTCGTGCTGGTCTGCTGCTGCGCCATAGGTTTTTCCACGCCGCCTCTGGGTGAAAACCTTTTTGTAGCCTCGGGTATTTCCGGGGTGTCTCTTGAGAGACTTTCCGCCCGGGCACTGCCTTTCTGTCTGATGAACATTGTCGCCATCATTATTCTGGCGGCATTTCCCCAGATCATTCTCTGGTTGCCTGGGCTTTAAGAGCAGGGCATGAACGAACGCTCTTCCGGTGGCATGTTTGACGCATAAAATATTTTATAAAATATTTTATAAAATATATTGACAACCACCGGGGTCCGGCATACGCTGATTTTACCGAATCATTATTCCTTGTAAGGAGGGAACATCATGGAATTTTTGAAGAAAGCCACCAAGAGCACGGAGCAGAACAGCCAGGAAGCCCGTGATGTCGTTCTTAAGGTACTTGCCGACATCAAGGAGCGCAGGGAAGATGCCGTTCGCGAACTTGCCCGCAAGTTCGACAAATGGGAAGGCGATTTCATTCTCAGCGAGGAAAAGAAGAAGAAGCTCATCGATTCTGTTCCCGAGCAGGTGAAAAAGGATCTGCAGTTCGCGCACAAGCAGGTTTCCACCTTTGCCAAGGCTCAGAGAGACAGCCTGAAGGAATTTGAGACGGAAGTGACGCCCGGCGTTCGCCTGGGGCAGAAGATCATTCCCATGGGCGTGGCGGGATGCTACGTTCCCGGCGGGCGTTTTGCTCATGCCTGCTCTGCCATCATGAGCGTGGCAACGGCCAAGGCCGCAGGCGTTCCCTTCGTGATTGCCGCCACGCCTCCCCGCGGTGACTCCATTGATCCCGCCGTCTGCTATGCCATGGAGCTTTCCGGAGCGGACATCATTCTGGAAATGGGCGGCATTCAGGCCATAGCCACCATGGCGTACGGCTTGTTCACTGGCAAGCCCGCCAACATTCTTGTCGGACCCGGCAACGCCTTTGTGGCCGAGGCCAAGGCTGTGCTCAACGGCACCGGACACTGCGGAATCGACGTGTTTGCCGGCCCCACAGAGTCGGGCATCATTGCCGACGAGACCGCCGATCCCATGACCGTGGCCATCGACCTCGTTTCGCAGGCCGAACACGGCTACAATTCTCCGGTCTGGCTCTTCACCACCAGCCGCGAAGTTGGTGAAAAAGTGGCGGAACTTATGCCTAAGCTCTGCAAGGATATGCCCAACCCCGACGTGCCGGCCACGGCCTGGGCGGATTACGGCGAAATCATTCTCTGTGCGGACAGAGAAGAGGCCGCAAGCGTGTGCGACGTTTATGCTCCCGAACACGTGCAGGTCATGGCGAAGGATCTTGACTGGTGGACCGGTCGTCTGAGCTGCTACGGCTCCCTGTTCCTTGGTGAAGGCAGCACCGTGCCTCAGGGCGACAAGTGTTCCGACACCAACCATATTCTGCCCACCAAGCGGGCCGGATATTTCAGCGGCGGCCTGAACGTTCACAAATTCCTCAAGATCTGCACATACCAGGAAATTTCCAAGGAAGCCAATGACATCATCAGCCCCGTGGCGTCCCGTCTTTCCCGTGTGGAAGGCATGGAAGGTCATGCACGCGCCTGTGACTGGCGCCTGACGAAGTTCTTCCCCGAAAGAGAATGGGACTTCCACGTGTACAAGCACCCCAAGTATTGATTATATCTCATGCATCTTGGAATCGCCACGGCGTTTCGGCCGTATGCTTTCAAAAGCAGGAAAAAGGCGGAAACCATGTGTTTGATGCACATGACGTGGCGGTTCCAAGAAGACGAAACGAACTTTCAGGCAAAATAAGGGAGCAAGAGAATGCTTGTTTTCAAGAAGGATTTCACTCAGCAGGAACCGATTCCGGAAAAGGGTATAGAAAAGGCCCTCGAAGTGCTGCGCTCCGGAAGATTGCACCGCTATAATCTTCTTCCCGGAGAAAAGGGACTGGTGTGCGAGCTGGAAGAAAAGTTTGCCGCCTACATGGGAACGAAATATTGTCTGGCCTGTGCCTCCTGCGGTTCTTCCCTGTTTCTTGCCCTCAAGAGCGTGGGAGTGCGCCCCGGCGACAAGGTCCTCTGCAATGCCTATACTCTGGCCCCCGTGCCCGGAGCCATTGAGCACTGTGGCGCGCTGACCGTTCTTGTCGATATTCTGGACGACTATACCATAGATACCGATGATCTTGCCGCCAAGGCCGAGTCTTCCGGTGCCCGTTTCCTCATGCTTTCCCATATGCGCGGCCATATAGCCCGCATGGACAAGGTCATGGAAGTGTGCGAACGCTACAATCTGGTCCTTGTTGAAGACTGCGCCCACACCATGGGAGCTACCTGGGACGGCAGAAAGAGCGGAACCTTCGGCAAGGTGGGCTGCTACAGCACCCAGACCTACAAGCACATGAACTCCGGCGAGGGTGGACTGCTTGTTACCAATGACGATGAGGTCATGGCAAGGGCCATCATCCATTCTGGATCCTACATGATTTACGGCACGCATACCTCCAGGCCGCCCCTGGAAGCCTTTGAAAAAATAAAATGGGTTACTCCCAATTTTTCTCTCCGTATGGATCACCTGCGTGCATCTCTTCTTCTTCCTCAGCTGGAGAATCTGGACAGACAGTGCGTGCGCTGGAACGAACTGTACAATCACACGGAAGAGCTGCTTCGCGCGATTCCGGGTATCAGCTGTCCGCCCCGCGACAGTCGTGAATACTATGTAGGCAGTTCCATCCAGTTCAACATTGAAGACGCTTCGGTTGACTTCATTAAAAAGTTTCTGGAGGAAACCGCTGCGCGCGGCGTGCAGATCAAGTGGTTCGGAAACGACGTGCCCGTGGGATTCACCAGCAGCTACGACAGCTGGCGCTACATTCCCAATCTGCCGGATCTGCCCAATACCAAAAAGGTTCTTGCCACCATGTGCGACATGCGACTGCCTCTGACGTTTACGCTTGAGGATTGCAGTCTCATTGTGGCCATCATTCGCGAAGTTCTCGACGAGCTTCGGAAATAGTCGTCTCAGGTCATCTTTTATCCACTGTTTCATCGTCAGGAGCACATCATGAACCTCGCCAAGTTCCCCCGTCGCGGTTATGTCAAGGAAGCCACGCCCATCGAGTATCTGGCCAATTTCTCCAAAGCTCTGGGAAACAAGGTCAACGTGTACATCAAGCGTGACGATCTGCTTCCCGGCTGCGCCGGCGGCAACAAGACCCGCAAGCTGGACTTCAGCATTGCCGACGCGCTGTCCAAGGGGGCGGATACCATCATCACCTGCGGCGCCGTGCAGTCCAACCACTGCCGTCTGACCCTTGCCTGGGCCGTGCATGAAGGCCTCGACTGCCATCTGGTGCTCGAAGAGCGTGTGAAGGGCAGCTACAATCCCGAGGCTTCCGGCAACAACTTCCTGTATCATCTGCTGGGCGTGAAGAGCATCACCGTGGTGCCCGGCGGCTCCCCCATGATGGAAGAAATGGAAAAGGTGGCCGAAAAGCTGCGCGCCGAAGGGAAGAAGCCCTACATCGTACCCGGCGGAGCCTCCAACAAGATAGGTGCTCTCGGCTACGTTTCCTGCGCTCAGGAAATCATGCAGCAGATGTTTGAAATGGGCCTCAACTTTGACCATGTCGTGGTGCCGAGCGGCAGTGCAGGCACTCATGCCGGCATGATCGCCGGATTTTACGGCAACAGCATGGACGTGCCCATGTCCGGCATCGACGTGAGCCGTCCCGGAGATGTGCAGCGCGGCATCGTGCACAAGCTCGCCCAGGAAACTCTGGATTACATCGGCGCGGGCGTCACCCTTCCCGAAGAAAAGGTTGTGTGCTTCGGCGACTACTACCAGCCCGGCTACTCCATTCCCAACGACGGCATGGTGGAAGCCGTGAAGATGCTTGCCCGCACTGAAGCCATTCTGCTCGACCCCGTGTACAGCGGCAAGGCCATGGCCGGCATGATCGACCTTATCCGCAAGGATTACTTCCCCAAGGGCGCCAACGTGCTCTTCCTGCACACCGGCGGTTCTCCTGCTCTGTACGCCTACCTGCCCACCTTCCGGTGATGGGCGAAGCGCAGTAAAAATCTCTCCTCCCTGCCGTCCCCCTCTTCAGGCACAGGAAGCGTGTCTGAAGAGGGGCTCGCATATTTCAAGGCAGGGGAAAATTCTTTCAGAAGCGGATTCTCTGGACGTCGGTGAGGGGAAAATCCGATGGGGAACGCAGGGCGTACAAGAGAGCGGTCAGAGAACTTCCGGGGAAGATAAATTGTTGTGAGGAGAAAGAGATACAACAAAAGGCGCTGTTTCGTGCCGGAGAGGCAGAAGCAGCGCCTTTTTCATGGCATCGACCCGGTTCGGCCGGAAGGAAGGTCAGCCGCCTATGGCGGACATTCTCTTGTGCGCCACGGGGCCGTGGCTTGCGGCAAGAAGTTCTGCCCCTACGGGCTTGCGGGAAACAGCGTCGATGATGATGCGTTTTACCTCTTCCATGCCTTTTTCACGCATGATGTCGCGGATGGGATATTCCCTGTCGTCGAAAAGACAGGTACGTATGTTGCCTTCCGCTGTGAGGCGGAGTCTGTTGCAGGAGCGGCAGAAGCTTTGCGTTACAGATGTAATGAGTCCGAAGCTGCCTTCTGACACACGGCCTTCCGCATCCGTAAGTTTCCAGAGTTTTGCCGGTCCGCGTTCCTCGGCGGCCTGCCCTTCGTTTTCTTCGCCGTCCTTGCGGCGCAGAGTCACAGGGGTAAGCTGCCAGTATTTGCGGGCAGTTTCCAGAATATCGGCCGCCGGCCAGAAAAGATTGTTTGACCAGATGGTGGAATCTCCCATGGGCATGAACTCGATGAAGCGCACGTCCACGGGCCAGTCCATGGCCATGGCGGCCAGGGCAGGAAGCTCGTTGTCATTGACGCCGCGCATGGCAACGGCGTTTATTTTAAGAGGAATGCCGAGTTCGAGCATGCGATGCATGTTGTCGAGTACGGTGGGCAGTACGTCTTTACCGGTGATGGCGGCGTATTTTTTCCGATCCAGCGAGTCGAGGGACAGGTTGACCGAAACGCCCAGGTCGCGGAGCGTTTCCAGCGCGGGGGCCAGAAGCGTGCCGTTGGAGGTGAGCTTGAGGGCTACCTGTGGGAATCTGCGGTGTATCTTTACCAGAAAGTCGAGAAAACCTTTTCTGGCAAAGGGCTCTCCGCCGGTGAAACGCAGCTTGTGTACGCCGAGCTCTATGGCGGCTTCAATGATTTTTTCTATTTCTTCAAAGCGCAGAATATTCTCGTGCGGAATGAAGGGCACGGTGTCGTCTCGGCAGTAGCGGCAGCAGAGGTTGCAGCGGTCCGTTACCGAAATGCGCAGATAGCGTACAGTTCTGCCGTGGGCATCGGTAAGCTGCGGAGGGATTTCTTCGTTCGGTTCCGCCATGCTTCAACTCCTTCCGCAGTCGCTCATGTCGCCGTTCAGCTTTTCCAGCGCATGGGGCAGCACGGGCAGAAGCGCGGCAAGGTTTTCCTGGGCGGCCCGGCGGCTTCCGGGCAGAGCGATGAGCATGGTGCGTCCCAGGGTTCCGGCAAGGCAGCGGGAAAGCACGGCGCGCGGCGTATGGGTCAGGCCTTCGGAAAACATGACCTGCTCAAAGCCGGGCAAACGGCGATCCAGCACGGGAATAAGGGCTTCGGGCGTAAAATCGCGCGGGGAGAGTCCGGTGCCGCCCGTGGTGACGATGAGTCCCCAGCCTGATGAGGCCAGAGTCTTCACAAGTTTGCGCAAAGCGCGCGGATCGTCGGGCAGAAGGAAAAGCTGACTTTTGGCGGGGGAAAGCTCCTTGAGCATGTCGAGCAGAAGAGGGCCGCTTTCATCCGTGCGTTCACCGGCGTATCCCTTGTCGGAAAGCGTGATGCAGGCCACGGCGAGTCCGTCACCGTTCCATGGTTCAGGAATGGGACGAGGTTCGGGCAGCGGTGTGTCCTCCACCTCGAAGAGCAGCGGATCGTCGGTCTTGAACAGACCGCTCTTGCCGCCGGATTTGAGAATGAGGCGCACGTCGCGTATGACCACGTCCTTCTGTACGGCCTTGACCATGTCGTAGATGGTGGCAGCCGCTGCCTGCGCGGCGACAATGGCTTCCATTTCCACGCCGGTACGGCCGGAAGTGCTGGCCGAGGCTTCGAGAATGACGGAGGGAGGCTCGTCCTGCACCTTGAAGCGCACATCCGCATGGGTGAGAGCCAGCGGGTGGCACATGGGAATGAGTTCGAAGGTTCGCTTGGCCGCCATGATTCCGGCCACCTGGGCCACGGTAAGCACGTCGCCCTTGGGCAGGGCCTTTGCCTTGAGCATTTCCAGCGTACGGGAGTTCAGCTCCACCACGGCGCGGGCTATGGCCGTACGCTTGGTTTCCGCTTTTGCGCTCACGTCCACCATGCGGGCGTTGCCCGAGGCATCAATATGGGAGAATTCAGACATGGGAGCCTCGGAAATTACGCCTGGGGAAGAACCTGGGGACGGAAGGAAATGCGGAAGCTGTCGCCGGGCTTCACCACGCCACCCTTGAGAATGCGGCAGAACACGCCTCGCCGCGGCATGATGCAGTCGCCGACCTGCTGGCGGATGGCGCAGCCCATGTGGCATTCCTTGCCTATCTGCGTGAGCACAAGTTCAATGTCGTCGCCGATGACGAAGCGGGTGCCGATGGGGCAGGTGTAGAGTTCCACGCCTTCGGTGGTGATGTTTTCGGCAAAGTCGCCGGGATGCACGTCCGCTCCCATGGAGCGCATGTATTCAATGTCTTCCATGGCCAGCAGGCTGAGCTGACGGTGGGTACCGTCGGCATGGACGTCCCCTTCCACGCCGTGGTTGGCCACAAGCGTCACCTGCGGCTGGTTGACTTTCTTTTCTCCCTTGCGGGCACTCGTGGATACGGCAACGATGCGCATGATATTCTCCATCCTTTCGGAAAAACGGTTGGTTTCGGGGTGACCGGGCCGCTAGGGCCTTTCATTGACGATACGTATTTCCCTGGCCTGAAGAGCGGAGGGAATGTCCCTGTCGTGCGTGGCGCACACGACGCTTACGCCTCTTTCGCGAAGAGAGCGTACAACATTGAGTATGGCTTTTTCGCTTGCCGCGTCAACATTGGATGTCGGTTCATCGAGTAAAAGTACGGAAGGAGAGAGAATGAGTCTGGAGGCAAGGGCAATGCGCTGTCTTTCTCCACCGGAAAGTTCTCCCGGGCCGCGCGAGGCCATGCTGTCCGGATCGGAAAAGCCCACAGCAAGCATGCTTTCCCGGTAGCCTTTGCGCCGCGTTTCGGCGTCGAAGCCGCGCAGACGCAGCCCGAGGGTCACGTTCCAGAATACGGAAGCCTTCATGAGATAGGGTTCCTGAAGAAGCAGCGTGATTTCCTTGCGGGGATCGCTTTCGTTGCCGAAGTAGCGGAGGGTACCGGAAGTGGGCGTTTCCAGAAAGGCGAGAAGACGCAGCAGTGTGGATTTGCCGCTGCCGTTTCTTCCTGTAAGGGCCACGGTCTCTCCCTTTTCCATGGAAAAGAAGGGAAGATGGAGCGCGGTAATGCTGCCGTAGCATTTGGTGAGTTCGTGCGCCTCGAAAAGAGTGTTCATGCGCGCCCCTTATGTCTGAGCCAGGTCATGAGAAAGTTTACCAGAAAGGCGATGAGGAGAAGCACCAGGCCGAGAGCTATGCCCTGAGCGAATTCGCCCTTGCTGGTTTCCAGAGAAATGGCCGTGGTCATGGTTCTTGTGGAGTAGCGGATGTTGCCGCCGAGCATCATGGCAACGCCTACTTCCGTGACCACGCGGCCGAAGGCCGTAACGCAGACCATGGCAAGGTCGTAGCGTATTTCGCGGATGGTGTGCAGGGCGACCTGTGCGGGTGATGCTCCGAGCGTAAGCAGGGTTTCCCGGCATCGCCGATCCAGATTTTCCACGGCCTGCGCCGTCCAGGAAACCACAATGGGCAGGGCAAGAATGGTTTGTCCTATGACCATGCCGGGCACGGTGAAGAGCAGTCCGAATTGTCCGAGCGGCCCCCGGTAGGTGATGAATACATAGACCACGAGGCCTATGAGAACCGTGGGAAAGGCCAGCAGCGTGTCGGAGACAAGGCGCAGGAGCTTTTTGCCCGGAAAGCTGGTATAGCCGAGCAGAAAGCCCAGCGGCAAACCCAGGGCCGTGGCTATGATGAGGGCGCAGCTCGTGGAGGTGAGCGTGGCCTCTATGGCGGAGAAGGTGGCGTCGTCCATGTGCAGCAGAAGGTCTATGGCCTTCTGCATGCCTTCACTGAAATATCCCATGATGACCTGCGGAGAAAAAAGGAAACGCGGGCCGGGACATCCGGCCCGCGCAGAGGCTTACTTGCCGGCGTTGGGGAAGAAGAGCTGCTTGCCTTCCAGCTTGTAGTCTTCAATGAGCTTCTGGGTCTTGGGGCTCACCCACCAGTCTTCGAACTTCACGGCGAGGTCCTTCTTGACGTTGGGGCAGAGCTTGGGATTCGTGGTGATGACGCTGTACTGGTTGAAGAGCGCGCTGTCGCCCTGCACCACGATGGTCAGAGGATTGGAGGCACCCTGCTGGCTTTCGTACTTGATCCAGGTACCGCGGTCGGTGAGAGCATAGGCGCCCTTTTCGGCGGCAATGGCGAGAGTGGCCATCATGCCCTGACCGGCGGAAATGTAGAAGGGTTCCTTGTCGGGTTTCAGGTTGAACTTCTTCCACAGATTGAGCTCAGCGGAGTGAGTGCCGGACTTGTCGCCGCGGCTGACGAATCCGGCCTTGGCGTCATAAATGGCCTTCAGAGCTTCGCCCGTGGTCTTGCCGGCGATTTTCGCGGGATCGGCCTTGGGGCCGACAATGACGAAGTCGTTGTACATGACCTGACGACGATCGATGCCGTAGCCATCTTCAATGAACTTCTTTTCCACGTCGGGAGCGTGAACGAGAAGCACGTCGGCGTCGCAGTTTTTGGAGATTTCAAGTGCTTTGCCGGTGCCTACGGCCACCCACTTGAGGTCGATGCCGGTTTCCTTCTTGAAAACGGGAGCGACGTATTCCAGCAGTCCGGAATCCTGGGTGCTGGTGGTCGTTGCCATCATAAGGGTGTCGGCGGCCTGCGCGGGGAGTGTGCAGGCAAGGGAGAGCAGAGTGCCGAAAAGGACTTTGCCGAGGTGGTTCATGGAGATGCTCCTTGTTATGGTTGCGGCTCTTCAAAAGTGAGGGGCCGTTTTTGTCAGTCGGTGGAAAGGCTGACGGCGCGCGCGGGAAAGCTCAGATAGACCCTGCTGCCCTGACGCACTCGAAGACGAGCAAGATGTGCCGTTTCCTGCACGGCATTCATTCTCGTGCCGTCGGAAAGTTCCAGTATGAGAAAGGACTCCGCGGTATCCTGATGGATTGATGCGACCGTGGCGTTTACCGGCCCCTGAAGAGCCAGGGAAGTTTTTTCCGTGGAAAGCACTATCTGCTCCGGGTCGATGGAAACCGTGACCACCTGGTTGAGGTGCAGTTCCGCGTTCATGAACTGCTGTACGTCGCATCTTGCCGTGATGACGAGGTCGGAAAACGTGGTGACCTCCACGTTTGCCGCCCGCATGCCCGTCCGTATGTCCGTAATGATGCCTATGAAGGAATTATCGTTTTCCTCTCCTTTTTGCTGTCTGCCTGCGGAACTTTTCTGTACGATGCGTTTGGCTTCTCCTCCGGCAAAATCCAGGAATTCCGCAATCTGCGACGTCTTCTGCTGGCCGAGGTAGGCCTGCACCACATTGAAGGGCACGTGCAGTTCCAGAAGCTCCAGACCTCTGGCATAGCGTATGGCCCGCGGCCCGGCCATGCCCGGTGCAAGACCCATGCCTTCGGCCACGGCATAGAATTTTTTGCGGACGAAGCCCTGATCGAAATGAAGAAAGGATTCGCTTTCCGCTTCGGGCAGGCTGAGAATCCGCCTGATGTGCTTCATGCACGATACCGGAAGAAGTACGTCCCGGCCTCCGGGGTCGGGGACATGCACCATGCCGGTCACCGTGTCTATGGCTTGCCTTGCGTTCAGACCGAGTGCCTCGCCGAGCCTCAGCCCTCCGTAGCGTATGAGCAGGAAAAGAAGATGGAGCCGGGCGCGGACGATTATTTTCGCCGTGGTCGTGGCTTCCGCTTCCCATGTTTCCCAGCGGAGAGTGAGCTGTTCAAGCAGAGGTCTGGTCAGATGTTGCTGAGGCAAGGTGCACTTCGTCTTTTATCCGTTCCGCCCCATGGAAATCAGAGGGCGGGGGCATTTATGAAATCATGCCGTTTCATAAATGGCATAAAATGGTCATGGTGTATATGCTGTGAAAAATATCCGTTGCCGAATTATGAAATAGCTTCCTTGAGGAAAATGCTTATTTCAATATAACGTAAAAAATGCATATGAGCAATACTGAAATGGGGAAATGATTATTGAGCAGATTTTTATTTCAAAATTATCATATTTCTTTTCAAGGTGATTGGGCAAAAAATGAAATATGTCCGAACGGCCTTCCCTCGTCTGCTTTTCTGAAGGAGAAGGGCGTCTTTTCATTTTTCTTCAAAAGGTTATACTCCGCAGAAGTATCATTCCATTTACCCGGGAGAAGTCATGAAGTCCTTTCTTACCCTGAAATCGGTGGACGAGGTATTGTCGCTCGTCAGATCATTTGAGCCTCTTGAGGAAGAGTACATAGCTCTGGATGATTGTGCCGGGCGCTATCTTGCGCACGACTGGGCGGCTCCGGAAGATCTGCCGGGTTTTAATCGTTCCACCGTGGACGGGTATGCCGTTCGGGCGCGTGATGTGTTCGGCGCTCAGGAAGGCTCTCCCGCACTTCTGGAATGCGTGGGCGACTGCCCCATGGGAAAGGCTCCGGATTTTTCCCTTGCTCCGGGTCAGACAGCGCGCATTCTTACGGGCGGAATGTTGCCCGATGGGGCGGACTGCGTGGTCATGGTGGAATATTCCCGGCCTGCGGGAGAGAACCTTGTGGAGCTTGTGCGCACGCAGGCGCCGGGCGATCATGTGCTGGAACGCGACGAGGATGCGGCGCTCGGAAAAACGCTTCTCACGGCGGGAACCCGCCTGCGTCCGCAGGAAATAGGACTGCTTGCCGCTCTCGGTCAGGCGGGCGTTTCCGTGACAAGGCGGCCGCGGGTGGCCATTCTTTCCACGGGCGACGAGGTCGTGCCTTTTGATCAGAAGCCGCTCCCCGGTCAGGTGAGGGACGTGAATTCCCATTCCGTGGCGGCTCTGTGCCGGGCGGAAGGCGCCGAGGTGCGCTTTGAAGGGCTTGTCCGCGACGATGTGGCGAAGCTGGAAGCCTCCGTGCGCAACGCTCTGGATTTTGCCGACGTGGTGCTGCTTTCCGGCGGCTCTTCGGCAGGCATGAGGGATCACACCGTGGACATTTTTCTTTCCATGCCCGACAGCGAGCTTCTGGTGCACGGGGCGGCCATAAGCCCCGGCAAGCCGTTCATACTGGCCCGTTCCGGCAAAAAGTGCCTCATGGGCCTGCCCGGTCACGTGTCGAGCGCCCTGGTTTGCGCACGGGTGTTTCTTGCGCCTTTGCTCAGACATCTTCAGGGCGGGGAGGAACCCGTGGCCGCCGGAGTGCAGGCCGTGCTTTCCCGGTCCGTGGCTTCGGCGCAGGGGCGCAGAGACTTCATCCGCGTCAAGCTTTCGCGTTCGGAAAAAGGCTGGAGTGCCGAACCCGTCACGTCGCCTTCCGGGCTCATTTCCGGTCTTGTGCAGGCCGATGCTCTGGTCGTATGCCCGGAAAACAGTGAGGGGCTTTACGCCGGACAGGAAGTGTTTGCGGAACTCTTGCGCTAGAGTGGCGCAAAGCAGCAGGCAAAGGGGCCGCAGGAGCCTGCCTCTGAAAACGTTTGTCGCTTTTGCCTGGCCCTGCGGAGAAAATTAGGCCGCAGATCAGAGTTTCGTGCCTTTCGAGGTTCTCAATTTTTTGCGGTCCTGCCGTCCGTATCGAACTGTTTGGAACTGTGGCGCGTCGCGCCGGAGGAATATATGCCAAGACATACCTATCTTACGATGAAGACGCCCGAGGAAGCGAGGCATCTGTGGTTTGCCGCTGTGGACAAGCTCGGCATGGAGCTTTCCGAAGAAGAGGTTCCCCTTTCCGTCGCTCTGCATCGCGTTCTTTCCAGGCCCGTGGAGGCTCTGCGCTCTTCGCCTGCCTTTCACGGCGCGGCCATGGACGGCGTGGCCGTCAAGGCCGAAGACACGTTCACGGCATCTCCCCGTCGTCCTCTGCGCCTTGAAATCGGAAAGAACGCCTTCTGGATCAATACCGGCCGTCCCATGCCCGAGGGCTGCAATGCCGTTATCATGGTGGAGCATCTCAACGTTGAGGAAGGCGGAAAGTACGTGGTCACGGAAAAGGCCGCCTTCCCCTGGCAGCACGTGCGCAAGCTTGGCGAAGACATGGTGGCCACGGAAATCATCCTTGCGCCCGGCGTGGTCGTGGGGCCGTATGAACTCGGCGCGCTGGCGGCGGCGGGCGTGACGCATCCGCCCGTGTTCCGCAGGCCTGAAGTCGCGATCATTCCCAGCGGTTCGGAGATAGTGGCCCTCGATGAGGCCAAGGATGAGGACCTTCGTTCCGGCCGCGCGCTTCCGGAATTCAACTCCCTTATTTTTTCCTCCATGGTGGAGGAAGCAGGCGGACATGCCGGTGTTTGCCCCATCGTTCCCGACGACGTGGAACGCATTCGCGCGGCCATAGCCTCAGCCGTGGAGAGCGGAGCGGATCTCGTCATCATGAACGCGGGTTCTTCCGCAGGCAGTCATGATTACACGGCCGACGTCATTGCAGGCATGGGCGAGCTCCTGGTGCACGGCGTGGCCGTCATGCCCGGCAAGCCCACGGCCCTCGGCATTGTGGAAGCGGCCGGCCGCAGGGTTCCCATCATAGGCACTCCGGGCTATCCGGTTTCCGCCATCGTGGCCATGGAGGAATTTGCTCTGCCTCTTCTCGCCCGCTGGCAGAAAAGAGGCGTGAAGCGCCGTGAGAGCGTTTCCGTCATTCCCTGCAATCCCATTCCTTCCCGTCCCGGCATGGAGGAGAGGGTTCGGGTGAAGCTCGGCATGGTGGATGGAAATTGCTATGCGGTCACGCTTCCTCGCGGGGCGGGCACGGTCACGAGTCTTTCCCGGGCCGACGCCGTCATTCCCATTGAGCGCGACCGCGAAGGCCTGGATGCAGGACAGCCCGTGCGTGCGGAACTTCTTCGCAGCCGTGAGGAAATAGAGGGGGCACTGCTTGCCGTAGGCAGTCACGACAACTCTCTGGATCTCATCGACAGTCTGCTGCGGCGTCGGCATCCCGGCTTCCGGCTTACGTCGGCCCATGTGGGGTCTCTGGGCGGACTTCTTGCGCTTCGGCGCGGGCAGTGCCACCTTGCGGGCAGTCATCTCCTCGACGAAGAAACGGGCGTTTACAACCGCAGGGCCATTCAGGAAAACATGAAGGGAATGCCGGCGCTGCTGGTGCAGCTGGTGGATCGTGAGCAGGGCATCATGGTTTTGCCCGGCAACCCGAAAAACATTGTGTCGTTCGAAGATTTGTGCCGGGAAGACGTGCAGTTCATCAACCGCCAGCGCGGGAGCGGTACGCGGGTGCTTCTCGATTATGAGCTCAAAAAGCGCGGCTTGTCTCCCGCCCGCATACAGGGCTACCGCGATGAGGAATACACGCACATGAACGTGGCGGCGGCCGTGCTTTCGGGGCGCGCCGACGCGGGACTGGGCGTGCGTTCCGCCGCAGCTGCTCTTGGACTGGACTTCATATCCGTGGGCGTGGAGGAATACGACCTCGTCATTCCCCAGCGCTATGCCGAAGATGCGCGCATTCTGGCGCTGTTTGACGTCATTCGCTCCGACGAGTTCAAGGAAAGCGTGCGCGCCATGGGCGGCTATGGAACGGACAGAACCGGCAGCATCCTCTGGGAATACGACGGAAAATAAGGAATGAGGCCCGCGTTCTTGAATCGTCGCACAGGCAGAAAGGCCGGGGCTTTTCTGTTTGTGCGCTGAAAGAGGCGGGCCGTTTTCTTTTTGTTTTTTCTGAAGAAAACAGGAAGCGTCCGGCGGAAAATTGAAGCAGGAGCGTACCAGAACAGGAAACGTTTCAGACTTTTTGTTGCCGGAGTAGTCGAACCGTGCCCTGTTGCGGCAGGATAAAGGATTCCTGTCGCAGAAAAGCAAAGAAGATCAGGAAGCTGGCGAGGGCTTTTTCTTAAGACGCTGAGGCCTGAAGAGGCGGCTGACGGAATCCGAACGATTCGACTTATGACAGAACGCTTTTCAGGCGCAAAGGAATGAAGGGAAAGGGGCGGCTTCGACTGACTGCGGCAGCAGTGGAAAAAGCGGTGCGGTTGATGCGGCGATAAATGAGGGATCGCCGGCTGTATCAGGAATCGGCTTGAGCGTTTTTGGAACCTACGTATTTTTTCATGGCCAGGCTGCACTTGCCAGTTTTGATTTTCCGAGGTGTGGTTGCGTTTTCGGAAAGCTGCACGCTTGCAGGCAGGCAGGAACGGATGATGTCGAAGGTTCCGTCTTTTTTCCAGGCCGTAAAGCGGCGCCATGCCGTGACGTAGCTGCCCATGTCGCGGGGCAGGTCGCTCCAGCGGCAGCCTGTGGTAAGAACATAGAGAACGGCTTCGAGCGTTTCGCGGTCGCTCTTGCGGGGACGTCCTACTTTTTTGCCCCGGGCAAGAAACGGCTCTATGCGTCTCCATTGCTGATCGCTGATGAATGCCATGCCATGATCCTTTGAGGTATGATGTGTTTTTTCAGAGGGAAAAGGAAAGAGTTTCCAGCTCGGGAACGGAAAGGTCGAGATGAAAAAGCTTTCCGCCGTCGTTCCTGCCCATGCAGAGCTTCCTCATGAGAAGAGATACCATAAGAGCAGCCGTGCCCGCTACGGTGAGAACGTGAGTATTCATGGCTGCACCTTCCGTATTTCCCGAAACTTCTTCGGGATAGACCTTGGAGAAGGGCAGGGCGAAGGAGCTGTCGAAAAGCGTGAGTCCTTCGTTTCTGGCCACTGACCCCTGAACGCAGGGTACGCCCGCTTTTTTTGCCTGCTCCTCCAGCATTTTTTTTCTGGCCACGGAATCGAGGCAGTCCATGACGAAGTCCACGTTTTTGAGAAATCCGGGAAGAGTGTTTTCGTCGAGGGCCGTGACATGGGCTTCCACGTCCATATAGGAGGCAATGCTGAGCACGCCTTCGCGGCAGACTTCGGCCTTGGGTCGTCCTATAGCCTTTTCCGTGCAGAAAAGCTGCCTGTTGAGATTGCTCTCCTCGAAGCTGTCGGGATCGCAGAGAACGAGGCCTCCTGCGCCCATGCGGGCCAGAAGAGCCGCCGCATGACCGCCGAGACCTCCGCATCCGGCCACGAGGATTCTTGTGGAAAGAAGCCGCGCAAGAGCCCCGGCGGAAAAGACGCCACGGCATCGGCTGAAGCGCTCCGGCCACAGATTCCGGGAAAGAAGCTCCGTCATGACGACTCGTTCGCTCATGCCGGTTTCTTCGGACAGCAGGCGAATGCCTTCGCGGCCGACGCCCGTGCCGCCCCTTCCCTCATGAAGAAAGGGAGCGAGTTTTTCCAGCAGAATATGTGTGTCCGGGAGTTTGTTCATTTAGCCTCCTCCCACGGCGGGAAAGTAGGCCACGCGGTCGCCGTCGGCAACGACGCTTGCAAGTTCGCTCTGACGGCTGTTGATCATGACTATCTTGATTTCTTCCAGAGGAATACCGATGCGCGAGGCCAGTTCGCCCGCCGTGATGGACGATTCTCCATCCTTCAGGGATACGGAAAGACCTGTTTCCGGCTCGTAGCCGGGAACCATGTCGCGCAGGGTTGTGCTCAGTTTTATCAGTATGCTCATGGTCGAAAGGTCCCGCACGGGGAGTGCCCCGTGCGGGACGGTCAGGGGTTTACTTCTTTATCCAGTTGAAGGTGGTCTGCAGTTCTTCAGGCGTGAAGTCGAAGGTGGTGTTGTGAGGCGCCACGGGCTCGTCGGTGAAGAAGTCGGGCAGATGGTCGGCGGCTTCGGTAATGCCGGCGCGACGGTTGAAGTCGATTTCGGTGGACAGAATGCGCTGGCCGAGAGTGACCACGTCATCGCCGGTGAGCTTCCAGCCGAACTTGGCGTTCAGCATGTCCACAATGGCCGCAAGAGCGTCCGGAATATCGAGGATGGCGAAGGCAGTGAACAGGCACAGACCCACGCTGTCCACGGAAGCCGTGGCGATCTGCAGATTGCGGGAAAGCTCGATCTGGCCGTCCTTCTTGAGCGGATCGACCTTGCCGCCGCAGGAAAGGATGTTGGCGGTAACGGCGTAGCCGGCGGTATGGTCGGCGCCCATGGGAGTGGTGGCGTAGGTGACGCCCACGCCCTTCACGGCGCGGGGATCGTAGGCGGGCAGGCTCTGGCCCTTGACGCAGGGCACTCTTCTCACGCCGAACACGCGGCCGGTGGTGGCGGTGCCGCAGCCGATGATGCGGCCGAGCGGGGTGCCTTCGCTGATGCCCTTCATGGCTTCCATCACGGCCTTGCCGTCGCCGAGCGGAATGCCGCCGCCGGCCATGGCAACGCCCACGGCCACGCCGACGTCGATGGTGTCAACGCCGATGTCGTCGCACATGTGGTCGAAGGTGCAGATGAGGTCGAGGTCGTCAATGTTGCTGTGGGGGCCGAAGCACCACAGGGTTTCGTATTCGGGCCACTTGCTCTTGAACTTGCCCTTTTCGTCGGGGAAGATGCCGCTGCAGCGGATGATGCAGCCGCTCATGCAGCCGTGGGCCACGGCGCCTTCGCCGCCGCGTTCCTTGGTGAGCTTGTTCATGCGCTCGCCGGAAACGGCTTCGTGATGCTCAAACTGACCGCAGGTGAAGTTGCGGGTGGGAAGGCCGCCAGCTTCGTGCAGAATGTTCACGAGAACGGCGGTGCCGTATTCGGCAAGGCCCTTGCCCGTAATGGGATGGCTGGTGAGAGCCTTGGCAAAGCGCTTGGAAGCGGCCTTGAAGCCTTCTTCATCCACGAGAGGATGATTCTTTCCGCCTTCGGGATTGATGATGATGGCCTTGAGGCCCTTGGAACCCATGACGGCGCCAACGCCGCCGCGTCCGGCATGGCGCTGAGGACGGAGTTCGCGGTCGGTAAAGGCAATGCTGGCGGCGGTGAGCTTGAATTCGCCGGCTCTGCCGATGGTCACATAGCTGCAATCCTTGCCATACTGTTCCACGAGCTTGGCCACGGCGTCGAAGTTGTTCAGACCGGCCACGGTGGAAGGAACGAGCTTGGCGGAGTCCTTGCTGATTTCAAGCTGCCACCATTCGCCTTCGGTGGCCATGTCTTCAACGATGATGGCCAGAATGCCGAGCTTGGCGAGATGGCCGCCGGGCTGTCCGCCGGAGTTGGATTCCTTGATGCCTTCGGTAAGGGGGCTCTTGCAACCCACGGAAATGCGGTTGGAGTTGGGGCTGTTGGTGGCGCCGAGAAGACCCGGGGCGAACACCAGCTTGTTGTGCGGTCCGAGCGGAGTGCAGATGGGATTGACCTCGCGGGCCACGATGGTGGAGGTCAGGGCACGACCGCCAAGACCGGCGTATTCTTCGGGAATGTCCTCGAACACGCAGCTTTTGGTGGCCATGTTGACACGCAGGAAACGAAACATGCCGTGCTCCTTGGTTTTGATGGATTCACGATGGCTTAAAATGCCTCTTTATGCCGACCATAAGACTCTGAGTTTTTTTTCGTCAAGCAAGCGGAAAAACAATCACGCTTTTTTGTTGCCGGCATCATTTCGTGACCATACGAGGTGGAGCGTACGGAGAAAAACGGCAGAGCGCGGTCTGTCGTTTCGCGAGCGGCAGAAAGTCAGTTCATCCAGGAGAAGAAAACCGGCGGCTTTCTGGTGCAGGGGGGCACGGCAACCTTCGTGTAGCCCATGCTCAGCGTTGCCACCAGATGAAAGCCGTCGGGAACGTTGTGCGCCTTCTTGAAGTTCGCGTCGTTGAAGAGCGCTTCGGCAAAGCCTATCCAGCAGCAGCCCAGGCCTTCGCTTTCCGCCGCAAGCATGACGTTGCCCGCCACGAGGGAGCAGTCGTACACGTTCCAGTGAGAGGCTGAGTCGCCGTAGATGATGAGTACCGTGCCGGCATGGTAGAAAACATGGTATTTTTCATTCCTGAGCCAGGATTCGTATTGGGCCAGCTGGGGATAGTCCGCCAGATTGTTCAGCACTTTCTGTTTGATGCGTTCCGAGAGCGCGTCGATTTCTTTTTTGTCCTGAAGAACGACGAATCCCCACGGCTCCATGCCGGACCCCGTAGGTGCCTTTACGGCAAGGCCGACAAGTTTTTCCAGCACGTCCTTTTCCACGGGGCGTTCGGTATAGGCGCGTATGCTGCGGCGCTGTTCAATGGCTTCAATGACGTTCATGGACAACCTCATAATAAATAAAACGAGTTTTTGGGGAAAAGCAGCGATATCTGACCGGCTGGCTCTTCCGGGAGCGGTGGGGCGCAAAAGTTCGGCCGAATAAAAAAGGAGCGGGTGTCCGAAGGACATCCGCTCCGTGGTGACGGTTTCGAATGCGCTCCTTCAGCATGGGGCGCATGGGGAGAGACTACTTATTAAGGGATGCCACGCCGGCCTTGGCCACGTTGGTGTCTTCCTGAACCGTGCCGCCGCTTACGCCGATGGCGCCGACGACAACGCCGTTCTTGTCCTTAAGAAGCTCGCCGCCGCCGAAGATGACAAGACCGTTGTTGGTGACTTCAATGCCGTACAGTTCACCGCCGGGCTGGGCGGCCGCGCCGAGTTCCGCGCTGGACATGTTGAACATACGGGCCGTTTTTGCCTTCTTCATGGAAACGTCAATACTGCCGAGGAAGGCTCCGTCCATGCGGCAGAAGGCCTTGAGGTTGCCGCCCGCATCAATGACGGTGATGTTCATGGGCACGCCCTGCTTCTTGGCAAACGCAAGGGCGCCGTCCACGACTTTCTGAGCCTGCTCAAGCGTGAGATCACCGGGAAGCTGGAGTTTGCTGGTATCGACAGCGGCCGAGGCAGGGGCGACCAGAGCTGCCAGAAGAGCGCAGGTAAGAAGAATGCGACGCATAGTGCTGCTCCGTGTTTTTGCAAAAGGCAGGCATGGCGGAAAAAGCCATGCGTGCACTTCCGGTTTTTTTTCTTATAACCCAGCCGGAAGAGCGTTTCAAGGGTTGGAGATCTCTTTCCCGCATTCCGCACGAAAAAGAGAAAGAGCAGGGCGGTCTCTGGTTTCGACGGCAGACAGGCTTCCTAAAAAATAGGAACAATTCCTATTTAAATAGAAGGCGACAGCTCTTTCAACCTTATAGGGAAAAGGAAAGGACAAGGCCGAGGAGAAAGTTTTATTTTATATTATATCATAATTGGTTATTAATATTGTGAGGCATGAGTTCGAGAAGAAAGTTACGAACTGGTTCAAAAGGCGCAAACTTGATTTGAAAAGGATAATTTTGAAATAGAATTTTGAAATGGAATGGAAAAAGTTTTGCGCTTGTCTTTTTAGTAACACGGTAATATGCCATGATGATTGATTATTTTCTTTATTGAATTTTGAAATGAAAAAGTTATTTTTTTATTTTTTCAGAACCTTTGACTTTTTCACAGCAGTACCGTAGGACAAATACAGTACAAGTCTCTTATCCTCTTGCTAACTACTGCTACCAAGGAGTTACTATGAGCACTGATGTCAAATGCATGTACCAGGGTCAGATCACTTCTTTCTTTATTCCTACTGTTACTCTCGTTGGTCCCAACTGCAGTAAGGAAATTCCCTACCGCCTGAAGAGCCTGGGTGCCAAGCATCCTCTTATAGTAACTGATAAGGGTATCGTTGCTTGCGGCATCCTGAAGCAGATTACCGACATTCTCGATGCAGGCGGCGTGTCCTATGTTGTATTCGACGGCGCTGTTCCGAACCCCACCGACAAGAACGTGCATGACGCTGCTGAAGTTTACAAGGCCAACAACTGCGACAGCCTCATCACCCTCGGCGGCGGTAGCTCTCACGACTGCGGCAAGGGCGTCGGCTTCCTCGTCAGCAACGGCGGCAAGATTCAGGACTACGAAGGCGTTGACAAGTCTTCCAAGCCCTTCCCTCCCTACGTTGCTGTGAACACCACCGCCGGTACCGCTTCGGAAATGACCCGTTTCTGCATCATCACCGACGTTGCCCGCAAGGTTAAGATGGCCATTGTTGACTGGCGCTGCACTCCCAGCGTCGCCATCGACGACCCCGTTCTCATGATGGGCATGCCGCCTTCCCTCACCGCCGCCACCGGCATGGACGCTCTGACCCACGCCGTGGAAGCCTATGTTTCCACCGCCGCCACTCCCATGACCGATGCCTGTGCTGAAAAGGCCATTGAATTCATCAACCGCTATCTGCGTCGCGCCGTGGCCAACGGCAAGGACAAAGAAGCCCGTGAAGGCATGTGCTACGCCGAATACCTCGCCGGCATGGCCTTCAACAACGCCAGCCTCGGCCACGTGCATGCCATGGCTCATCAGCTGGGCGGCTTCTACAACCTGCCCCACGGCGAATGCAACGCTATTCTGCTGCCCTACGTCTGCGAATACAACCTCATCGCTGCCCGCCGCCGCTTCGGCCGCATTGCCACTCTGCTTGGCGAACGCACCGAAGGCTACACCGCCAACCAGTCCGCTGAAGCCGCTGTAAAGGCCATCCGCGAACTGTCCCGCGACGTTGACATCCCCGAAGGCCTCATCGCCCTCGGCAAGAAGTACGGCAAGGAAGTGCGTGAAGAAGACATCCCGATCATGACCGCCAACGCTCAGAAGGACGCCTGCGGCCTGACCAACCCTCGTACGATGACCGACGCTGCCGTGGCGGCCATCTACAAGAAGGCTCTGTAAGAGCGGCGTAAAATGATGCCGGAGTGATTCTCCGGCGTCAGCCTGGTACATCCACCTCCCCGTGACGGGCGCGCATGGTCGGCATGCGCGCCCGTCTATTTAATAAGACTAGGTGGCACAAAAGTCCGTTTGTTTCAGATACGCCGTACGGAAGCGGGGCTTGCACGACGGGCAGTTAGCGTGACGGCGAAAGCATGTTCCGACTTTTCATGCCCGCCCTTGCAAACGCCTGAAGGCAGTTTGCGGGAACGTTGTCCTGCCGGGGGGCTGATTTCCGTTGCAGCAGCAGGAAGAGCCTGCGGGCAGAACTCTCAAACGGAAGCGGATGCGAGTTGAACCTGCTGCTTGCAGCAAAAGCAGGGAACCGTGGTGAAGACGGACGCTTTTTTTTGCGGAATCTGCAACGGGATGGGGCATTCGTCCATTCCGAATTCTGGAGCAGAACCGGGATGTTCAAGCGTTTCCGGCCGCTTTGCCGGAGCCTTCCGCTGCATGAGCAGAAAACGCAGGGGAAAGTTCCTTTCCGTCCTCATGTCTTCCTGCCTTGAATGGGCATGAAAAAAGGGCCGTTCTTTTCAGAATCGGCCCTTTTTTCAACAATCGGGGAGTGTGCCGCTATTTGGCTTCCAGAAAGGCCTGATAGGCCATTTTGCTGGAATAGATGTCGGGTACGGAAGAGAGTTCAAAGGGGCTGTGCATGCCGAGAAGGGCAGGGCCGGCATCCACCACGTCCATACCGTAGGCGGCAAGGAAAAGGGCCACGGTGCCGCCTCCGCCTACATCCACCTTGCCGAGTTCCGCAAGCTGCCAGGGAATGCTTTTGGCGTCGAGCACGCCGCGCATCCAGCCTATGTATTCAGGATGGGCG
This sequence comes from uncultured Mailhella sp., assembly GCA_944322635.1. Classification (GTDB taxonomy): domain Bacteria; phylum Desulfobacterota; class Desulfovibrionia; order Desulfovibrionales; family Desulfovibrionaceae; genus Mailhella. The sequence goes on from CALUPL010000045.1 coordinate 55,890, forward strand.
TCGTTGGCGCCGTACTTTCCGCGGGAACCGGTGAACTTGCAGAAGGCTACGCCGTAGCCGAAGAAGGCCGAGTTCTTGAGTTCATGACGGTCCTGCCAGTCGGGGTCAACGGCAGCGTGCACGTCGCCGGACATGGCTTTGGTGTTCATCATGATCTTGCGGAAGGGCGTTTCCGGTTCCCATGACGCCGCCATGTCTTCCACGCAGTACTGGAAGAAGCGGGAGCTTGCGCCGGTGGAGCCGTCGGAGCCTATTTCTTCCTTGTCCCAGAAGATGAGGCAGCTCGTGTATTCCGGATCTTCGGCGTCGAGCAGGGCGCGCAGGGCGGTATAAACGCATATGCGGTCGTCCTGGCCGTAGCCGCCCACAATGCCCTTGTCGAGCCCCACATAGCGGGCGGGACCGGCGGGCACGACTTCAAGTTCCGCAGAAATGAGGTCGTCTTCGCGTATGCCGTATTTTTCGTTGAGGAGCTGAAGAATGCGGGTCTTCACGGCGTCCTTCGGGGCCTTGTCGTCCTCCTTGTCGCCGTCGGCAAGAACGGGTTCGTGGCCGAGAATGACGTTGAGCTTTTCCGCGTCGAAGGCTTCGGAAAGCTTGAGTCCGCCGTCTTTGTGCGCCAGATGCGGCAGAAGGTCGGCAATGGTGAACACGGGTTCTTTTTCGTCTTCACCGAGGCAGACGCGAATGACTTCGCCGTTCGACTTGACGATGACGCCGTGAATGGCCAGAGGACGGGCAAACCACTGATACTTGCGCAGACCGCCATAGTAGTGGGTTTTTGCCTGTCCCACGCCCACCTGTTCGATGAGCGGATGCTGCTTGAGGTCGAGCCTCGGGCTGTCGGTATGGGCGCTTATGAGACGGATACCCTCACGAAGCGGTCTGCGTCCCCTGCGGGCCACGAAAACGGCCTTGCCGTGCAGGTCCTGCCAGCCCTTGTTTGTGCCGAAGCCTTCGGAGTATCCGGCCTTTTTGAGCATGGCAATAACGCCTTCCACGGTTTCGCGTTCAGTTTTGCATTCGGAAATGAAGCGAATGTAGTCGTCGGCAAGGGTGTTCATGGCCCGGCGATCTTCGGCCGAGCGGTAGATTTCCCAGCCGGATTTGTAAGAAGAGGCAAGTTCTTCCATGATGACCTCGAAATCGTTAGGTTGTCTTTGGATGGATTTCTTCCGAAATCGTACAGGTGCGTAAGACGGAGCGGTTTCTTGTCGGAAGGCCACCGCATTCCGGACGGACCCGTTGCCCGTATGATGAGGCGGCATCCTTTTTCAATAATAAGTACGGTGCAGCGATCGTGAAGGGGGCGTCAGGCTTTTGCTTTGTTCAGGGCTTCTTTCAGCACTCTGGCCACATCGGGAAATTCTTCATCGTCCATGGTTCGCGGATCCAGCTCGAATCCGAACTCGCCCAGTCTCCCCACAAGAGGCGGTTCGGTGGAAAGCAGGCGCATTTTGAGCTGCACTGCGGAACATCCGGCCGGGTGCACGCATACCAGCGTCGTGGGCATGCCCTGTTCCGGAAAGGAGCCTCCGCCCACGCGGGAAAAGTCATCCTTCAGTGAACAGGTCGCAAGGCCTTCAAGCTCCCCGGCAAGAAGATTCTGCAACGACTCGGCTCTGGCTTTCAGCGTTCCGGCGTCCATGCTCATGCGGCGTACGGTGGGAATGGCCCTGCGCGCCGTTTCCGGGTCGCGGTAAAGACGAAGCGTGGCTTCCAGGGCCGAGAGCGTGAGCTTGTCGCAGCGCAGGGCGCGCAGAAGCTGATTTTTCTTCATTTTGTCGAGATAGACTTTTTTGCCCACGATGATGCCCGCCTGCGGACCGCCGAGAACCTTGTCGCCGGAAAAGGTGACCACGTCGGTTCCCTGCCGCAGAACTTCGGATACGGTGGGCTCGTCGTGCAGGCCCCAGCGGGAAAAGTCCATGAGACTGCCGCTGCCGAGATCTTCCAGCATGGGAAGATCGTGCGCGTGGGCGAAATTTGCCAGTTCGTCGGCAGGCACGCTCGAATGGAAGCCTATGATGCGGTAGTTCGAGGGATGAACCCAGAGCACGGCGCGGGTGTTTTCCGAAAGGGCGCGTTCATAGTCGGCAAGATGGGTGCGGTTGGTTGTTCCGACTTCCCTGAGCGTGGCGCCGCTTCGCTCCATGACGTCGGGAATGCGGAAACTGCCGCCTATTTCCACAAGCTGTCCCCGTGAGAGAATGACTTCTCCCCCTTTGCACAGCGTGTCGAGCATGAGAAGAACGGCCGCGGCGTTGTTGTTCACCACCAGCGCGGCTTCTGCTCCCGTCAGGGAACAGAGAAGTTCTTCGACGAGACTTGTCCGGCTGCCCCTTTCGCCGGTTTCAAGATCAAATTCCAGATTGCTGTACCCGGAAGCGGCAATGCGTACGGCCTCCTGCGCCTCTCTGGCCAGTACGGAGCGGCCGAGGTTGGTGTGAACCACCACGCCAGCGCCGTTGATGACCCGGCAGAACCGGGGTCGGTCTTTTTTTTCCACAACGCCGTGAAGGCGCGGTCGGACGGCCTCGGGGCTCAATGCGGATTCGTCCGTTACGCGTCCGGAACGTATGTCTTCACGCAGTTCGTCGAGAACGGCACGGCAGCTTTCCAGCAGCACGCTGTGCGGCGTGGAAGGAAAGTCTGCCTTCAGCCATCGGAGGCAGGCGTCAACCGAAGGAAGCGAGCGGAAAAGTGACGACATGGAGTATCCTTCCTGTTGATGAAAAAAAGTCCTGCCGGAAAGAGTTCCGGCAGGGGACTTTCGTGATGAAACTTCGTTCAGCTTCTCTGCCGGGCGGGCGCAAGAAGTGAAGGCCATATGCTGAACAGATCCGAGAGCAGATACAGGGACCCGCATACCAGAACGGGTCTGCCGTCGGCGGCCTTTCCGGCTGCGGCAAGAGCTTCTTCCAGATCAGGTACGGCCTTGGCCGACTTTCCGAGCATGGCGGCAAGCTCGTCCGCCCCGGCGGCCCGGGGATTGTCCTTTATGGCGGGAACGAACAAAGGAGCGCCTCCGGCCACCTGCCTGACCAGCGATGTGAGTTTTTCCGGCTGCTTGTCGGCAAGGCAGGAGAACACTACGGCTCCCGGACGTTCCTCCTCGCTCATGGCGGAAACGGCGGACAGAAGGGCCGTCATGCCGTGAGGGTTGTGTGCACCGTCCAGCCACATGGCGGGATGCCCTTCCCCGGCTTTTGCAAACTGCAGTCTGCCGGGAATGAAGGCTCTGCTGAGGCCGAGAGCAATGGTGTGTGCGTCCGTCTTCCAGTGGTAGCGCTGGCAGAGCATGACCCAGGCAAGAACCGCCGTCTGGGCATTCATGCGCTGATGAGCGCCTCTCAGACCGAGCTTTACGTCGTTCGGCAGAACGGAACAGGCTTTAAGCTCGTCCGGCAGGCACTCCCAAAGGGCTTTGCCCGCAGGCGTACCGTCGCATCCTTCCGGAGAAGGGCTGGCACACAGGGGTATGCCGCGCTCCTGCGCCTTGGAAAGGAGAATGTTGCGAGCTTCCGGTTCCTGAGGCGCGCTGACGGCCATGGAAACACCGGGGCGCAGCGCATCGGATTTGTCGTCGGCAATGGCGGAAAGCGTGTCGCCGAGCACGTTCATGTGATCCATGCCCATGGGAACAAAGCATACCATGTCCACGGGGAGCGCCGTAGTGGCATCGTAACGGCCGCCGAGTCCGGCCTCGAAGATCATGAGATCGCTTTCGCTGGTCTGAAATGCGGAAGCCGCGATGACGGTGAGAAGCTCGAAGTAGGTGAGGTCTTTTTCAGCCTGTACGGCGTTTCCGGCCAGGGCCGGCCATACGCGACGCGGCAGCATGGTGTGGTTGAGCTGAATGCGCTCTTCCGGCCACACGAAGTGCGGCGAAGTGTAGAGGCCTACGTTCATGCCGTGGGCCATGGCTATGGACTGAAGAAACACCGAGGTGGAACCCTTGCCGTTGGTGCCCACAACCTGTACGGCGGGGCAGCGCAGCTTGTCGAGATCGAGGGCATGCAGAGCGCGTTCCATTCGGCCGAGGCCCATGTCCATGTGAAAGAGCCCGAGGGAATCCAAATGCCGCATTACCTCCTCATAGGAGTGGAAGGGCGCGGATTCGGGCAGCGTGCAGCAGGAGGGAGTTTCACTCATGGGCGGCTTCTTTTTTGGCTTTTACGGCGGAACGCAACCAGTCGTACCAGGCTTCCAGACCTTCATGGTTACGGCACGACACTTCCATGACGGCAAGATCGGCATTCAGGGCACAGGCATGGGCGCGGGCCTTCCGCACGTCGAAATCCACATAGGGAAGCAGGTCGATCTTATTGAGAATCATGGCCTTGGCCTTGTGGAAAAGATATGGATACTTCTGGGGCTTGTCGTCGCCTTCGGTCACGCTGAGCAGGGCTATCTTGGCGTCTTCTCCGCAGTCGAATTCCGTAGGGCATACGAGATTGCCCACGTTTTCAATGAAGAGAATGTCGAGCCCCTCACAGTCGAGGGCCTGCAGGGCCTCGCTCACCATGCTGCTGTTGAGATGACAGCCTCCCTCCGTGTTGATCTGTACGGCCTGTGCGCCGGAAGCGGTCACACGTCGTGCATCGTTGTCGGTTTGCAGGTCACCCTCTATGACTGCCATGCGGAATTCTCCGGCAAGGTCGTTCAGCGTGCGTTCCAGAAGAGAGGTTTTGCCGGAACCGGGAGAGCTGATGAGGTTGAGAACAAGGGTGCCGCGGCGCGCGAAGTCGGCACGAAGCCGAGCGGCTATGCGGTCATTGGCTTCCAGTACGTTGCGGACAACGGGAATTTCCATGATAGGCCTCGAATGTTGATGAAACGAAGAAAAGGAAGACGGCGTCACTCCGCTTCCAGATGGTCGAGAAAAATGCCTTCCCCGCCTACAACGCTGAACGGAACGGTTTCACCGCAGGCGGGACAGGGCGCATAAAGGGCGTTTCTGTCCTCGGGGGAGAATTCGTGGCCGCACATGCAACATGAGAGGCGCAGCGGTTCTTCCACAAGTTCAAGCCTGGCTCCCTCGTCGGCGGTGCCTGCAATCATGGCTTCGAAGGCCATGCGCATGGCGTCGGGCTGCACCTGATCCAGCACACCGTGCCGTATGCGCAGAAGAGTGAGTCTTTGTGCTCCGTGGCGGGACATTTCTTCCCGCGCTATATCCATGACGTTTGCCATAAGAGAGAGTTCGTGCATGAAAGTGGTCTATAGGAAAAAGGCCGGACCGTCCACTGTGGCAGAATTTTTCACATGATGGGAGTGGCTTGTCATGGCCCGGGCATCTCGGCTATAGAGGGAGTAAACAACGCTTCGCATCATGAAGCATGAGAGGATGACATGCGCAGAACTTTGGGCCTGTTGGTCTGTGCGGCGGCCATGCTGGTCGTTGCCGTGGGCGTGGCCGCATTGCTGAAGGATGAGCCGGGCTATGAGGCCGGGCGCTCGGAAATATCGGGCAAGATCGTCGGACTTACGGCATTTCAGGAACACAGGGATGCGGCCGACGACGGCGCGGAAACAGTGCAGACGCCGCAGAACGATGCTTCTGCCGGGAAGTCGGAATCCGGTCGAGTGGAAGCTTCTTCCGAAGAGAGTAAAACCGTTTCGGCCTCTGCTCCCTTTGATACGAGACCGGCAAGTGTTGTGTCCGACGATGCGGGAACGGATGAAAAGTCTGCAACCGGTAGCAAGGAAAGCATAAAGAAAAACGCGTCTTCGTCGGCGTCGCCATCCTTAAATAAGAACGAAAAAAGCGGCAGTGAAAAGACCGTTGCCGCAGAGGAAAACAACGCTCAGGTTCGGGCGGAAAGGAACGCGGCGGTCGATTCCTCGAAGAAAGAGGCGGAGAAAAGTGTCGAGTCTCGTTCCGTGTCTGCCGTGCAGAGAGGTGCGACGGAAAATGACGGCAGGCAGCAGAGCAATGACTCGGCCGCAAAGGAGTCCTCTTCCGACAGCGAAGCCTCGGGTACGCAATACGAAAGAGTGGTGACCTCTGCCAGATTTTCCATGCAGGGCAGTCAGATCAAGCTTACGCTTCAGGGCAATGCTCCCATGGTGGGACATTATTTCTTGCTCGGCAATCCCGACCGCGTGGTGCTCGATCTTGCCGGAAACTGGGATGTGAACGTGCCGCGCGTGCCGAGCAACAGACTTATCGAGGCCGTTCGCGTGGGCCAGCACGACGATAAGACCCGCATCGTCTTCGACATGAAGACCACCGGCAAAGTCGCCCTGATACCTCTCAATCGCAATGCGCTTGAGCTTCGCATTCAGTAGGAGAGCCGGACATGAATGTGAACGGCAGGCATTACCGTACCATATGGACGGAAGGCGAAGGCGAGGGTGAAACGCTTTTCATCATTGATCAGACGACGCTTCCTCATGAGTTCAGGGTAAGGGCTCTGCAAAGCGTGGATGACGTGTGCAGTGCCATACGGGATATGTGGGTGCGCGGAGCCGGGCTCATAGGCGCAACGGCCGCATGGGGCGTGTGGATTGCCGCCCGAACGGCACCTGCAGGCGATTTCTGCGGTTTCATGACCCGGAGCATGGATAAGCTGCGTACCACGCGACCCACGGCCAGCAATCTTGCCTGGGCTCTCGAACGCCAGAAAAAAGCCCTGGCCGGACTTTCAGGAGAAGAGGCCGTTCGCGTCGCCCGTGCCGAGGCGCAGGCCATTGCCGACGAAGATGCGGATTTTTGTCGCCGCATCGGGGAGCACGGGCTTTCCATCATTAAAGAAGTGGCGGAACGTCATCCCGACAGGGCCGTGAACATACTCACGCACTGCAATGCCGGGTGGCTGGCGTTTGTGGATTACGGATCGGCACTTTCGCCGGTGTATGCCGCTTTTGACGCCGGCATTCCCGTGCACGTGTGGGTGGATGAAACAAGGCCCCGCAATCAGGGGGCGAGTCTTACGGCCTGGGAGCTGAGCAGGCACGGCGTCCCGCATGATCTCATAGCAGACAATGCGGGCGGGCATCTCATGCAGCACGGCATGGTGGACCTGGTCATAACCGGGGCCGACAGAGTGACGCGCTGCGGCGACGCGGCCAATAAAATAGGAACCTACCTCAAGGCTCTGGCCGCCTTCGACAACAAGGTGCCTTTCTATGTGGCGCTGCCTTCCTCCACCTACGATTTTACACTGCGCGACGGCGTGCGCGATATTCCCATTGAGGAGAGAAATGCCGACGAAGTGCGTGTGGTTTCCGGTCTTTCGAAAGGCGGCAAAAGAGAAGACGTGCTCATCTGCCCGCCGGAAACTCCGGCCCGCAACTGGGCCTTCGATGTAACGCCGTCGCGGCTTATTACGGGTCTTATCACCGAAAGAGGCGTGTGCCATGCTTCGGAGAACGGAATTCTTTCCCTGTATCCGGAGCGGCGCAACGCATGAGGACGGATATATGAGCGAGGAAGAAGGCTACGTCAAATACCGCTGCATACACGAGTACGGTCCGGCTCCGGAGCATCCCGACTGGGCAGCGCTCAACGCTCTTCGCACCGATCTTGTGCGTGCAGGACTTGTGGGAGTGCTGGACAGCGGCGTCGGCTACGGCAATCTTTCCCTTCGTGCGGACGGGGGCTTTCTCGTCACGGCCACGGCCACGGGCCACATTCCCGTGCTCGGGCCGGAGCATTACTGCCTTGTGACCCGCTGCGACATCGACGCCAATACCGTGTGGTCGGTGGGGCCGGCTCAGGCAAGTTCCGAATCCATGACGCACGCGGCCATATACGAGGCTTCACCCGTCACGGGATGCGTCATTCATCTGCATCACGCCGGTCTTTATGATCAGCTCCTTCAGGGCAAGGCCCCGGCCACGGCGCCCGAAGCGGCCTTCGGCACTCCTGCCATGGCCCGCAGCGTGGAAGAACTGGTGCGGCATCACCCGGCAGACGGCATCATTGCCATGACCGGCCATCAAAACGGCTTTCTCATGTACGCGCCCAACGTCGATCACATGCGCGATCTTCTGTATATGCTTTCGCAGGGCTACATTCCCTGCTAGAGAGATAGGTGAGCGGCAGATTTTCCAGGCGCTGACCGGACATAAGAAGTTGTGTCATAAAAAAGATGCGCTCTTTTGTTCAGAGCTGCAGGCGAACGAAAAGGCGAGAGAGCATATCAGTTGAAGGAAAAGAGCGGCTGTCTCATCCGAGGCGAAAGCCGTGCAGAATCACTACATTGAACAGACATCGGACGACAGCATGAACAAAATAGGCATTATCGGCGGAAGCGGACTTGACGATCCTTCTCTTTTTGAAGTGTCCAGCGACAGAGTGATGAACACGCCCTACGGTGAGCCTTCGAGTTCTCTCAGAGAGGGGAGCATCGGCGGCGTTCCGGTGGCGCTCATGGCCCGCCATGGTCGCAGGCATACCATTCCGCCCACTCAGGTGAACTATCGGGCCAATCTTTGGGCACTCAGGGAAGCCGGCTGCACGCATGTGCTGGCCAGCACGGCCGTAGGTTCTCTGCGGGAGGAAATAGAGCGGGGCGACCTTGTCATTCCCGATCAGTTCATAGACTTCACGAGGCTGAGACCCCTCAGTTTTTTCGAGTCCTTTGAGCCGGGGAATCCCATGCACACGGCCATGGCCGAACCCTTTGATGCCGGTTTGAGGCGGGTTCTGTGTGATGAGCTTTCTTCCCTGGGGTACAGGTTTCACGACGGCGGAACCGTTATTACCATTGAGGGACCGCGCTTTTCCACCAGAGCGGAATCGAGAATGTTCCGCATCTGGGGCGCGGACATCATCAACATGAGCATTGCCACGGAAGCCATTATGGCCAACGAACTGGGCATTCCCTATGCCGCCGTTGCCATGAGCACGGATTATGATTCCTGGAAGGTGGACGATGCCGTAACCTGGGAGGCCATTCTTGCCGTCGCTCAGGAAAACGCGGAAAAGGTGCTGGAACTTTTTCGGAGTGTCGTCCCGAATCTTGCCTGATCTGATTTCAACGGCAGATAAGAAAAGGCGGTTGCGAAAGCTTCGTGCTTCGTGTCCGCCTTTCGTTTGGTGATGAGGAGAACGTTTGTTTACGGAAGGCAAGTACGATTTTCCGGTGGAAGGGGGGGGAGGACGGGAATTTTTTCATTTGACCGAAAGAGAAAAGGAGCAAGGCTTTTGGGGAGAATAACGATGCATAGTCGGCTGCAATAGCGTGAAGAAAGAGGATAAAATCGGCCGGAGAGGAGACTTTGGCCGATTTTTTTATGCTGATTTATCGAATGGTTAGAGTGAAAAATGAAAAAAGAACGAAAAAATGGCAAAAAAGTGTTTGACAAGATGGGGCTAAATGGGCATAACGCGAAAACGCGCTGAGGCACAGCGGCTCAAACGAGCGCCCCGCCGAAAGCGCCGCCTGAAAAAAACTTGAAAAAAGTTGTTGACAGGTGAAACGAAAAGTTGCATAAAGCAACACCGCCGCGAGTGAGCGGCACGGTTCTTTGACAAGTGAAGAGCGAGTTGGGAAATAGAGCTTTGAGTTCGATTTGAGAACTTTATGTTCTCTGAATCAAATACTTTT